>NZ_MKUG01000059.1 GCF_001897685.1 Thiobacillus sp. 65-1402
GCCGCGCGCGCGTCGCTGCGGCTGGCGCTGCGCCACGGCCTGTTGCTGCGCGCGCAACGCATCGGTTTCTATCTGCCGCAGGGCGGCGAGTTCGACGTTCACCCCCTGCTCAATCAGGCGCTGTGCATGCAGCGCGACTGCTATCTGCCGATTCTGCCGCGCCGTGGACGGGTAATGCGCTTCGGGCGCGTCGGGCGCGACACGCGCATGTCGCCGAACCGCTACGGCATTCCCGAGCCGCTGGATGCAAAGCCGCTGCGCGCGCGCCAGCTCGACCTGCTGCTGATGCCGCTGGTGGGATTCGATCTGCAGGGTCATCGCCTGGGAATGGGCGGCGGTTACTACGATGCGACACTGGCTTTCATGCAGCACCGGCGGCTGTGGCGCAAGCCGCGCCTGGTGGGCGTCGCCTACGAATGCCAGCGGGTGGAGGCGCTGCCGCACGAACCGTGGGACATGCCGCTCGACGCGGTGCTGACCGAGCGCCGGCTGCACCGCTTCAACTCGAGCCCTCGCTGAACCGGCGTCGGCCAGGCGGTATTCAGTCCTTCACGATTTCGCGGTCGAGTTCGCCACTTCTCAGCTTGTTTTGGTAGTCGGTCAGCATCGCCCGCACCTTGCCGCTCAGCAGATAAAGCCCCAACAGGTTGGGAAAGGCCATCGCCAGCACCAGCAGGTCGGTGAAGTCGACCATGTTGGACGCGCTCGCCACCGAGGCGATGACAATGAACACGAGGAAGGCCACCCGGTAGGCGATCGAGGTCCGTTCGCCGAAGAGATAGGCCCAGCAGCGCTCACCGTAGTAGGACCACGAGATCATGGTGCTGTACGCGAACAACACCACCGACAGCGTGAGGATGGCCGGGAACCAGTCCGACACCGTGGCGAATGCCACCGAGGTCAGCGCCGCCCCCTTGCTCGCTTCACGGATCGCCAGGGTGGCCGGATCGTTGTAGACGCCGGTGATGACGATGACCAGCGCAGTCATGGTGCAGATGATGATGGTGTCGATGAAGGGTTCGTAGAGCGCGACCATGCCCTGGCGGATCGGGTACTTGACCGAAGCGGTCGAGTGCACGATCGCGGCCGAGCCGAGGCCGGCCTCGCTTGAGAACGCTGCGCGCTTGAAACCCTGCACCAGCGCACCCACCATGCCGCCCGCCACCGCGATCGGCGCAAAGGCTTCGGTGACGATCTTGGCGATCGCCTGCGGGAGCTGGTCGATGTTGCCCAGGATGATCCACAGGCAGGCCGCCAGGTAGATCAGGATCATGCTCGGCACCACCGCTTCGGCGGTGTGGGCGATGCGGCGCAGGCCGCCGATGATGACCACGCCCACCGCCACCCCCATGATGAGGCCGTAGGCGATCGGCGTGTCTTTGAAGAAAGGGATCTGCTCCTGCACCGCGCCCAGCGACTGGCTCACCTGGAACGCGCTGCCGGCACCGAACGAGCCGAGCACGGTGAACACGGCGAACATGCCCGCCAGGACTTTGCCGGTGCGCGGCAGATTGAATTCGGCGAAGCCCTTGGACAGGTATTCCATGGCGCCGCCCATGATGTGTCCGTCGGGACGCACCTCGCGGTAGCGCTGCGCCAGCGTGGCCTCGGTGAATTTGGTGGTCATGCCGAGAAAGCCTGCGACGATCATCCAGAACGTGGCCCCTGGCCCGCCGATCGAAATCGCGATCGCAACGCCAGCGATGTTGCCGAGCCCGACCGTGGCGGAAAGCGCGGTGGTCAACGCCTGGAACGAGCTCACCTCGCCCTTGTCGTCCGCCGTATGGTACTTGCCCCGCAACACCCTGAATCCGTGACGCATCATGCGCAGGTTGACGAAGCTGAAGCGCAGGGTCAGGTAGACCGCGCCGATTATCAGCCAGGCGACGATGAAAGGCATCGACGCTTCGCCGGGAAACACGTCGTAGAAGATGACACTGGCGAGATAGCCATTCAGGCTGCCGAAGAAGGCGTCGATTCGGCCAGGCTCGGCTGCCTGGGCGAACTGCGAAAACAGCGCTGCGGCTGCGAATGCGAAGAACCGATAAGGATGAACCACCGCCTGACCCCATTGAAATAATTTGTTATCGGCGGCAACGATAGCAAACTTGTGGCCCTAACGGGCTGCGCTGCGCGTGCGTCCCTTCCGGAAAAACAAAGGCCGACCCATGGGTCGGCCTTTGCTCGGGCACGTCTTCAGATCACTTCAGGCTCAACACCCATTCGACAATCTTCTCCACGTCTTCATGCTTGACCTGTGCGTTCGGCGGCATGGGAACCGGCCCCCACACCCCTTTGCCGCCGGCTTTCACCTTGGCGACCAGCTTGTCTTTCGCGGTCTTGTCGCCGGCATATTTTTTGGCCACGTCCTTGAAAGAAGGACCAACAATTTTCTTATCCACGCCGTGGCAGGACATGCACGCGTTTTTCTGGGCCAGCGCCTGTTCGGAATCGGCAGAAGCGACGCCGGACATGGCCAGCAGGGCAGCGGATGCTGCAGTCATCATCAATTTCTTCATCATTACAGTGTCTCCGTGGAGGTCGGGTTGAGCGCGCGCTATCTGTCTAGCCACTATCGCGCCTCCAATATTAAGGAAAATCCTCCGCCACGCAAGACATGGGCCCGTCTTTTTGCTAGCCGGCCCGGTAAAACATTGTTATTCGCGTTCGACCAGTTCGCGGTAGGCATGCCAGCTGGCGTGCCCCAGCCAGGGGAAAACCACCGCCATGGCGATGAAATCCGTCGCCATTCCGATGGCGATCAGGCCCGCAATCAATGCCCCCCACAGCAGCATTACAGGGAAATTGAGCCGGGTCGCCATGAAGCTGGCGACCAGCGCGGTGGCGAAATCGACCTTGCGGTGCAGCAGCATCGGCAGCGATACCACCGAGAGGCTGAACATCATCAGCGCCAGCACGCCGCCGAACGCCAGGTAGGCCAGCACGAAATCGGTATGCTGCCGCACCGCATTGATGCTGAGCAGATCGGACAGGCCGCCGATGCCCGAACCGCTGAGGAAAAGTCCGACCAGGATCGCCGATGTGCGCTCCCATGAAATCAGGACGAACACCAGCATCACGGCGAACAGCCCCAGGGAGGATGGATTGGCGCGCCACGCCAGCAGGGGAACGAACAGTTTGGGGAGCTTGTGATGATGCTCCAGCCGGTGGCTCAGGCAATAAAACACGATGGCCAGCGCCGGAGCGACGAACAGGAAGCCCGAAGCCAGCGCCATCGCCAGATGCGGCCTGTCCTCCGCAGCATGCACCAAACCGTAGCCCAGCAGCGCGAAGACGGCTCCATAGAACAGGCTCAGCGGCCACGCCCGGGCAAAATCCTTTGCGCCGTCGCGCAACCAGCGCAGCGGCTGATCGAATGTCACGCGGCGGATGCCGGGCAGATTCATATGGGCGACCTGCGGATGGAAAACCGCGGGTTCGGTGTGTGTGCTCATGATCGCTCCCAATGACAAATCAACTGCCTGTTTGATAGCAGGCGCCGCCACGGGTTCCTAATAGCAAATGCTGATAAACCCCTTATTCCAGCACGCCGGCCAGGTCGGTCAGCGGCGGCCGGCATTTATATCCATCAGGGTAGGCCGTTCCGCCGCAGACCCAGGCAGTGGGGCGATCCGGTTCCGGCTTCGCCAGCGCCTGCGGCAGGCTCAAGCCATTGGGCAAGGCCAGCAGCATGTCGCGCGCACCGAGTTTCGGCGTCAGCGCCAGCACCCATGCGCGCAGGGCGGATTCCGGGCCGCGCAGCAGGATCGTCCGCGGCGGCGCCAGCGCTTCGTCGAGCACGGCCAGCAGCGTCGGATAGGCGACCGGCTGCTGGCCCAGGTGCGCGTAGAACAAGCTCAGGCAGCGCGCGCCGGCATCGAGGTAACGCGCCTCGCCGAGCAGATGCCCGAGCCGCTGCAGCGCAAACGCGGCGACGCCGTTGCCGGACGGCGTGGCGTTGTCGTAGCCCGGCTTGGGGCGAATGATGAGCGCTTCATGGTCGTGGCTGGTGAAGAAAAATCCGCCGGCGTCCGGATCCTCGAAATGCGCCAGCAGCGCATCGGCGAGTTCGCACGCCCAAGCCATGTCGGCCTCGCGGTAACGGGCCTGCAGCGCTTCCAGCAGCGCATCGAGCAGGAAGGCATAGTCGTCGAGATAGGCATTGAGCCGCGCTTCGCCGCGCTGGAAGCTGGCGCAGAGTCGCCCATCGCGCCACAGATTCACATGCAGAAAATCGATTGCCGCATGCGCCGCCTCCACCCAGTCGGTACGGTTCATCACCCGCCCGGCATGCGCCAGCCCGCCGATCATCAGCGCGTTCCAGCTGGTGAGCTGCTTGTCGTCGCGCCCCGGCCGCACGCGGGTTTCGCGCGCGGCAAACAGCCTGGCGCGCGCGCTTGCCAGCCGTGCTGCTGCCGCCTCTGCGGTCAGTCCCAGCTCGGCCGCAACGTCCGCCAGCGGGCGCGCGAGGATGGGATTCCAGCTGCCGTTTTCGAAATTCGGCGGCAAATCGAAGCCGTAGACCGGCGCCGCCACCGCATATTCCTCGGTCGAAAGCAGCGCCCGCACCTGATCGGGCGTCCACACGTAGAACCTGCCCTCGTGGCCTTCGCTGTCGGCGTCGAGCGCGGAATAAAAACCGCCGTCCGGCGCGCGCATCTCGCGCAGCAGCCACTCGACGATGCCCTCGGCGGTGTCCCTGAACAGCGCTTCGCCGGTCAGCGCCCAAGCATCGGCATACAGATGCAGCAGCGGGCCGTTGTCGTAGAGCATTTTTTCGAAGTGCGGAATCGCCCACTGCGCGTCCACCGAATAGCGGCAGAAACCGCCGCCGAGCTGGTCGCGCACACCGCCGGAAGCCATCTTGCGCAGAGTGAACAGCGCCATCTCGCGCGCCTGCGCACTGCCGCCGCGCTGTGACTCGCGCAGCAGGAAGAACAGTTCGCCCGGACGCGGGAATTTGGGCGTGGGCGAAAATCCGCCCCACACCGGATCGAAGGCCTGCGCCAGATCGTGCAGCGCAGCGGCAAACGGCGCAGCGCTCAGGCTTTGGCCGCTGCCCTCCGGCGGCTGCTGCGCCAGCGTGTCGCGCAGCGCCGCGTTCTGCGCCAGCACTTCGCCGCGCCGCTCGCGCCAGGCGCGGGCGACGTTTTCCATCAGGTCGATGAAGCCCGGCAACCTGTAGCGCGGCGTCTTGGGAAAATAGGTGCCGGCGAAGAACGGCGTCTGGTCGGGGGCGAGAAACACCGTCAACGGCCAGCCGCCGCCGCGCTGCGCCAGCAACTGGTGCGCCGCCTGGTAGATCTGGTCGAGGTCGGGGCGCTCCTCGCGGTCGACCTTGATGTTAACGAACAGCCGGTTCATCACCGCCGCCACCTCGGCGTCCTCGAAGCACTCGTGCGCCATCACATGGCACCAGTGGCAGGCCGAATAGCCGATCGACAGCAGGATCGGCTTGTCCTCGCGGCGCGCCTTTTCCAGGGCTTCTTCGCCCCACGGATACCAGTCGACCGGGTTGTCGGCGTGCTGCAGCAGATAGGGGCTGGGTTCGGTGGCGAGACGATTGGGCATGGCGGCGTTTTGGGTTCGGCACGAAGCAGGACAGACGGGCCGTCATCGAGACGGCATTCAAGCCTGGCGCGCCCCTCAATAATAGTTGATAAAATCGGTCAACAATTGTACGCTCACTGCCCGTCGCCTAAAACGCAGGAGCCCCCCATGTCGCAAGAATTATTCGCCGCCGCCCGCTCGGGCGATGCCGTCCAGATCAAGAACCTGCTTGAGGCCGGCGTGGCCCACGATGCCGCTGACGAGGCCGGCGAAACCGCGCTGATGCACGCCGCCCACGGCGGCCACGTCGCGGCGGTGCAGGAGCTGATCGCCGCCGGCGCCGACGTCAATGCCAAAGCCCAGCAGGGCTGGACCGCGCTCGCCAAGGCCGCCTACAACGGCGAGACCGGGTGTGGCTACGTCGAGGTCATCGACGTGCTGCACCAGGCCGGCGCCTCGCTCGACGAGCGCATCTTCTTCGGCATCACGCCGCTGATGCTGGCCGCCGGCGGCGGCGATGCTTCGGTGGTGGAATGGCTGATCAACAACGGCGCCGACGTGCTCGCCGTCAACGAGGGCGGCCGCACCGCACGCATGATGGCGAACGACAAGTTCTACGTGGACGTGATCAACCTGCTGACCGATGCCGAGCGCCAGCTCGGCGTTTCCGAAGAGGGCGCCTGCCCGACGACCAAGAGCGTGGTCAAGCCGCAGGTGGTCAACCTGATGAAGCCGGCCACGCACTGACCGCGCGCCCGGCTGGCGCGATCAGCGGTCCAGCCAGCCGATCAATTCCTGCCACTGCTCGATGTCGCGCGCGGCGACATGGTGCGGCAGGTCGAACAGGCTCTTGCCCTCGAACGCGGCGTTGACGTAGTGCTGGGTGTTGCGCAGGCAAGCCAGCACCGGCAGGTCCTGCTGCGCCATGAACTGCTCCAGGGTGACGCCGGCGCGGGTGCGCGGATCGACGCGCATGCCGACCACGCCGACGAAGGCATGGCCCTTGCGCACGGCCTTTTCGGCGTGCAGCGCGGCAAGGAATTCCTGGCTGGCGCGGATGTCGAACAGCGACGGCGCGATCGGCACCACCACCTTGTGCGCGAGCTTCAGCGCGCGTTCCAGATTCCTGCCGTGCAGCCCGGCGGGCGAGTCGATCACCAGCCAGTCGCCACCGCCCTTCTGTCCCTCGCGCAGCAACCCGATGTCCGGCAGCGCCATGTCGCGCATCGCCAGCCAGTGGGTGGCGGATTTCTGGCGGTCGAGGTCCAGCATCGCCACGCGCTCGCCCGCTGAGGCCAGATAGCCGGCGAGGTTGGTCGACAGCGTGGTCTTGCCGCTGCCGCCCTTGGGGTTGGCCACCAGAATCACGCGCATGCCGGTTTCCCCTCTTCTGCCTACAATGCCTCGGCGCTATACGTCACCGCCAGCGTGTGGGTTTCGCCCGGCGCCACGGTGACGACGTTGTCCATCGCGTTGGCCGACTCGACGCAGACCATTTCGCGCCAGCCGGCGCCGGATTTGCCGCGGCCCATGTCGCCCATCTTGTCGGCCTTTTCCGCCCACGGCGTCCACACCACGGTGGACAGCGAGCCGGTCTTGGCGATGCGGATGCGGCGCTTGAGGCCGGGGTCGACGATGACGCAGTCGGCCGGCGTGTCGACGTAGACACGGTCGACTTCTCCGTTGAAGGCGATGTCGCCGCGTTGTTGCTTGCGCGCGAAGTTGTCGACCTTGTCGTGGTAGTCGCTGCCTTCGAGGCCGATGACGCTCACCGCGCCGATGTCGCTGATGTGCAGGTAGGTGTGCAGCGCCTCGCCGATTTTCACCGGGGCATCGCCGGTATTGGTGGTGGCGAGCCGCATCTCCAGCTTGTCGCCCACCACCACGGTCAGCGTCAGCTGGGTGGGGTGTGGCCACTGCGCGCGGGTCTGCTCGTTGTCCACCAGCTGCAGGGTGATTTCGGTCCTGGCATCGTTGCGCTTGCGGCTGCCAATGACCGTCCACAGCACGGTGCGGGCGAAGCCGTGCGCGGGGTAGCCGGATTCGGCATCGTGCGCGCCGAACCACGGCCAGCACACCGGGGCGCCGCCGCGGATGGATTTGCCGGCGGCGAACTTGGCGGCGTCGGACACCCACACCAGCGGCTCTCGCTGCGATTTGGGACGGAAACTCACCACGTGCGCGCCCTGCAGGCAGAGCGTCGCGCGGCCGCCATGGTTGTCGATGTCGGCGTAAGTCAGGCCGCCCGCGCCCACCCGGAAGCTCAGCTGGCCGGGGATGGCGAAGCGCGCCAGCGGGTCGGCGTGCACCTGTGCCTCGGTCGGATGCTCGACCAGACTGACGTCGCGCACCGCGCCGAAGGCGGCGGACGTCGTCATCGCCGCATAGGCGCGCAGTGCGGCCGACACGGCGCGCGTCCGGCTGGCCGGCTTCCACGCGGCGGCGCCCCTGGCGTCCATCGCGGCGCGGCGGCGCTCCAGTTCGGCGTCCGTCACGCGCAGGCTGATCGTGCGCTGCGGGATGTCGATGTCGATCATGTCGCCCTCTTCGACCAGGCCGATGTTGCCGCCCTCGGCCGCCTCCGGCGAGGCGTGACCGATGGAGAGCCCCGAAGTGCCGCCCGAGAAGCGGCCGTCGGTGATCAAAGCGCAGGCCTTGCCGAGGTCCTTGGACTTGAGATAGCTGGTCGGGTACAGCATTTCCTGCATGCCGGGGCCGCCGCGCGGGCCTTCGTAGCGGATCACCACGACGTCGCCGGCGACGATCTTGTCGCCAAGGATGGCTTCCACCGCGGCGTCCTGCGATTCGAATACGCGCGCCGGCCCGGAGAATTTCCAGATGCTTTCATCGACGCCAGCGGTCTTGACGATGCAGCCGTCGGCCGCGAGGTTGCCGTACAGCACCGCCAGCCCGCCGTCCTTCGAGTAGGCATGCTCGATGTCGTGGATGCAGCCGTTGACACGGTCGTCGTCGAGCTTCGGGAAGCGGCGGTCCTGCGAGAACGCGGTCTGCGTCGGCACGCCGCCGGGCGCGGCGCGGAAGTAGTCCTTCACATCCTTGTCTTTGGTGCGGCGGATGTCGTAGACGTCGATCTGCTCGCCCAGGGTCTTCATCAGCACGGTCGGCACCTCGCGGTGGACGAGGCCGCCGCGCTCCAGCTCGCCGAGGATCGCCATCACGCCGCCGGCGCGGTGCACGTCTTCCATGTGATAGGTCTGGATCGACGGCGCCACTTTGGAGAGATGCGGCACGCGGCGGCTCATGCGGTCGATGTCGGCCATGGTGAAATCGACGCCGGCCTCGTGCGCGGCGGCCAGCAGATGCAGCACGGTGTTGGTCGAGCCGCCCATCGCGATGTCGAGCGCGATGGCGTTCTCGAAGGCGTCGAAGCTGGCGATCGCGCGCGGCAGCACACGGGTATCGCCGTCCTCGTAATAACGGCGGGTGTTGCGGACGATCAGGCGCGCGGCGGCAAGGAACAGGTTCCTGCGGTCGGCGTGGGTCGCCAAGAGCGAGCCGTTGCCCGGCAGCGAAAGTCCCAGCGCCTCGGTCAGGCAGTTCATCGAGTTGGCGGTGAACATGCCCGAGCACGAGCCGCAGGTCGGGCAGGCCGAGCGTTCCAGCTGGTTGACCTTGTCGTCGCTGAACTTGGCGTCGGCCGCCGACACCATGGCGTCGACCAGGTCGAGCTTGATGGTCTGCTTGTCCCACACCACCTTGCCGGCTTCCATCGGCCCGCCAGAAACGAACACCGTGGGGATGTTCAGCCGCAGCGCGGCATTCAGCATGCCGGGGGTGATCTTGTCGCAGTTGGAGATGCACACCAGCGCGTCGGCGCAGTGCGCGTTGACCATGTACTCGACCGAGTCGGCGATGAGGTCGCGGCTCGGCAAGCTGTACAGCATGCCGCCGTGCCCCATGGCGATGCCGTCGTCGACCGCGATGGTGTTGAATTCCTTCGCCACGCCGCCGGCCGCCTCGATTTCGCGCGCCACCAGCTGGCCCATGTCCTTCAGATGCACGTGGCCCGGCACGAACTGGGTGAACGAGTTGGCGATGGCGACGATGGGCTTGCTGAAATCGCCGTCCTTCATGCCGGTGGCGCGCCACAGCGCACGCGCTCCCGCCATGTTGCGGCCACGGGTGGTTGTCCAGGAACGGTAGTCAGGCATGATGCTCACTCAATCTATAATCAGCCTCGCATTTTACCCGGGCGCTTCGCCAAATCCCTAGCCCCTAACCCCTGACTCCTGGCCCCCTTATACATGCTCGTCCATCCGCAATTCGACCCCGTCGCCCTGCAGCTCGGGCCCGTCGCCGTCCACTGGTACGGCCTCATGTATCTCATCGCCTTCATCCAGGTCATCCTGCTCGGGCGCTGGTGCATCGCGCACCGGCCGTGGACCGGCTGGAACGCGCAAATGCTCGACGACGTGCTGTTCTACGGCGTGCTCGGCGTCATCCTCGGCGGCCGGCTGGGCTACGTGCTGTTCTACAAGCCGGCGGAATACCTGGCCAACCCGCTCGACATCCTCAAGCTGTGGGAAGGCGGCATGAGCTTTCACGGCGGCTTCCTCGGCGTCATCATCGCGATGGCGCTGTTCGCGCGCCGCCACCGCCTGCGCTGGCTCGCCGTCACCGATTTCATCGCCCCGCTGGTGCCGCTGGGACTCGCCGCCGGGCGGCTCGGCAACTTCATCAACGGCGAACTGTGGGGGCGCGCCACCGACCTGCCGTGGGGCATGCTGTTCCCGCAGGCGGGCGACGGCATCGCACGGCATCCCTCGCAGCTGTACCAGTTCGCCGGCGAAGGCCTGCTGCTGTTCGCCATCCTGTGGCTCTATTCCAGCAAGCCGCGCCCGGTCGGCGCGGTTTCCGGCGTGTTCCTGATCGGCTACGGCAGCCTGCGCTTCCTCGCCGAATTCGCCCGCGAGCCCGACAGCTTCCTCGGCCTCTTGGGGCTCGGCCTCTCGATGGGGCAATGGCTGTCGCTGCCGATGGTCGTCGCCGGCGTCGCCATGCTGCGCTGGGCGCAGCGCAGCGCGTGATCGAGCGACTGTGGAAGCTGGGCGGCTGGCTCGGCATCGTCGTCACACTGGTGGTTTCGCTTTCGCCCCCGATGCTGGGCGAAAGCGGCAGCCACGCCGACAAGATCGTCCACTTCGCCGGCTATGCCGTGCTGATGTTCTGGTGGGCGCAGCTCGTCGTGGAGCGGCGCTGGAAGCTCGCCGTTGCGGTGGCGCTGTTCGGCGCCGCCATTGAACTGCTGCAGGGCCTCACCCCCAACCGCCAGCCCGATGGGCTCGACGCGCTCGCCAACAGCGGCGGCGTCCTGTTCGGCTGGCTCGCCGCCCGCGTCCTGCCCAATCTGCCCGCCTGCCTCGCCGCGCTTTCCGCATCGCGCCGCTGAAGTTATAATCCGCCGCACTGGGGCGGTAGCTCAGCTGGGAGAGCGTCGCGTTCGCAATGCGAAGGTCGGGAGTTCGATCCTCCTCCGCTCCACCAAATTCAAATCCAACAAGATGCAATAAAAAATGCATAAGCCCGCGTAATGCGGGCTTTTCTTTGCCCAGTTGGTGCGCACCGCCATTGCGATCCAAAGCAGACCTCCCGCTTACCGCAAATTTCGCTCAATGGTTCGGCCCGGGTCGGGGAATCAACGTGGCTCGACCCTACCCGGCCTGACAGCGTCGCCTCGCCCATCATGCGAGCGCCGCTTGTTACCGCCGCGGCTGCAGCAGCTTCGCCACCAGCCCGGTCCAGCCGGTCTGGTGCAAGGCGCCCAGGCCGCGCCCGCTGTCGCCGTGGAAATATTCGTGGAACAGGATGTGGTCGCGGAAGTGCGGGTCGCTGTTCTGTTTGTCGCTGGCGCCGAAAAACGGGCGGCCGCCCTGGCCGTCGCGGCGGAAGATGCCGATGAGGCGGCGCGTCAGTTCGTCGGCGATTTCATCGAGGCACAGCTCGCGGCCTGAGCCGGTCGGGCACTCCACCTTCAGCCCCTCGCCGTAGAAATCGGCGAAGCGGTAGAGGGCGTTCACCAGCAGATAGTTGACCGGGAACCAGATGGGGCCGCGCCAGTTGGAATTGCCGCCGAACAGGCCCGACTCCGATTCCGCCGGCTGGTAGTTCACGCTCACGGGGTGGCCGTCGAGGGAGGCCAGATAGGGCTGGTCGCGGTGTGCGCGGGAGAGCGAGCGCACGCCGTAGGCGGACAGGAATTCGTCTTCATCCAGCATGCGCTGCAGCAGGCGCCGCATGCGATGCGGACGCAGCAGCGACAGCAGGCGGCGGTTGCCGCGCCCCGGCTCCATCCAGTGGGAAACCAGCGCCGCGAGCTCGGGGCGGTACTTCATGAACCACTCGAGCCGCAGCTTGAAGCCCGGCAGGCGTTCGAGCAGTTCCGGCTCGAGGATTTCGACCGCGAACAGCGGGATCAGCCCGACCATGGAGCGCACCCGCAGCGGCGTCATGCTGCCATCCGGAAAGCGCAGCACGTCGTAGAAGAACTGGTCTTCCTCGTCCCACAGGCCGATGCCCTGGTCGCCGATGTTGTTCATGGCGCGGGCGATGTAGAGGAAGTGCTCGAAGAACTTGGTCGCGATGTCCTCGTAGACGTGGTTGGTCTGCGCAAGCTCGAGGGCGATGCGCATCAGGTTGAGGCAGTACATCGCCATCCAGCTGGTGCCGTCGGCCTGCTCGATGGTGCCGCCGCCCGGCAGCGGGCGGCTGCGGTCGAGCACGCCGATGTTGTCGAGGCCGAGGAAGCCGCCCTGGAACACGTTGTGGCCGGCGGGATCCTTGCGGTTCACCCACCAGGTGAAGTTGAGCAGCAGCTTGTGCAGGATGCGCTCGAGGAAAGCGGTGTCGCCGCGGCCGCCGTTGGCGTCGCGCTCGCTCCGGTAGACCTCCCACGCGGCCCAGGCGTGAACCGGCGGGTTGACGTCGCCGAACGCCCATTCGTAGGCGGGGATCTGCCCGTTGGGGTGCATGTACCACTCGCGCGTCATCAGCACGAGCTGCTCCTTGGCAAACGCGGGGTCGACCATGGCCAAGGGGATGCAGTGGAAGGCGAGATCCCACGCCGCGTACCAG
>NZ_MKUG01000060.1 GCF_001897685.1 Thiobacillus sp. 65-1402
CAATTGTGTACCCTGAATGCTGGAAACCTTGCCGATGCCCTGATGATGAATATGGCGGACATCATGATTTCACCGATGGCGCAGAAAACCCAATCCGTATGAGAGACCTATTCATTGCCGGCCTGATTTTCGGCCTGCTTCCTTTCGTGTTCAAGCGCCCCTGGCTGGGCATCCTGCTGTGGTCGTGGCTGGGCTACATGAATCCGCACCGGCTGGCATGGGGATTCGCCTACGATCTGCCGTTCTCCATGATCGTCGGCCTGGTCACCATCGTGGCTTTCATGGCGTCGAAGGAGAAAAAAGAGATGCCATGGACGCGGGAAACCATCGTCCTGCTGATCTTTATCGGCTGGATGCTGTTCACTACCTTCTTCGCGTTCTATTCCGATTCCGCCTGGCTGCAGTGGAACAAGGTATGGAAGATCCAGCTGATGGTCTTCCTCACCGCGCTCATCATCACCGATCGCCACAAGCTGCACTGGCTGATCTGGGTGATCGCCCTGTCGTTCGGCTTTTATGGCGTCAAGGGCGGGATTTTCACCATTCTCAACGGCGGCGCCTACCGGGTGCAGGGGCCGTCCGGAACCTTCATCGGGGGCAACAACGAACTGGCGCTGGCGCTGGTGATGGCGATTCCACTCATCCGTTACCTGCACCTGCAGGAAACCCGCAAGTGGATCCGCATCGGGCTGGCCAGCGCCATGGTGCTGACCGGCGTCGCGGCCATTGGCAGCCAGTCGCGCGGCGGTCTGGTGGCGATGCTGGCGATGGGGCTGTTCCTGTGGCTGAAAAGCCGCAACAAGCTCGTCACCGGCATCTACATGGCGGTGGCCGTGGGCATCATGGCATCGGTCATGCCGCAGGCATGGTACGACCGCATGAACACGATCGAGACCTACGAGCAGGACCAGTCCGCACAGGGGCGGATCAACGCCTGGCATACCGCGTTCAATGTGGCGAAAGACCGCATTACCGGCGGCGGCTTCGAGATGTGGCGGCCGCCGGTTTTCCGCCAGTACGCGCCCGACCCGTTCAACGTGCGCGACGTGCACAGCATTTATTTCGAAATCATGGGCGAGCAGGGATTTATCGGGTTCGGCCTGTTCATGCTGCTAGGCCTGATGGCCTGGATCCGGGCGCAGCAGATCATCACGCGATGCAAGAATGACCCCGAAAAGAAATGGGCTTCCGATCTGGCTGCCATGATTCAGGTGAGCCTGGTCGGTTATGCCGCAGGCGGCGCATTCCTGGGAATGGGCTATTTTGACTTGCCGTACCACTTGATGATCGTCCTGGTACTGGCGGCAAAGTTTTCGGGGGTGCTGGGCAATGCCGTGCCTGCCGCGAACCAGGCCGCAAGCGGGCGCTTCCTCCATCCTTCCAGCCGGTTTCACCAGGCCCGTATCGGGCCGGGATCCTGATTTCCCGTGCATTGGCCCCGTCTGCGTCTGCCACCTGGCCTGGGAGGGGCGTTCTGGCTGGCGCTGCTGCTGCTGGCGCTGGTCGAGTCCGCCCTGCACAGCGAGCAGGTGATCCACCAGTTCCGCGCGGTGTTTGCCCTGGGGCGGGCATACGACAAGCTGCAGTACGTGGAACACAACCCGCCACCGGTCCTGTTCATCGGCAACAGCCGGATCGATAATGGCGTGGACCCGCGCACGTTCGGCCGGGCATGGGCGGATGACCACCGGCGGGGTTTCAATCTGGGCCTGCCCGGCGCCAATGCGCTGGTCTACCACGGCGCAATCCGGCGTCTGGATGCGCGCGGCCTGCTGGGCGGAGAGGGGATTCAAGCCGTTGTGCTGGGGCTGGACGAGAGCGCCCTGCAGGATGAGGACTCGCTGGGCTACGTCGGCTTCCTGGCCGATCGCAGCGCCCTGTGGGAAGCCGGACGTTACCGGGACTGGCTGGGCAGCTATCTGCGATTGTGGTCGTACAGCGGCAATCTGCGGCAACTGCGCGAGCCGGACAAGGCGCTGCGTTTCATCGAGGCGAGCATGCGTTCGGTCGACCCGGTAGGCGGCGCGGCGGCAGCCCATCTGGGCTATCGGGCAGGTTTCGGGGCCGCGCAGAACAGGATCCAGCTGGTGCGCCAGGAAACGGCCGCCCAATTGCCGCCTGCGCCCGGCGTCGAGGCCTTTTTGTGGCGCACGATCGCGCTTCTGCAGGCCCGGGGGGTTCGCGTATTCGTAACGATTCCGCCGTTGCGCGACCGCCCTTCCGCCTTTTTCGATGCGAGTCCGGCGGCTGCGCCTTATCGCGCACTGCTGGCGCGGCTGCGGCAAGAAGGGGTGAGCGTGCTGCCCATCGCCACCGGCTACGCACCTGCGGAATTCGTCAATGCCGGCCACCTGAACAACCGCGGGGCGCAACGCTACAGCGCCGAACTGGGGCGCCAGCTTGCAGAGCGGGGAGTTTGACCGGCCATGGTTTTCAGTTCGCCGACTTTCCTGCTGTTTTTTGCCGTGCTGCTGCTGTTTTATGCCGGCGCGCGCAATTACCGCGAGCGCGCCGCCGTCATTCTGGCCGGCAGCCTGATTTTTTATGCCTCCTGGAAACCGGCATACCTCATCCTGCTGACAGCGTCGGTCAGCCTCAACTATCTGATCTACTCCGCGCTGTCGGCCAGCCGCAGCAAGCGCCTGCTGGTGGCCGGGCTGGCGCTCAATCTCGGTTTTCTGGGGGTCGTCAAATACCTCGGCATGATGCTGGAAAGCCTGCTCGGGCTGGGCGCCTGGCTGGGCCTGCCGCTGCCCGGCGCGCCGCCCGGCTGGGGCGACTGGGCGCTGCCGCTCGGCATCAGCTTTTACACCTTCCACATGCTGTCGGTGATGATCGACGTCTACCGCGGCGAATGGACGCAGCGCATTTCATTCCGCGCCTGGTGGCTGTACGTCACCTTCTTTCCGCACATGATCGCCGGCCCCATCCTGCGTGCCTCCGAATTGGTCGAACAGCTGGAAAACCTGCAGCCGCTCAAGGCGCGCGACATCAAGCTCGGCGCGCTGATTTTCATGGCCGGCCTGATCAAGAAGGTGCTGTTTGCCGACAACCTGGCGCCGCTGGCCGATGAACTCTTCAGCCGTCCCGAAACGCTCGATTTTTATACGGCCTGGCTTGCCGCCACGGTGTTTGCGCTGCAAATCTATTTCGATTTTTCCGGCTACAGCGAAATGGCGATCGGCTTGGCGCTGGCGTTCGGGGTCGTGTTGCCGCGCAACTTTCTTTATCCCTACACCAGCCGCAGCGTGCGCGAGTTCTGGCAGCGCTGGCACATCACGCTGTCGCGCTGGCTGCGCGACTATCTTTACGTCTCGCTCGGCGGCAACCGGCGCGGGCTGCCGCGCAACCTGGCCAACCTGATGATCACGATGCTGCTGGGTGGGCTGTGGCACGGCGCGGCCTGGACATTCGTGTTCTGGGGGTTCCTGCACGGCGCCTATCTGGCGCTGCATCGCCTGCTGCTCGCGTTCTATGCGAGGGCGGGCGTGACGGCCGGCTCGCACGCTTCGCGCATCCTGTCCTGGCTGGGCTGGCCGCTGACGCTGGCGCTGGTGTGGATCACCTGGGTGTTCTTTCGCGCGCCGACGTTTCACGACGCGTGGCTCGTCGCGGCCGCCATGCTGGGCTTGGGCGGCACGGCCGCCGCAGCGCCGGCGCTGCGCAGCTATGTGCAGCTGCTGGTGTGGGGCAGCCTGTTGCTCACCTTGCTGGAGCCGCAAATCGAACGCAGCTTGAAACGCGGCCTGCAACGCTGGGGCGCGCTGCACTTCACGCTGCGCGGCACGGCCTACGCGGGATTGGTGCTCGCCGTCATTGTCTTCGGCGGCAGCAGCCAGAAATTCATTTATTTCGATTTCTGAGCTTGCACGGCGGCGCGTCTCAGTGTTCGTTCGCCTGCAGCCATTGCTCCAGCATCATGGTCAGCCAGATCATCACGCCGTAATAGCTGGCATGCGGGCCGCGCTGCATGGCGAGCATGTGGTCGAGATACGCCGGCCGGATCCAGCCGCGCTGCTTGAAGTCGGCCAAGCTGTCGCCGACCAGCTCGCCGAGCGGGGCGTATTGCGTGCTCCATACCCCGAACGGCAGGCCGAAGCCGTGCTTGGTCTTGTTGATGATCTGTTCAGGCAGCAGGTCGCGCAAGGCTTCCTTGAAGAACCAGCGCAGTTTCTGCCCGCGCACCTTGTAATCCACCGGCAGGTGGTTGGCGAAGGCCACCAGGCGGTCGTCGAGCAGCGGATAGCGCACCTCGATGCCCGCCGCTTCGGTCATGGTGCCGACCTTGCGCAGATCGTTGTCCGCCAGGGTGAATTTCAGGTCCAGATGCATCATGCGGTTGATGTAATGGTCCGACGCCGTGCGCTCGTAGGCTTCGCTCAGGGCGGCGCCCGGCGCCGAGGGGTCGACGGCGTCGATGAAGTCCGTGGCGAAAATCTGTTCGAGCGGCGTGCGATGCAGAAAATTGTAGGACTCCAGCCGCAGCGGCAGGCCGACCTTGGCCTGGTCGACATAGCTTTTCAGCTTGGCAAGCGGGAAGCGGCTGGACAGGCCCGGCAGCAGCGTCAGCGGCTCGATCATCCCGTGCCGCAGCAAAGCCGGCAGGCGGGCGTAGGTCTCGAACAGGCGCTGCTTGGCGTAGCGCACGTTGCCGCCGAAGATTTCGTCGCCGCCGTCGCCCGCCAGCATGCGCTCGAACCCCGCCTCGCGCGCCGCCTGCGCGCAGAAATAGGTCGGCACGGCCGAGGCGTTGCCGAACGGTTCGTCGTATTCGCGCGCGATGACGGGGATCGCGGTCACGATGTCGGCGGGCTTCAGGTAGTACTCGTGGCGCCGGCTGTCGTAGCGCTCGGCGGCGCAGCGGGCGTATTCCATCTCGTCGAACCCGGCGGCGTCGAAGCCGATGGAAAACGTGTCGACCGGAGCTTGCCGCGCGGCGGTGAGGGCGCCGACCACGGTGGAGCTGTCGGTGCCGCCGGAAAGAAACGCGGCCGTGACGGGTGCGTCGGCGTCGCGCACCGCCTGGTCCAGGATGGCGCGAAAGTCGCGGCGGTGACTGTCGAAATCGGCGTCGACCGCAGCGTAGTCCGCCTGCCAGTAAAAGCCGCTGCTGAGCGTGCCGTTTTTCAGGGTGACGATCTGCCCCGGCAGCAGCTTGCGCACGCCCTGATAGAGGCTGCGCGGTGCGGGGAGGGTGTGGAAGTACAGGTAGTCGTAAATCGCCTGCGGATCGATGCTGCGCCCAACGGCAGGGTGGGCGGCCACGTTCTGCACGCTGCTGCCGAACACCAGGTGGCCGCCGCGTTGCGCGTAGCACAGGCGTTCGGCGCCGACGCGGTCGAGCGCCAGACAGGCTTTCTTCTTCAGCGGCTCGATGACCGCGAAAGCGAAATTGCCGTGCATCAGCGTCGGCAGCTTTTCGCCAAAGCGCAGCCAGCCGTACGCGACCGCCATCGCCGGATTCTGGTCGCGCGCGATCTGCGCCAGTTCGTCGTCCAGAAAACGCGGGCGCCCGTGGAGCGCGGCGGCGAGGCCGTTTTCAACGTGGATGTCGGCCTTGCCGAAACGCGAGCACGCTGCCACTCCCAGCACCTGGCTGCTGTGCTGCTGCAGCAGCCCTTCCGGCGACAGGCAGGCCGCGCGCCCCATGTGCCTGATCAGATCCTGATGGGCGCCGTGATCGCCCAGCCAGCCAAAAATGCCATCCATGGTGTGTTGTGTCAGCGTGATGCGGGATAATGTCCGCCAATATAAACGAGCTTGCCGCCGGGCACGAATCCTGTGTGCTCCGGGGGGCCGATTGATAACGAAAGAAAGCGCTTGGGTTTGAGTGAGTTTTTCGACAAGGTGACGAAAACGCTGGCGTTCCATGCGCGCCGGCTGCGGCGCGGCCTGCGCGGGTTGCGCTGGGCGATGTCGCGGCGCCCGGCGGAGCGGCCCATCATCGTGGTCGGCTGCTCGCGCGCGGGCACCACGCTGGTCTACAAGACCCTGTCCGAGTCGCGCGAAATCGGCAGCCTGCAACGCGAAACCCACGATTACTGGACTGGCCTTCACCCGCTGGCCGACAAGAACTGGGATACCCACGGGCTGGACGCCGGCGATGCCAGCCCAGCGGACCGCGCTGCCGTCAGCCGCTACTTTTACCGCTGGACCGGCCGCCACCGCTGGGTCGACAAGAACAACCAGAACGGCCTGTGCGTGCCCTACCTGCGCGCGCTGTTTCCCGATGCCGTGTTCGTCTTCGTCAAACGCAGCCCGGGCGACAACCTCAATTCCCTGATCGAGGGCTGGAAAAAGCCGGACGAATTCGCCACCTGGTCGAACGATCTGCCGGCGGCGGTGGCGGTGGAAAACGGGCAACTGCAGCAGTGGTGTTTCTTCCTTGCCGAGGGCTGGCGCAATTATCTGAGCGCGCCGGTCGAAGAGGTTGCCGCGTTCCAGTATGCCGTCGTCAACCGGGCCATTCTCGATGCCAGGGACGGGGTGCCCGCCGGGCAATGGGTCGAGGTGTTCTACGAGGATTTCCTGCGCGATCCGGTCGCCACCTTCCGGCGGGTGTTCGAAGGCTGCGGGCTGGCCTTCGATGCGCGCCTGCAGGCGCATTGCGCCGAGGTGCTCGATATCCCCTACAACGCCTTTTCGGAGATCCGGCTGGACAAATGGAAGGACGGCCGCAACCGCGAAAAAATCGAGCGGGTGCTGCCGCAGGTGGCGGAGGTGGCCGCCCGGATGGGGTATCGATGACGGCGCTGGCGCTCGCTTTCGCGATGCTGCTGCTGGTGTGGGCGGGCGTGCTGCTGGCGTTTGCCGCGCCGCTCGCCGCGCGCTGGCGCGAGCCGGTGCTGCGCCAGCCGGTGCTCGTCATCGAAAGCGATGACTGGGGCGCCGGACCGCCGGCGCAGGCCGACGCATTGCGCCGCCTGGCCGCGTCGTTGCAGCGCGTGCGCGATGGTAGCGGGCGGCCGGCCGTGATGACGCTGGGGGTGGTGCTGGAAGTGCCCGACGGCGCGCGCATCGCGGCGGCCGGCTGCGCGGAATACCACGCACTGACGCTGGTCGATGTCCGCTTCGACGCCGTCCGGGCGGCGATGACGGAGGGCATCCGGGCGGGTGTGTTCGCGCCGCAATTGCATGGCCAGTGCCACTACTGGCCGCCGGCGCTGCTGGCCGCCGCGCAGGCCGATGCGGACGTGCGCGCCTGGCTCGCCGCCGCCGAGCCTGCTGCCACCGAGGACTTGCCATCGCATTTGCAAAGCCGCTGGGTCGACGCCTCCGTCCTGCCGTCGCGCGCGCTGGCAGCGGCGGCGATCCGGCAAGCCGCCGCCGCCGAGGCCGCCGCCTACCGGGCCATTTTCGGCGATACGCCGCAGGTGGCGGTCGCCACTACGTTTGTCTGGAACGACGCGGTCGAGGCCGCCTGGGCGCAGGCAGGAATCGAAGCCGTCATCACGCCGGGCCGCCGCGCCACCTGCCGCAACGCCAGGGGGCAACCGGGCTGCGTGGATGCCACGATGCTGACGGGCGAGCGTGCGCCGGCGGGGCCGACCTATCTGGTGCGCGACGTGTATTTCGAGCCGGCGCTCGGCCAGCCGCCGCAGCGTCTGTTGGAAGGCCTGCAGGCGCGCACCCGGCAGGGCCGCGCCTGCCTGGTCGAAACCCATCGCTTCAATTTCCTGCAGGCGCCGGACGCCAGCCTCGCCGCCTTGGAAACGGGGCTGACCGCCGCGCTCGCCGCTTGTCCCGGCCTGCGCTTTCTCTCGCCGCTGGAACTGGTGCGCGCCGTGCGGGAACGCGACCCGGCCTGGGTCGAGTCCCGGCTGCGGCCGCGCTTCGCCGCCTGGCGTGCGCGGCTGGACGAGATTCCGCGCTTTCGCCGGACGGCGCGGCTGAGCGGCCTGGCGCTGCCGCTGGCCTGGCTGGGGCGGGCGGCATGACGCCGCGCTTCTCGGTCGTCATTCCCGCGTTCAATGCCGCGGCCACGCTGGCGCGCGCGATCGAATCGGTGCTGGTGCAAAGCTGGCCGGCATACGAAATCATCGTGGTCGACGACGGCTCGACCGATGCCACCGCCGCGGTCGCGCGCCAGTTCGGCGGCGCCGTGCGCCTGATCCGGCAGCACAACGGCGGCGTCGCGGCGGCGCGCAACGCCGGTGCGGCGGCCGCCCGCGGCGACTGGCTGGCGTTTCTCGACGCCGACGACTGGTATGCGGACGACCGCATCAGGCTGCACGCGGAATGGATCGCCGAAGACGCCACGCTGGATTGCCTGACCGGCGATTACGAATATCGCGATGCGGCAGGCGGCCTGCTCGGCACCTCGATGGCGCAGCACCCGTCGGGGCGCCTGCTGCTCGCCAAGGCCGCCGGCGCGATGCGGGTGGTGATGGAAACCCCAGCCGAGATGGCTGCCTTCACGGCCGATCATTTCGGCGACACCCATACGCTTTCCGTCCCGCGTGCCCGCTTTGTCGAACTGGGCGGCTATCCGATCGGCTTCAAGGTGTGCGAGGACGTGCATTTCCTGACCCGGCTGCTGGCAGGCAGCCGCCGCATCGGCGTGATTTGCCAAAGTCTCGGCGTCTATGTGATCCACGGCGGCAGCGCCACCCGCCGCGACCCGGTGGCGGCGCAGCGGGAGAACGTGCGCACCCTCGCCGATCTGGCGCAGCGGGCGGAAAATTTCCCGGTGCCGGTCAGGCAGGGAGTGGCGGCGCGGATGCAAAACGCCCGCTACAACCTTGGCTGTGCCTTGAGCAAAAACGGCCAGCGGCTTGCCGCAGTCGGCGCCGTATTGCCTTCATTGGCGGCGCGCCCGGGCTGGCAGAGCCTGCGCAACGTGCTGTCGATGCTGAGGGGGTGACCGCTTGAACCGCCTGCTGGTGCTGACCGAACTGTTTTTGCCGACCAAGGGCGGCACCGCCGTATGGGCGGCCGAGGTGTACAAACGCCTCGGCGGCAAGGAAATCCATATCGTCACCGCCGAGGTGGCGGATGCGGCGGCGGTCGACGTGCAGCACCCCAACACCATTCATCGCCTGAACCTCAAGCGTGTGGCCTGGCTGCGCCCCGAGTCGCTGGCGATGTACGCACGCTTTTTCTTCAAGTCGCTGACGCTGGCGCTCAGCCACCGCTTCGATGCGATCCATGCCTTCCGCGCGCTGCCCGAAGGGCTGGTGGCGTGGGCGGTGGCACGGCTGACCCGGCGCCCGGTGATCGTCTATGCCCACGGCGAGGAGCTCACCAGCTGGGGGAGCGGCGGCAAATACAAGGCCATGCGGTTTGCCCTGCGCCATGCCGACCGGGTCGTCGCCAATAGCGAGCATACGCGCGCCACCCTGCTTGCCATGGGCGTCGCCGCGGCCCGCATTGTCGTCATTTATCCCGGCGTCGATGTGTCGGTGTTCCGGCCGGGACTGGACGCCGAGGACTTGCGCGCAAGCCTGGGGGTCGGCCGCGACGACAAGCTGGTGTTCTCGGTCGGCCGGCTGTCGCGCCGCAAGGGCTTCGACCAGGCGATCCGTGCGGTGGCGCGGCTGCGCAGCGAAGGCATTGGGGTGCGCTACGTCCTCGCGGGAATCGGCGAGGACGCCGATTATCTCGACGGCCTGATCGCGCAACATCGTCTGCAGGGCATCGCCCACCGCATCGGCGCGGTCAAGGAAGCCGATCTGCCGCGCTGGCTGAATGCCTGCGACGTGTTCGCCATGCCCAACCGCGACATCAACGGCGACAATGAGGGTTTCGGCATGGTGTTCATCGAGGCGGCCGCCTGCGGCAAGCCCAGCCTGGCGGGCGAAGCCGGCGGCACCGGTTCGGCGGTGCTGCACGGCGAGACCGGGTTGCGGGTGGACGGCACCTCGGTCGAGGCGGTGGCGGACGGCCTGCGCAGCCTGCTGACGCAGCCGGCGCAGACCCTAGAGTGGGGACAGCGCGCGCTGCAGCGGGTCGAGCGCGAATTTGCCTGGGAACGCGTCGCCGACAAGACCCGCACATTGCACGGGACGCATGATGACTGAAACGAAAACAGCCTGGCCGGTCGCCGTGTTCGCCCACAACGAGGCGCGCAACATCGTCGCCTGCCTCGACAGCCTGCGGGCCGCCGCCGGCCATCCGGCCGAATACTACGTGCTGGCCAACGCCTGCACTGACCGCACCGAAGCCCTGGTGCGCGAATACAGCGCCAGCCATCCCGGCGTGCACCTAGTGTCGATCGCGCTGGGCGACAAGGCCAACGCCTGGAATGTGTTCGTGCACGAAGTCGCGCCGCGCGGCGCGGCGCACTATTTCTTCATCGACGGCGACGTGCGTGCCACGCCCGGCGCGCTCGACGCCATGGCGCAGGCATTGGCGCTGCATCCGCAGGCCAACGGCGTATCGGCGCTGCCCCGAAGCGGCCGCGGCGTGGCCGCATTTCAGCGCGACATGCTGAAAGACAACGGCATCGCCGGGAATCTGTATGGGCTGCGCGGCAGCTTCGTCGAACGCATTCGCGCCCAGGCCATCAAAATGCCCGTCGGCACCATCGGCGAAGATGCCTTGATGGGGGCGATGCTGAAATGGGATTTGCGCGGCGACACGCGCTGGGACAACGCCAGGGTGGTGGTGGCGCGCGAGGCCGGGTTCGCGTTCGACTCGGTGTCTCCCTGGCTGCCGCGCGAATGGAAGAAATACTTCCGCCGGCGCGTGCGCTACAGTGTGCGCGGCTACCAGAACAAAATGCTCGGGCGCGCCATTCAGCCCGCCGGCTTCGAGTCTCTGCCGCAGCATGTGCGCGCTTTGTACCCGCGCTATCCCGAGCTGCTCAGCGTGCGCTGGCGTGGGCTGGACACCCTGTTCGACTGGCTGGCCGTGCGCGAAATCAGGGCAGCGTGATGCTCAACTTCATTGAACAACAGGGCGAAAGGAAATTGGCGATGCGGCACTTCAAGAAGAACATGCTGGTTCTGGGCGCCGGGCTCGCGATGGTGCAATCCGCAGCGGCCGATTGGGCGCCCAGCAAGGCCGAGATGGCCACGCTTCCAGCCTACTGCGCAGCGCGTTTCGACGAGCGTTCGGCGGCGTTCCAAACCTGGAAAAGCACCATGGGCGGCGACTTCATTCACGTCCACCATTACTGCGCCGGACTCAATTTCGTCAACCGGGCGCGCGGCATGGCATCGGCCAAGGACCGGCGCGGCGTGCTCGGCGCGGCGGTGCGCAACTTCGACTACATCCTGACGCACACCCAGCCGGACTTCTACTTACGGGCGGAGGCGCTGATGAACCGCGGGATTGCGATGTCGATGATGCAGAAACCGGGCGAGGCCGTCGGCAACCTGCACCAGGCGATCGAAATGAATCCCAGGCTGCCGCGTGCCTACATGACGTTGGCGGATTTGTACGACAGGCAGAAAAACCGCAGCAAGGCGCTGGAAACGGTGACCGCAGGCCTGCGCCATAATCCGGACGCCAAAAGTCTGCAGCGCCGCTATACCGAACTGGGCGGCAAGTTGCCGTATCCCGTCCCCATCGAGCCTGCGCCGGCCGAGGCAGCGGCGGCCAAACCGGACGGGCCGGCGACGCCTGCCCCGGCGGCCGAGCCCGAGCCCGCTGCGGCCGCGCCTGTGGCCGAGACGCCAGCGGCGCCAGCGGCGGAACCCGCTGCCGCGCCCAAGATCGGTTCGCCGACCAACCCCTATTGCCGGTTTTGCCCGGATTGAGCAGCGTCGCCGGGCCGCTGCCCCGACGCCTGCACGAACGCCTGCAATCTCGCCCATAGATCGGTCCGCACCTGCGGGTGGCGTTCCGATACATCGTGCTGGCAGGCGGGATCGGCCTGCAGATCGAACAGCCGCAGTACATGGCCGCTGTCCAGCGGCTGGTATACCAGCTTCCAGCGGCCGTGGCGGATCATGCGGTCTTTGGCGGCGAGGACGGCCCTGCAGTATTCGGGCTTGATCGCCAGGGTGCCGCTGGCGCGGTCCGGCACCTCCATCAGTTCCAGCAGGCCGGGGTAGCGCAGGTGCGTATCCGGCAGGCCGGGAATGTCCGCGATCCAGATGCCGGTTTCGTTGAAGGCGTCGAGTTCGGGGCAGGCGCCATCCACCACCAGACAACCGGCGAGCGATACCCCGTCCATGGACGCGACGGGCGGGGCGCCGACAAGTTCGAGCAACGTGGGGGCGAGGTCGATCGAACGCACGACCTTGTCCACCGTGCCGCGCGCAGGCAGGCGCGGGTCGCGGATCAGCAACGGGATGCGCGGGCTGAAATCGCCGACGGCGGAATTGCCCTGCCCCCAGGTATCGTGTTCGAAAAACTCCATGCCGTGGTCGGAATAGACGACGACGACCGTGTTGTCGGCCAGCCCGCAGGTTTCGAGGTTGGCCAGCATCCTGCCCACCTCGTCGTCGAATGCCGCCACGCAGCCATCATACAAATCGATGATCTGGTCGAGGTCGAATTCCTCCTTGGGCGCGCCCTGGCGGCGGATGATCTCGAACGGATCGGTCAGCCGCGCCATCGCGAACTTGGACTCGCCTGCATAGGCGGGGTCGGCGTAGCGTGTGTACCATGGCCATTCCGAGGCGAACGGCGGATGCGTGGTGGAATAGAACACGTTGAGAAAAAACGGCTGCGCGCTTTCCGCCAGGCGCGCCACCAGCCGCCGCGCCCGTTTACCCAGCGGCTGCGTCAGCGGCACTCCGCCCAGGTAGTACAGTTCGGGCAGGAACAGCCGTCCCAGCCGGTTATGGGTGAAAAGGGAGACGTACAGGCGCAGATCCTTCGGTCCCTGACGAATCAGGTATTTCAGGTTCCACTGGTCTTCCGGCAGGTCGGTGTAGTCGAAACCGAAGGAGTACTTGCCCATGTCGGCGCCGCACCAGTCGGAGATCGCCGCCGTGCGGTACCCGACTTTTCTCAGTAGCGTGGGCAGGGCATCGACTTTCAGCCGTGTGCCCTCATCGTCGACGAAGTTGTCGCGGATTCCGTGCGTGTGCGGCCAGGTGCCGGTCAGCAGGGAAATCAGGCTCGGCGCAGTGCGCGCGCACGGCACATAGCAGTTGGCGAACAGCGCGCCGTTCGCAGCCAGCCGATCGATATGCGGAGTCAGCGCGCGGCGGTAGCCGAGCGCGCTCAGGCGGTCGGCGCGCAACGTGTCGGAGCCGATCATCAGGATGTTGGGCGGGGCATCCGGCGCGCGCGCGGGACGCTTGTGCGGGGCGCGCGCCTGCGGCTGCCAGCCGGCCCACGCGATCGAGCCGGTAAAGAACAGCGCGCTCGCCCACAGCGCCATCAGGTCGCCCGCCCGGTTTTCCTTCGCCAGTTGCCAGGAGGCCGCCGCCAGCAGCAGTCCGGCCATCCCCATTCCCAGCGACTGCATGTGCGCAATGCGTGCCGGCGTCGCCCACTGCCACAGACGGTACAAGCGGCTGGTTCGGTAATGCATCGATGCCACCAGCAGGCCGGGATTGAAGCGCAGCGCGCGGATGAATTGCAGCATGAAGCCGCCCAGGATGCCGAGGAGGGCGGCGGCGGCGGCGAGGCCGGCCGACCAGCGGACGCCGGCCACGGTGTGGAGCATGAAG
Source organism: Thiobacillus sp. 65-1402 (assembly GCF_001897685.1). Classification (GTDB taxonomy): domain Bacteria; phylum Pseudomonadota; class Gammaproteobacteria; order Burkholderiales; family Thiobacillaceae; genus Thiobacillus. The sequence goes on from NZ_MKUG01000060.1 coordinate 13,572, forward strand.
TACAGCAGCACCCCCGCGCCGCCGGTGAACAGCATCAGGGCGAACGCCCACGCCGACAGCCGCGCCAGCGCAAACAGGGTATAGCGCTGGTAGTGGGTGAGCACTTCCTCGCGGATCCGGGGTCCGGTCTGCGAAAAATCGAGCAGCGATTTGGCGAGCAATGCGGCTGTGCCCAGCCCCGCCATGCCGAGTGCCGCCAGCACGCCGGACCAGCGGGCGTCGCCGCTGGCAAACCAGGCGAGCAAGCCGCTGGCGGCGGTGACGAGTGCCAGCACCTCGGTGAGCAACCTGCCGCGATCGGGCGGCAGGGCCAGACGTTTGCCGCGATGCCCCGATTCGCTGCGGCCTCGTATCTCGCCCAGTGCGGCTGCCGTGCGCACCCAGTAAAACCGCCGCTTGGCCCATGACAGGCCGAGAAGGCTATGGAATCCGTACTCGGCCAGCTTGCGCCACATATACAACGGGACCGAGCCGCCGCCGTGGATACGGGCGGTCGAACGGGTGCGTTGATAGCTTTTTTTCAGCAGATAGCCGAGTCGAAGCCGCTCGGTGTCGACGTAGTGGTGCTGCACGATGTCCGGTGCGTACTGGCAGCGTTCTCCGCGCGCCAGGGCGCGCAGCACGTATTCGCTGTCCTCGCCTCCGCCCAGGTCGTGTCCGTGCGGGCCCAGTTCGGTGGAAAACTGGCCGGCCAGTTCGAACACATGGCGGCGCACGATCAGATTGCCGCCGCCCGGTATGGGGCCCGTCTCGGCGGTGATGGCACGGGGTACGTCACCCTGGTCGTAACGCGGAACCGGCAACGGATAAATGCGGTAGGGCCCATCGTCGTGCACCCAGGCCGGTTCGCTGCCATCCCAGTCCGGGAGGATTTTTCCGCAGTACAGGCCGGCCTCCGGCCAGGTCGCGGCAGCCTGCTCGATGGCCGTCAGATAGTGTTCGTCCACCCGGTGATCGTCGTCCACCAGGGCAATGAGTTCGGTTTCGATGGTCGGGATGGCGGCATTCAGCGCATGCGATTTCCCGGGTGTCGGCACGTCGAGTATCTGCAGCAGCAAGCCATTTTCAGCTGCCTGACGGACCTGATACGCCTGCATCTGCGCCACGGTGTCGTCGCTGCAGGCATTGGCGGCCACCAGGATCTGCACGGGCATGGCAGGACGGCGCGCCCGGTTGAGCGACGCCAGGGTCTTTTGCAGCAGGTCTGCCCGGTTGTGGGTGCAGATGAGGATGGTGAGCGCGGTCACGCGGGTGCCCGCCGGGTACGTTTCCAGAAACGGGTCAATAGCTTGTTATGCAGGCGGTAGGCGGCTTTCACGGCGAGTGCGGGCGGCGTGCCCGGCGTGACCAGATCGTAGCCGAACTCGCGCAAGGTCTTGCCGGCCACGCTTTCAAACGCCCTGATCTGGGCTGGCGTCATCTTGCTGCGCCATTTTCCCGCGTTGTCGGCTTTCAGCGGTTCGTGCACCAGCGGGGTCTTGCCCGGGTCGTCGACCGCCGTGACGGCAAACAGCTCGGCCGAGTAGGGTTCGCCCAGAAATGTGCAGATCCGTTGCATGCTGTCTTCGGGGCGCGCAAGCAAGTCCTCGTAGCGCAACTCCATGTATTGCCGGGGCGTCAACAGGCTGCCCAGCGCGCGGCCTTTCTCCACGTAGCTTTCCCAGTATTCCGCCGCGAAATAGGTGTTGTAGACGGAGAAATCATGCTGTCTGCCGAACAGCGACAGGGCGACATCGCGCCCGTCGCGGATCAGATGCACGATCTGGGCATCGGGAAACCACTCGAGCAGTTTGGGGAGGTGCATCACGTAATAGGGGGTCTTGTCGCCCCATCTGGACTTTCCTTCGCCCCGTGCGTTTTTTTCGAATAGGCCCGAAATGATTGCCGGCATCGTGTACCGGCCCTCGGCATGAAATTCCCGGGTTAGCGTGTCGACGTCGAATTTCAGTCCATGCAGATCGGTCTCCAGGAAATCACGGCTTTGTCCATGCATGGCCTGCAGCACGCGACGGATATTGTCCGGCTGACGGAGATCGCCATAGCTTTCCCGATTTCGGTACAGCGGAATGAAGAAATGCGATTCTCCGGTGGGGAGCGAAATGTGCGGATGATTGCGCAGCCGGTACTGCAGCATGGTGGTGCCGGAGCGCGGTGCGCCAACGATGAAGATCGGGCCTTGTCGACATGATGCAGGCGGAGGAGACGTGATCACGTGGAGATTCCAGTCAAACGGACATATTTGAACAGGGCGTGGGGCATGAGGCCATACCGCGGAAAAACGGAACGGATGCGCCAATGCCGTCGTTGCACCCAGCGGTTGCGTTGCACCGCCTTGTGCCAGGTGCGTGCATCGTGCCGTGCTGCCAGCTGGCTCAATGTGTTCAATCGCACATCGGGCTGTTGCCGGAGCCATTGGAGCAATTCCGACAGGTCCTGGAGGGTCAGGGCCGCGCCGGCCAGCCCCGATTCCTGCAGGTCGTAATGATGCATGACGGCGATGACCGCCAGATCGCCATTCGGCCGGCGGCGCGCCTCGGACAGGGCGCGCCGGAGCTCGGTGATCTGGCAGGTGCGCGGCAGTTGGGCGAGATGGCCGGATTCGACCAGGCCGTGCTCGCTGCCCGCCGAAAGATAGAGGAAACCCTGCTCGGAGAGAATGGAAGCGGTGACCTGATCGAAGGTATTGAACGGCGGCACGAACCCCGATATTGCCACGCCGAAAACCTGTTCAAGCGCGGTCCGGCCGGCTGTGATTTTTTCGGTTTGCGCCGCACCATCCAGGCCTGAGAATTCGGAAGGCAGGCTGGCATCGGGACGGGAGGATTCATGACAAAAACCGTGCTGGGCGATTTCCAGCCGGCCGGCCCGCCGAGCCTCGATCAGATGAGGCACGCTGCCGGCAGACAAGGCTTGCTGCCCGGCATGCGGGACGACCGCGAAGGTAGCGCAGACAGCGTGCCTGTCCATGGCGTGCAATATCGCCCGCTCGAGCGCATGGTCGCTGATGGCGGACGGATCGTCGAAACGAATGGCGACATCGATCATGGTCAGGTGCCGGACCGGCTCCGGTAGCCTTGCAGGCTGCCCAGCGCATGGGCAGCATTCATCGCCTGGCGGATCAGGCCCGGCTTGCCGCCCAGTGCCAGCTTCAAGGTGCGGACGCAGTGTCCGAGGAACTGCGTAATCATGAAAGGCGGGATGCCGAGCAGGGTTTTCGGGTAGCCTGGGAGGGCGAGCTGGCCATGACGAATTCCGGCCCGGTAATGCAGCTTCAGGAAATAGCTGCGCCGGAGCCGCCAGGGTTCGACGGCGTGCAGCACAGCCATTTCGGGGCGGTAACGGATACGGGCTTTGCGCTCGAGCAGGGCACGCAGCATCATCGCATCCTCGCCGCCGCCGATATCCTTGCCTGCGCGGTTGTAGCGGATATCGAAGCGCAGGGTCGGGTCGTCGCGGAACAGGCGCATGTCGTATGCGATGTTGGCGGTCCAGATGGGTGTACTGGCGTCCTCGATCCAGAAACGTTCCGGCCCGTGATCGACGGCGGCGAGAAAGCCGAGCAGATCGTTTTCCAGCCAGCGCGGCCGCGTGGCGGTCGTGAAATCCATCTCCACGCGGCCCCCCGCACACGCTGCGCCTTCGTTCAGGATGGCGTCGACCGCTGCGTCAAGCAGGCCGGGCAGCGGCGTCTCGTCGTCGTCGATGAAAACCAGGATGTCGCGGTCGAGCGCTTCGGCGATGCCGCGATTGCGCGCGGCCACGATTCCCTGCACGGATTCGGTCACCCAGCGCAGCGCCGGTCCCGGCATCTGTTGCAACCGGTCGAGGATGGCGACCGTTCCATCGCTGCTGTTGTTGTTGATGGCCAGGATATCGAAAGGAATCGGACAGGTTTGCGCGCGCATCGCCGCCACGAGTTTTTCCAGGCGGTCCGCACGGTTATAGGTACAAAAGGCAAAGGTAAGTACGGGCATGACGAGCGTTCAAATGGAATTACGCGTGCTGCGCCGGGTGTCGATCAGCCGGATCAGCGACTCGAATACCGATGCAGGCAAGAAACTGGCCAGCAGGTATTTGACGTCGCGCGCCTTCCAGTCGGCCTTGCGGAATGCGCGCCGGAACAGGCGCCGCGAGGAATCGGTGTCGCGTCGCCAATGGCAGCGATAGGCTTCAAGCAGCAGCGAGCCGTAGATCCGGGCGTCGCGTTCGGCCCGGCCGAGATGCTCGATTTGCGCGGGGTGGCGGCGGGCAAAGTCCTCCCGCACGGCGATGGCGTCGAACACCTGCCGCCAGCGCGGGATATGCGCGTCACCGCGCGGGTAGCGCCGGTAATACGCCAGTACCTCCGGCACGCGTACCACGACGGGTTGGGCGGTGAGCATGCGCAGCCACAAATCGTAGTCCATGGCGGTGGGGAGCCGTTCCGAAAATCCGCGCAAGGTGTCGATAAGCTGACGCCGTATCAGTACGCCATTGATCGGCCACGGGCAGGATTGCAGGAATACGGCGGCCGCATCGGTTGCGGTGTAATCGGGCGGGATGTGGGGCTGCGTGTTGACGGCAGACTCCCCCACATTTTGCCAGCCGCAATAGGCCACATCGGCCAGGGTTTGCGTCATGGCGGCATGTAATTGACGCAGTGCGTCGGGATGCCAGTAATCGTCGGCGTCCAGGAAGGCGACGAAATTGCCGCGCGCATGCGACAGTCCTTGATTGCGTGCCGCATAAGGCCCGCTGTTGGTCTGGTGCAGCACGCTGATGCGGTCAGGATTGCCGTCTGCCAGTCGCGCGATGATCTCCGCGGATGCGTCGTGCGAGCCATCGTTCACGACGATGAGCTCGACCTGCCGGTAGCTTTGCCGCAGCACGCATTCGATCGCCTCTTCCACATAAGGCGCGGCGTTGTAGCAGGGCATGACGACGGAAATCAGCGCGGGGTCAAAGTTGTCCATCGATAGTCTGTGCTTCCTGTCGCATTGTCCGGCCTGTCATCGCTGCCTGGTGTCGAGTAGCCTGGCGCGCGGCCGTGTTTTCAGTCTCGCAGTGTGCCATAGCCCTGTCGAATCGACGCGCAGGAGGATGTGGGCAGGCTCAATCGGCCTTGGGGCGCCTGATGCAGGTTGCCAGCAGGCGCAAGGCGAAGCGCAGGTTATACCATTGCGGATGCGTGACGAAGGAGGCAAGCAGTGGCCGCCAGGCAGCCCTGCAATGGCCGCTGCGCTGGTGATGGTAGGCCTGGTTGAAGTAGACGCTAGCCAGGCTGTGCTTGACCTCGTCGGCGCGCCCCGCAAGCGCAGGGTTGCGCTCAATCCAGGCGAGCAAAGTTTTGCGGATGTCTACGGCGGCGCGCATGTGCTTTACTTTCTGCTCGGGCACCGACACATTGTTTTGCCCGTCCATGCGGGCCAGGTAGGCATATTGCAACAACAGTGCCGGTTCGCATAACAGCGCGGATTTCATGGCCCATTCCGGCTCCGGCAGGTAGCTGTCCTTGCGCAGCGGGCCGACTCTGTCCCACACGGTTTTGCGTGCGGCGGGGCGCTGCATCGCCATCGGCACGGACTTGAGTAGCGCGGCAAAAAGCCCCCGGCTGAAGAAAGCCACGCCGTGCTCCGTTGTGCGCTGCGCACGTTCAAGCAGCCCGGCCATGGCATGCGACTGGTTGGCAGCCGTACCTGGCGCATAGGTGCCAAAAGGTTCGACGTTGATAAACAGGCATTCCAGCCCCGGGTGGCGGGCATAGGCTGCGGCGATCTGCGCCAGCGCCGTGGGGGCGAGCAGGTCGTCGTCGTCCAGGTGTACCACGACTTCGCCCCGGGCAGCAGCGACGCCCGCATTCTTGGCGGCGGCGATTCCCTGTGCCTGATCGTGCCGAACCAGAATGAAGCGCTCGCCAAGCAAGTCACGCAGCGTGGATTCGAGCACGGGCGGCGTGGAGCCGTCGTCCACTACCACCACTTCCCATTCCGGGTGGGTCTGGGCCACGATGCTGGCGAGCGCTTCGCGCAGTAGCTGGGGGCGGTTGTGGGTTGGCACCGCAACGGTGATCAGCATTCAGTCTTCACCAAGGTCATGTTTCCTGGTTTGGCCGGGCGCGCGAGGCGAGTCGGCCTGCCCGCTCCTTTCCGGGAAAGGCTTTTCCCCTTGGCCCTGCTCCATCAGGCGGACCAATGCCCGATGGAGCGGCAAGGGAAGCAGCGCCGGCAGCATGTACTTCCAGTCCCTCAGTGTGCCATAGCCCTGTTTCATCACCGCACGAAAAATTCGCCGGGCGGCGGGCAGGTCGCGTTCCCAATAGCTGGCATAGCCACGCATGAGCAGTTCGCCGTCACTCAGCGCGCGAAGGGTGTCGCGCGTGAACATGCCGGCTATTTCCGGATGCTGGGTCAAATAAGTGCGCTGAACCTCGTAATGCGACAAAGCAATTCGTGCTCGGTTGCCGATCATCTGGTTGTCGTGATGACGGTAATAGGCCAGAACCGCTGGCACGCGTACGATGGGATGGGGAATCGCACTGCGCAGCCAGAGCGCAAAATCTTCGCAACTTTTCAGTGTTGGGTCGAATAGCCCTGCTTCGAACAAGGTATTGCGTCTGATCATGGCTGCGTGAACAGGCCAGCGTGGACTACAGAATATTTTCTCTGTTTTGTCGGGCATGGATTCATAGTCGGGCGGAATGAAGGGTTCGCCACGCCCTCCCGGCAATCCAACATTTCTCCAGCCGCAATAGGCAACGGCTGCCTTGGGGTTTGCGTCCAGCGCCGCGGACATCTTTGACAGGAAGTCCGCTTCCCACCAGTCATCGGCATCCAGAAACGCAAACAGCTCACCGCTTGCGGCACGTATTCCTGCATTGCGCGCGGCGGGAAGCCCGGAATTGGGTTGATTGACGATACGAATGCGCGGGCCATAGCTCTCCATGATCGCAAACGAGTCGTCAATGGAACCGTCGTTGACCACAATGACTTCACAATCGACATTGTTCTGGTTTAAAGCCGAGTCAATCGCTTCACGCAGGAAAGCCGAACCGTTATAACAGGGAATGACAACGGAAATGTGAACGCTCATGGCTGCGTGGAAACGCGATGTGCAAGACGGCCAAATTGATAGCGCAGCAATCGAGTAAAGGTGGTCTGGTTGTCTCCAAAGCACAGATTGCGGACCAATACGCTGGTGGTGTCGGTATTGAAAACGGTCAGGCGCCGTAACCGGAATGAATCCTCGTCGCGCAATGCCCAGCCGCTGCGGGTGGTACAGGCCGAGAGGTAGCCGGCCTGTTGTACCGCCGCGGCGCAACGCGTGTCCCAGACACCATAGGGATAGGCAAAGCTGGCGACCGTATTGCCAAGAATAGCCTCAAGTGTTGCTTTGGAATCGGTCAGCTCCTGCATCAGCCGGATGTCGTCAACTTCCGTTAGCCGTGCGTGACCCACCGTGTGCGAGCCGATTTCCATGCCGCCTGCCTGCATCTCGCGCAGTTCGGCCGCATTCAGCAGACGTCCTACAGGCCGGCCATCGGCCGGCCAGGCGGGTTCGCGTCCGATCGAGCCGCTGACGATGAACCAGGTTGCCCGCATGCCGCGTTTTTGCAGTTCCTCGCAGGCAGCGAGGTTGTCGACGTAGCCGTCGTCGAACGTGATGACTGCGGTGCGTTCCGGCCATCTCTTTGCGGGCATGGCGACCAGTTCGGCCATGGTTGGCGTGGTGTAGCCTGCGGTGGCCAGAAAATCAAGCTGATCGCGAAACCGTTGCATCGACACGGCCCAAGGCCAGGCGGGCGTACCCTTGCCGGGTGTGATGGCGTGATACATCAGTACGATCGGTCCATGCCGGCCGGCATGTCGATGGAGCCTGCGCGCGAGAGGATCGATCCAGGTCATGAGGGCGCTTTCATGAGTCTGAGCCTTGCTTTCCAGCGATCAGTTTCCGACGCAAGGGCCGGAATCGGCAGGTACAGGAAGCAGATTGCATAAACCAGTCCGCCCGCAGCCGTCATGAACAACACGTACAGCGCATCGACCGACTGGATGGATGGCGGGATGGCATGATTGGCAAGCCACAGAGTGCCAATCAGGATGGCATTGAGCAGCGTTGCCGGCATGAAAGCCCGAGCCAGGTCAATCCAGCGGGCATCGAGCGACCGCTTGGCGAGCCAGAACATGTGAAGGGCGATATAGAGCAGGGCGCAGACCATGCCGGTCGCCACGCCGGTCAATCCGTAAGGCAGACCGGCCAGGATGGCGGCCGCGGCAACGCCGATCATGATGGATTGCGCGACAAGCTCCTTGCCCAGCCAGCTGCGGGCGGCGAGAACCGCGCCCGACAGGTTCTCGATCATCATCAGCGGAGCGGCCAGGCTGAGGATCATCAAGGGGGCGGCCGAATCGGCCCAGCGATGGCCGAACAGCGTCACCACCAGCGGCTTGGCCAGCCACAGGAAACCGATATAGAACGGCAGAGCATAGACGGCGACCAGCGTGAGGCTGCGGAAAAAAAGGTAGCGAGATTTGTCGAGGTTGTCCTGTTCCTTGGCGAGCGCACGGAACAGCACCTCATACACCGAGCCTGTGATGAAGCCATGCGGACGCGCCGCGAGGCTCTCGGCCTTGTTGTAAAGTCCCACGCCGGCGGGGCCCAGGCTGCGCGACAGAACGAAGGTGGGCAACTGGGCACGTATGTAGCAAACGATGTTGTTGCTGGAGGCCAGAAGTCCGTAGCGCATCAATTCGCCCGCGCGCCCGAAGTCGAAGCACAGGCCGGGGCGCCAGCGCGCATACCAGGCAAACTGAAGGGCGCCCGCCATCGAACTGAACAGGCCGGCGAGGATCAGGCTCCAGGGGCCGTGGCCCAGATAAGCCAGACTCAAGGCGATGCTGTTGTAGATTGCCAGGTTGGCCAGTTGTACCGCTGTTTTTGCCTTGAAGCGCATTTCCCGGTGCAGCATGTTGCTGGGCACGTTGAAGAAGGGTCGGATCAGGAAGGACAGTGCCGCTACTCGCAACAGGTCGGCATACAGGGGATTGGCGTACCAGCGCCCGAACCAGGGAGCGATGGCAAAGAAGAAACCGACGATTGCCAGTCCGATGAGGAATTGCAGCGTGAACAGCAGATCGTAATCGCGCTTCGACGCCTCCTTTGCGCGCACGATTGCCTGTCCCATGCCGCCGCCGGCGACGAAGCCGGCCAGGCTGGTGAAGATCAGGATGGTCGCCACCATGCCGAATTCGGCCGGCATCAGCAGGCGTGCGAGGACCAGCCCGAGGGCGAAGTTGATGATCTGGCTGCCGGTGTTGCCGATGAGCACCCATTTGGCGCCGTGGCGGATGGTATTACCGAGGCTCATGGGTGTATCGAACGGGTAAGGGCCAACAAGCTGGCATGGATAGAGGTCACGGCTATGCAGTCAAGAGGCGGCAATGTTGTTCGATGAGTCACGGCAAGGCAAGCGCTGTCGAGCGAGGCGTTTTGCCCATGATGCGTGATTCACGGAGAACACCCATGAAGCAAGGCGCGCGTCAGGTTCGCCTTGGAATCCAGCAAAACCCATGCCTGGCAGGGCGGCACATTTCATTAATGACTTTTGCCCAGCCATCGCTTGACCCGCAGGGCCAATGGTCCGATACCGGGTACGCGTTTCAGTTTTCTGAGCAGCCGGCTGTCGATACGCGCATGGGGAAGAAACTGCGAATGTTCCATGCGCGCAAAGTTGCTGTCCATGGGCACGTCGAAATGCTTGTGCATTCGCTGAATGGCCCCGAGGGACTCGGCCAGATTGTGCTCAATGTAGTCGATCTGGCTGCTCCAAGCGATATCGTTGCCAAGATGAAACGTGAGCGCACGATCATTGATTCGTTTTGCGCGAAATCCGCTCACGGCGTCCAGCGCGATGAAGAGCAGATAATCGAAATAGGCCGCGCCAATGCAGCAATTGCCGAGGTCAAGCTGCGGCACATACGATCTTGGAAAGACGAAACAATCGTAACCATAGGCAACTTGGCCTGGCTCATCCCATTACACACAACTTCAATGCCTCACCGTAACATGCTGACTTCTCTGGTAATACGAGGTTTGCGTGATGAGCTGGGCGGCGGAGGAGTTCAAGGATATCGATCTCGGCGACAGGCGTCTGGACAAGCGCACGGTGCTGCTGGCCGAGCGCATGGCCGCCAATCCGATGGCCAGCATTCCGCAAGCGTGCGGAGGCTGGGCGGAAACCCAGGCGGCGTATCGCTTTCTGTCCCAGGACGACGTTGAATGGGAAGCCATCCTTGCGCCGCACTGGCGCAGTTCCGAGGCGCGCATGCGCGCCCATCCCGTCGTCCTGTGCCTGCAGGACACCACGGAACTGGACTTCAACGGGCAAGGCATTGCCGGTCTGGGACCGCTGTCCTATGAAGCGCAGCGTGGCATGTACGTCCATCCCACCTACGCGGTTAGCCCGGAACGGGAACCCCTGGGGGTGCTGGATGCCTGGATGTGGGCGCGCGAGCCCAAGGACGCGGACGGACAACGGGGCGGCCTGCTGGAAAGCACCCGCTGGACGGAAGGCTACATGCGCATCGCCGAACTGGCGGCCAGCCTGCCGGACACCCGTCTGGTGTACGTGGCGGATCGGGAGGCCGACATCGTGGCCCTGATGGCGCAAGCCCGCGATCTGGAGCATCCCGCCGACTGGCTGGTCCGCTCCCAGCACAACCGGGCGCTGCCCGAAGGGGGCAAACTGT
>NZ_MKUG01000061.1 GCF_001897685.1 Thiobacillus sp. 65-1402
CGGTATTGGAGAAAATCGCCATGTCGCGCGGCACATCGTTGTGCGGCTGGATATGGATCGCATCGCCGCTGCCGTTGATGAATACATTGTCGTACACCGCCACCCGCCCCTCCGCCTGCAACAACGCTTCGCTCGGATTGTGCAGAAAGAGGTTGCCGTAGACCAGATAGCGGTCTTCGCTGCCCGCGCCCCTCAGCGGGACATGGCCCAGCAGGACGTTGGGGCGCGCCTGCGGGCCGGCGACGGCGTCGGACTTGGAAAACAAGTTGTACCGAATCACCGTGTCGTAGCGATCCGCATATTCGGCCGGGCGCGTGGTTTGATGCTTGATCTGCAGGTTGTAACCCAGGGTGTGCACGATCCGGTTGGCTTCGATGACGCCGCCGACGAAGGGGTCCGAGCCGTCGGAATCGCCGAAGTACATGCCGGTGCCGACCCGCTCGATGCGGTTCCCCCTGACCACCCACCCCAGTGCCGGACATTTGGTGGAAATGCCCACGTTTTGCTGCGACGCGGCATGGTCGTGAATATGCAGTGACTCCAGCGTGATGTGGTCGGCATAGCGGCTGTGGCCTTCGGCCTTGACTGCATCCACCGGCTGGCTGCGGCCATCGAGCTCCAGGTGGCGCAACACCAGGTGACGGACGTTGACCAGGCTGACCGTGTTGGCGCGCGGCCGCGCGATGAAGCGCGGCGGCACAGCGGGATCGGCCGCTTCGATGACGATGGGCTGGCCGGTGCGCCCGGACAGATTGTGCAGCGGCAGGCCCTGGCGGTAATCCCCCGACACTAGCAGCAAGCGGTCGCCCGGCTGCAAGCGATGCAAATAATCACGGTAATTTTGCGCATCCACGCGGTAGTCTGCGGCTGCCGTCATGTCCGTCAGCAGACAAAGCAGCCCGATGCAGACGGCTCGCCGCATTCAGCCCGCCGTATCGGGCAGCGGCAGCCCTCTCCTCAGCAAGTCCAGCTTGCCGAAGAGCACGCGGGTCATGCCCGCCACGCTCTGCCGCCCGGTATCCACCACGATGTCGGCCACTTCGCGATACAGGGGATCGCGCTGTTTATAGAGCTCGCGCAAGCGTTCCAGCGGGTCCGCCGTTTGCAGCAGCGGGCGGTTGCGGTCATGCCGCGTGCGCTCGTACAAATGCTCGGGCGTGCCGCGCAAATAAATCACCACGCCATTTTTCTTCAGGTTTTCGCGGTTGGCCGCCGACAGCACCGCCCCGCCGCCGGTGGCCAGCACAATGCCCGACAATGCGGTCAGCTCGGCGATGGCCGCCTCTTCGCGCTTGCGAAAACCCGCTTCCCCTTCGATTTCGAAAATGACCGGGATCTTGACGCCGGTGCGCGCCTCGATTTCGTGGTCCGAATCGTGGAAGGCGCAGCCGTAATGCTTGGCCAGCAGCCGCCCCACCGTGGTCTTGCCGGCACCCATCAGTCCGACCAGATAAAGATTGTCGCGCTTGCTCATGGCGCCATTCTAATTGGGCTTGTATCGGCGGTACACACAGGCCGCCCTGAATTGGAGGCAAAGAAAAACGCGGGCCAAGGCCCGCGTTTTTCTCGCTTTCTCGATCAGCGGAGCGACAGGCGCTCGTCGAGGATGCGCGGGGTGAGGAAAATCAGCAGCTCAATTTTGTCTTTCTGCTTGTTTGAGTTCTTGAAGAGGTTGCCGAGGAAGGGAACATCCCCGAGGAACGGAACCTTATTGATGTCATTCCGATCGACCTCTTCAAAAATTCCGCCCAGTACGGCCGTTTCGCCATTGCTCACCCGCACCTGGGTTTTGGCACGCTTGGTTTCGATGGTGGGCGCGCTCAGGCCCGCAGCCGTGATCACCGGGCCGCGTGCATCCTTCTGGATCTCCACGCTCATGATGATGGAATCGTTGTTCAGGATTTGCGGGTCCACCAGCAGGCAGAGGAACGCGTCCTTGAACGTAACGGTCGTCGTCGCGACTCCGCCGGAAACGGTTTGGGTGATATAAGGAATCTGCTCACCTTGCAGGATCACCGCCGGCTTCTGGTTGGACGTCACGACACGCGGGCTGGAAAGAATCTTTCCGCGGTTATCCGCCTCCAGCGCCTGCAATTCCAGGCTGATCAAATTGCCGGTCGCGATGTTCAGCAGGGAGAGGCCGAACGAGCCCGGAGCCGTGCTGCCCGAGATCGGCAAATTGACATTGTTGGCGGTTCTGCCTGCCTCGGCAGCCAACTGATTGCCCGACAGGTTGATGCCGGTTTGCGAGCCGGCCAGATTGGTCGTGCCAGTAATCCGGGTGCCCAGCCGTGCGCCCAACTGGCGGCCCCATTGCGAATCGGCAACGACCACCCGCGCCTCGATCATGACCTGGCGGGCGGGCACGTCCAGACGCGCGAGCAGTTCGCGAATCTCCTGAATCTTGCGTGCCGTATCGGTAATGATCAGCGTATTGGTCTTCAGTTCATAGGTTGCGCGGCCCCGCTTGGTCAGGACTTTCTGGTCAGTATCCCCCTGGCCTTTCTGCGATGCCTGCGCTGCCGCTGCGCCGCCCAGGCCCTGGGCTTGTGCCGAGCAGTTCACTGCGTTGTTGGTTGCCGAATTGAGGAAGGCGCCGGCGGCAAAGCCGTACAGCATGGTTTGCGCTTCATCCGCCCGCATGTAGTTGAGCTGGATGTATTCAGTGGTCAGGGGCTCCAGATCGGCCACCGCCGATCTGGCTTCGAACTCCAGCTTCTCCTTGGTCAGCAGTTCGTCCTTGGGCGCGATCCAGATCACGTTGCCGTTCTGGCGCTTGTCCAGGCCCTTGGTCTGCATGATGAGGTCGAGCGCCTGGTCCCACGGCACGTCTTTCAGGCGCAGCGTCAGGTTGCCGGCCACGGTGTCGCTGGCGATGATGTTGAGGCCGGTGAAGTCGGCGATGACCTGCAGCACCGAGCGCACCTCGACATTCTGGAAATTGAGCGAAAGTTTTTCGCCGACGTATTTCACCTTGCCGTCGGCGGTTTTCTTCTGGCCGTCGACCGCCGCCTTGACTTCGACGATAAAGCTGTTGTCGGCCTGGTAAGCCGAATACTCCCAGCCGCCCTTGGGTTCGATCACCATGCGGGTGTTGTCGCCCAGGGTATAGGTTTCGATGGTCTGCACCGGGGTGCCGAAATCGGCCACGTCGAGACGGCGCTGCAAGGCCTGGGGCAACTCGGTGCCGATGAAGTCGACGACCACGCCGTTGGCCTGCTGGCGGATGTTGATCCCTGCCTGCGCATCGGACAGCGTGGTCACGATGCGCGCCTCGCCCGCTGCGCCACGCCTGAAATCGACATCGCGGATGCCGTGGCGCGCCGCACCGGGTCCCGCTTCGGCAAACCGCGGACTGACGTTCACCGGCGCCGCACCGGCGCCGACATCGCCCAGCGCGACGAGCAGCGACTTGCCGTCGACCCTGGCGTCGTATTCAACCGCCTTGCTCAGGTTCAAAACCAGGCGGGTGCGCGTTCCCGCCTGCACCACGTTGACGCTCGACAGAGGGCCGAGGTTGGCGTCCACCGTGTTGCGTCCCATGGCATTGCCTGTGTCGGGCAGATCAAGCGCGATGCGCGGCGGATTGCCGACAGTAAACCCCGCCGGCGTGGCGGTCAGCGCATTCTTGAGGTTGACGCGCACCACGACCTTGCCTCCGGGCAGGGTGGTGGTTTCGACGCTTTGCACTGCGTTGCCGGTAGGCGGCACGTCGGCAGCACGCACGGCGAGAGGCAGCACCAAACCAGCGAGCAGGGCGATCCCGAACAGCTGGCGAGTCATACGATCTTTCACAAGCTTCAGCTTGTAGAGCGAATGGGTAACGGCGCAGCCGTTGGGTACCCAACGGCCTCCCCCTTGCGGGGAGAAAGTCGGCGTCCCCTTGCAGGACATTTTCTGGGCAATTTTGGGCAATACGTTCATGTCAGCCTCTTTGGAATTCAGTGCTACGAATCATTCTTGCAAGTTCAGGGTGCTGGCGCGCTCGGACCAGTCCCCGGCGCTATCCTGGACAATCTCGCGCAAGCTTATTTGGCTGTCGTCGATCTGCGTGACGAGGCCGAAATTCTGTCCCACGTAATTGCCTTTCCTGACGTGATAAATCGCGTTGTCCGGTGTTTTGACCACCGCATGGATGACGCCCTTCCGAGCCAGCACGCCGACCATTTTCAGGGTTTCCAGCGAAAACGCCTCGAGCGGCTCTTTCGGACGATTGAAATCGGGCTGTATTCCGCCGCCGCCTCCGATCGAGAGTTTTCTCGGCTTGAACGGGTCGGGCAGGTCGAAGGCGTTGTAGGTGAACGGCTCATAGACCTTGACCTGCGGCAGCGGCTCGATCTTTCCCTGCATGTCGCGGCCGGCCTCGGCAACGAAGGTCTGCAGGTCGTCCATGCTGCCGCCACCGCAGCCGGTCAGGCCCAATGCCAGTAATACGGGAGCCAGGCGCCTCATTTCTTTTGCTCCTTGGCTTGCTGCTTCCTGGCAATGAGCTCCTCATCGTCCAGGTAGCGATAGGTTTTGACGATGGCATCCATGTTCAGCACGCCATCCTTGGCGGGCTCCATGGCAATGTCCTGCAAGGTGACAATGCGCGACAGCTTGGAGACATCGCTGACGAAAGCCGCAATATCGTGGTAGCCGCCGGTGACTTTGACGCGGATCGGCGTTTCCGCGTAGAACTCGGACGCGGTTTCGGCCTCGGGCTTGAACAGGTCGAACTGCAGGCCGCGCCCGAGTCCCGCCTGGTTGACGTCGGTAATCAGGGCGTCCATCTCCTGCTTGTTAGGCAGCTGCTTCAGCAGCGCGCCGAAGGCCTGCTCGATATCGGCCAGCTGCTTCTTGTAGGCCTCCAGATTGATGGCCTGATTTTTCTTGGTGGTGAACACGCCGCGCAGCTCGGTTTCCTTCTGCTTGGCCGCATCCAGCGTCTCCATGCCGCCGCGCCAGTCGAACCACCAGCCCGCCGCCACGATCGCCACGCACAGCACCCCAAGCGCCGCGAGCTTGGTCGGCAGCGGCCAGTCGGCCAGGGTTTTCAGATCGAGTTTGTTGAGTTCGTCCAGGGTCATGCTTTGCCCCCTTTGTCATTCGCGTCGTCCGTCTGCTGGCGGGCCTGCTTGACCGACAGCACAAACTCGTTGGCGCGCAGGTTGTTTACCGTGGCCGCCTTGATTTCGACCAGATTGGCCGACTCGAACCAGGGCGAGCTGTCCAGATTGCGCATCAGGGTGGACACGCGCGCGCTCGACTGGGTGTAACCGCTGATGGTGACGATATCGCCCGCCTGCTTGAAGGACCTGAGATAGAGGCCATCGGGCAGCAGACGGATCATCTGATCGAACAGGTGGACGACTTCGGTACGATTGGATTGCAGGGTCTCGACGACCTGCTTGCGCTCCAGCAGCGCCTGGGTCTGTTCGCGGATTTTCTTAATTTCGCCAATCTGGCCATCGAGCTTGGCGATCTCCTGTTCGAGGAAGGCGTTGCGGGCATCCTGCGCCGACTGGCGGGCGGCGATCAGGCTGTGGCCGAGGATGACGGCAACCACGCCCGCCGCGACGGCGAAGCCGAGCAGGATATTGAACTGGCGGCGCCGTGCGGCGCGTTTCAGTTCGCGGTGGGGGAGCAGGTTGATGCGGATCATTGCGGGTCGAACCTCCGCATGGCGAGGCCACAGGCGACGAAGAGGGAAGGCGCGTCGGCAGTCAATGCCTGCGGCCGGATTTTGGAACCGACTGCCATGTTGGCAAACGGGTTGACGACCAGGGTCGGGGTGCCGGTGCGCTGGCTGACCACTTCGTCGATGCCGGGGATCATGGCCCCTCCGCCGGCGAGCAGAATCTGATCGACCTTGCGATACTGGGTGGAGGTGGTGAACAGCTGCAGGGCACGGCCGATTTCCATCGCCAGGGTTTCGCTGTAGGGCTGCAGCACTTCCATGTCGTAGCTTTCGGGCAGCGTGCCGCGGCGCTTGGCGTTTTCCGCCTCCTCGCTGGTCATGCCGTAACGGCGCGAAATTTCGTTGTTGAGCTGGTTGCCGCCGAAGGCATACTCGCGCAGGTAAACCGACTCGTTGTCGTTGAGGATGTTGATGTGCATGTTCTGCGCGCCCACGTCGATGATCGCCACGGTCTGGCCGTCGCCGCTATTCGGCAGCAAGTGGGCGATCTGTTCGTACGCGGTTTGCGTGGCATAGGACTCGACGTCCATGATGAGCGCCTTGAGCCCGGCGGCCTCGACGGCGGCCACGCGGTCTTCGACCTTTTCCTTGCGCGCGGCGGCCAGCAGGATTTGCACATCGTCCGGGCTGGCGGGCGACGGGCCAAGCACCTGGAAGTCCAGGTTCACTTCGTCCAGCGAGAAGGGAATGACCTGGTTGGCCTCGGCTTCCACCTGGTTTTCCAGGTCGAGGCCTTTCAGGCTGGCCGGCGCCAGGATTTTCTTGGTGATGACCGCCGACGACGGCAATGCCAGCGCAACGTTCCTGACCCGCGTGCCGAGTGCTTTCCAGGCGGTACGCAAGGTATCGGCCACCTGATCGAGGTTGGCGATATTGCCGTCCGTCACGGCATCCTTGGGCAAAGGCTCGATGACATAGCGCTCCACCCGCAGCATCCCCTTGCCGGCGTCGGACAATTCCACCAGCTTGACCGCAGTCGTGCTGATGTCGAGTCCCAGGATGGGCAGGCTTTTGGCGGACAGCCAGTCCAGATTGATATTCAGGTGCAAGGATTTTCCTTTACGCTTCTATGGGTTGGCGCCTTTTCTTGTTATTATTTTTAGATGCTAGCAACAACACACGGTTTTTAACAGTTTTTTTCTCTCCGCACTGCAAGAGTTGAACAACTGTGTCCAATTTCCAACACCACTAACGCCTATAATCGCCGGAAACTTTAGGCATCGCGTTATCGATCCGGCCCACCGAAATTTGAAACCGGGTGGCCACCTGGCTTACTGTATACAGGGGCCTCACCGGATGAGCTAAATCAATAGGCAATTAAAACAGCGGGTTATTGGGATGGCCCCGCTGGCCGGCCTCAGGCCGGAGTGGAAAATCGGACACGCATGCTTCGGGCATTTGCGTGCCGTCTCGACAAAGGAACCGGATGTTTTCCAAATGGTGGCATTACGCACTGGCACTGATCGTCAGCCTCGGCGTAGTCGGCACGGCCCTGGCCGGATTGGCGGCCGCGCTGATTTACCCCAACCTGCCTCCGCTCGAGGCACTCACCGACTACAAACCCAAGCTGCCGCTGCGCGTCTACACGGCTGACGGCGCCCTGATCGGCGAATTCGGCGAGGAACGCCGCGCCTTCATCGTCATCGACAAAGTCCCGCAATACATGAAGCAGGCGATCATCGCCGCCGAGGACGAGCGTTTCTACACCCATGGCGGCGTGGATACGCTGGGGGTACTGCGCGCGGCAGGATCGAACCTGCTGTCCGGCGGCGCCAAGGAAGGCGCGTCCACCATCACCATGCAGGTGGCGCGCAATTTCTTCCTGTCGAACGAGAAAACGCTGACTCGCAAGCTGTCGGAAGCCATGCTGGCGATGAAGATCGAGCACAATCTGTCGAAGGATAAAATCCTCGAGCTCTACATCAACCAGATCTACCTCGGTCAGCGTGCCTACGGCTTCGAAGCCGCA
Organism: Thiobacillus sp. 65-1402; assembly: GCF_001897685.1. GTDB lineage: Bacteria > Pseudomonadota > Gammaproteobacteria > Burkholderiales > Thiobacillaceae > Thiobacillus. The sequence continues at coordinate 7,650 of NZ_MKUG01000061.1, forward strand.
GCGCGCACTTACTTCGGCAAGCCGATGCACGAGCTGTCGCTGGCCGAGTTCGCCATGCTGGCGGGACTGCCGAAGGCGCCGTCGCGCTACAACCCGGTGGTTAATTTCCCGCGCGCCAAGGCGCGCCAGGAATACGTGCTGGGCCGCATGCGCACACTCAAGTTCATCGACCAGCCCACTTGGCAGGCTGCCGTCAAGCAGAAGCTGATCATCCGCCAGGCGCGTCAGCAGACCGACGTAAGCGCCGACTACGCTGCCGAAATGGTGCGCCAGGCATTGTTCGAAAAATACGGTGAATCGATCTACAGTTCCGGCTACAAGGCGGTCACCACCCTGAAGCGCGCCCAGCAGGCTGCGGCCAACCTGGCCGTGTGGCACGGCATCGCCGATTACGACCAGCGCCACGGCTATCGGGGACCGGAAAAACAGGTCAGCCTGCCCGCCGACAGCGCGCGGCGCGAAGCCGCCATTGCCGGCGCACTGGAAGACCTCTCCCCTGTCAGCGACATGCAGCCCGCCGTGGTCGTAGCCGCCAGCGCCAAGCTCATCCGTGCCCAATTGCGCGACGGCAGCGTGGTCGACATTGCCGACAACTCGCTCAAGTGGGTGGCCAACTGGGTTGCCGGCAAAAAAGGACGGCAACTCAGCCCCGGCGCGGTGGTGCGCGTGCAGGCGACAGGCAGCAAGCCGCACTGGCGGCTGGCGCAGCTGCCCGAGGTCGAAGCCGCGCTGGTCGCCCTGCACCCGCAGGATGGCGCCATCACCGCGCTGGTCGGCGGGTTCGATTTCAACCGCAACAAATTCAACCGCGTCACCCAGGCCTGGCGGCAGCCGGGATCGAGTTTCAAGCCCTTCATCTACTCAGCGGCGCTGGAAAAAGGCTACACCCCCGCCACCATCATCAACGACGCACCGCTTTCGCTGGCCGCAGAAGAGGCCGGCGGCACCGCCTGGGAACCGCAAAACTACGACGGCAGCACCAGCGGTCCGGTGCGCATGCGCAGCGCGCTGACCAAGTCGCTCAACCTGGTGTCGATACGCATCCTGCAGGGCATCGGTCCGTATTACGCGCGCGACTACATCCGCCGCTTCGGCTTCGACCCGGCGCGCCACCCGCCCTATCTCACCATGGCACTGGGCGCTGGCAGCGTCACTCCGCTGCAGATGGCCGCGGCCTATGGGGTGTTCGCCAACGGCGGCTTCAGCGTCAAGCCCTATCTGATCGACAAGGTGTACGACAAGGACGGGCGGCTGCTGATGCAGGCCAGCCCGCAACAAGCCGGCGGCAATGCGCCGCGCGTGATCGACCCGCGCAATGCCTGGCTGATGACCACCATGATGCAGGACGTGGTGCGTTACGGTACCGCCGCGCGTGCCGGCCAGCTGGGACGCGGCGACATCGCCGGCAAGACCGGCACCACCAACGACGCGCGCGATACCTGGTTCGCCGGCTACAACCCCGGCCTGGTCGCGATCGTCTGGATGGGGTACGACCAGCCGCGCTCGCTGGGACGGCGCGAGACGGGCTCCCAGTCCGCGCTGCCGATCTGGATGAGTTTCATGGATGTGGCGCTCAAGGGGACGCCGCAGACCGGCTGGGCGATGCCCGGCGGCATCATCAGCGTGAAAATCGATCCGGCCACCGGCGCCCGCCTGCCGGACACCGTGCTGGGGGAATTGCTGGGCGACTTGCTCGGCAACAAAGAGACCGGCATGGTGGAGCACTTTTATCAGGAATTCCCGCCGCCCGAGGCACCGCCCGCAGACTGGAACAGCGATCCGGCCAATCCCGCCGAACCGTCCCGGCCGGCCGCCCCGCCCGGAACTCCGCTATGAAACATCAGGACATGCGCCGCCGCATTGCCCATGCCGCAGCACGCATGCTGGCGGAAGACGGCAGCCTCGATTATGGCAGCGCCAAACGCAAGGCGGCGCGCCAGCTGGGCGCCCCCGACAGCAACAACCTGCCCGACAACCTGCAAATCGAAGAGGCGCTACGCAGCTATCAGGCCCTCTACCAGGCCGACGAAACGCGCGCCCAGCTCGCGCTGCTGCGGCAAGTCGCCATTGAATATATGGAGCAATTGGCGGCTTTCGACCCCCACCTGACCGGCCCGGTGCTCAACGGCACAGCAGGGCGCTATGCCGACATCAACCTGCAACTCTTCACCGACGACCAGAAGGATGTCGAGTTCCTGCTGATGCGCCAGGCTTCGCCCTATCAGGCCGGCGAACAGCGTACGCCGGATGCCGCGGGACGCGCCTATCCGCGCTTCATCATCGACGACCCGCGCGCGCCGGTCGACGTTGTCGTCTACCCTGCCGCCGAACTGCGCAACATGAAGCGTTTGCAGGCGGACGGCAGCCCGCGCCGCCTGCGCTTGCCACAGGTACGGGGCCTGATTTGAGCCATCTCTCAGCACCCACTCTGGCATGAAAGATGCTGAATCGCACCACATGACTCTTTCGAGCGAACAGCCGTGATTCGATTTTTCCGGCACTACGTGCCCCTGAATTTATTGTTGCTGATGTCGATCGAAGCGCTGATTCTCGGCGGCGCCATCTACGCCGGAGTCAACGCGCGCTTCCTCGACAGCGGCACGGTCCCGGACGATCTCAGCCCCCTGCTGCCCAAAGCCCTGGCCTTCACGGTGGTCATGCTGGGCTTGATGACCGCGAGCGGTCTTTACGATCTGGAATGGCAGGGCGGCGTGCGCGCGCTGCTGCACCGCCTCGGCCTGAGCTTCGGGCTCGGTCTGGCGGCGATGAGCCTGCTGTTCTATTTCTTTCCCGCCCTGCTGGTCGGGCGGGGCGCCTTCCTGCTGTCGTTCGGCCTGGCGCTGCTGGGCATCCTGCTCAGCCGCGCGCTGTTCATCCGCTGGGCGCGGGCAGGGGCGCTCAAAACCCGCGCCCTGGTGATCGGCACCGGCAGCCGCGCCGCCCACATCGAAGCGCTGCTGGCCAAACGCGGCCATGTCGGCAACGTTCAGGTAATGGGCTACCTGCCGATGGGCGGCAGCCACCATTTCGTCGACCATGCCCGTATTCTCGACACCCAGGAGCCGCTGCCCGAACTGGCGCAGCGCCTGCAAATCAGCGAGATCATCCTCGCCGTACGCGACCGCCGCGGCGGCGGCATGCCGGTGCAGGACCTGCTCAAATGCAAGCTGTATGGCATCCGCATCCTCGAACTGTCGAGTTTCTTCGAACGCGAAAACGGCCACTTGCAACTCGATTCGATGAACGCCAGCTGGATGATCCTGGCCGAGGGATTTCATCAAGGCATCGTGCGCGACACCGTCAAGCGGCTGTTCGATCTGCTGGTGAGCGCCGCCATGCTGGTGGTCTGCCTGCCGATCATGGCGCTGACCGCGCTGCTGATCAAACTGGAAAGCCCCGGCCCCGTTTTGTACCGCCAGGAACGTGTCGGCCAGGGATGCCGCAGCTTCACCATCTTCAAATTCCGCAGCATGTGCGTCGATGCCGAAAAAGACGGCAAACCGCGCTGGGCCGGCCAGAACGACAGTCGCGTGACGCTCACCGGGCGCTTCATCCGGCGCACCCGCATCGACGAATTGCCGCAGATTTTCAACGTCTTCTTCGGCGACATGAGCTTCGTCGGCCCGCGCCCCGAACGCCCCTATTTCGTGCAGGACCTGACCCAGAAAATCCCCTATTACGGCGTGCGCCACACGGTCAAGCCCGGCATCACCGGCTGGGCGCAGGTGCGCTACGCTTACGGCGCGACCGATGAGGATGCCATGCACAAGCTGCAGTACGATCTCTACTACGTCAAGAACCACAGCCTGTTTCTCGATCTGATGATCCTGTTCCAGACCGCTCAGGTAGTGCTGTGGGGAAAGGGCGTGCGCTGACCGCGCGCGCCTGAGCCGCCGCCATGCCCGACACCCTGCTCCATCTGGCGGCGGTCGGCTATGGCTTGGCAACCCTGGCCTATCTGGGATTGTCCGGGCTCATCGTCGCCAGCTGGCGGCGACGGCCGCAGGGGCGGCTGCTGGTACTCGCCACCGGACTCAGCGCCGCCTGGGGTGCGCTGTCGGCACTCGCCGCCTGGGGTGCGCTGCCGCCGCGGTTGGAACTCGCCGCCGAAGTGGCGCGCAACGGCGCCTGGCTGGCGCTGCTGCTCTACATCCTGCGGCTGCGCCTGCCGCCGGCCACCGCGCTGCCCGCGCCACTACGTTTCATGCGCATTCTCGGCGGCCTGCTTGTTGGCGGCCTGCTGCTCGCCAGCGCGCTTCCTTTCATCGCCCCCGCCCAGCCGGTGCTGGCGCAGTGGGCCGGCAATCTGGGGCTGGTGCTGCTCACCGTGATGGGGCTGGTGCTGGTCGAACAGGTCTACCGCGGCACCCGTCAGGAAGACCGCTGGGCGATCAAGTTTCTCTGCCTGGGGCTGGGCGGATTGTTCGTTTACGATTTCTACCTGCATGCCAACGCCGCGCTGTTCGGCGCGGCGGATGCCCGGGTATGGGCGGCGCGCGGCTATGTGGCGGCACTGGTGACGCCGCTGATTGCGGTCTCCGCGGCGCGCAACCCGGAATGGGCGGCGCCGGTCGGGCTGTCGCGCAGCATGGCGTTCCATACCGCCAGCTTGCTGGGGGCCGGCGCATATCTGCTGCTGATGGCGGGCGCCGGGTATTACCTGCGCCTGTTCGGCGGCGAATGGGGCGACGTGGTACAGACCGTGTTCGTCTTCGCCGCCGTCATGCTGCTGGTGCTGCTGATGATTTCCGGCACCCTGCGTGCGCGCCTACGGGTATTCCTGTCCAAGCATTTTTTCAGCTACCGCTACGACTACCGCGAAGAGTGGCTCAACTTCACCCGCACCCTCACCGAAGGCCGGCCTGGCGAGCAGCTCTGCGAACGGGCGGTCGAGGCCCTCGCAAAACTGCTTGAAAGCCCCGGCGGCGCGCTGTGGATGCGCGAAGGCAATGCCGCCTATCAACGCGCCAGCCACTGGAACTGGGCCGACATCACCGGCACCGAGCCGGCCGCTTCGCCCTTCATCCGCTGGCTCGCCGGCAAGCAATGGGTGGTGGATCTGGACGAAATGAAAACACGCCGCGACCTCTATGGCGATCTCGACGCGCCGGCGTGGCTTCGGCGCGCCGACGACGCCTGGCTGGTGGTGCCGCTGATGCTGCACGACGAACTGCTCGGCTTTGTCGTGCTCAAGCACTCTCTCGGCAATGTCAGCTTCAACTGGGAAGTCAGCGACCTGCTCAAGGTGGCGGCGCGCCAGGTTGCCGCGCATCTGGCACAGATGCGCGCCTCCAACCAGCTCATCGTGGCGCGGCAGTTCGAATCGTTCAACCGCACCACCACCTTCGTCATCCACGACCTGAAAAACCTCGTCGCCCAGCTGTCCCTGCTGCTGGCCAATGCCGAAAAACACAAGCACAACCCCGAGTTCCAGGCCGACATGCTCGATACCGTGGAAAGCGCCGTCGCCCGCATGAACAAGGTGCTGGCGCAATTGCGGCGCGGCAGCGACGAAACGCACGCGCAGTCGGTGGCGCTGGCGGACATCCTGAGCGAGGCCGCCGCCAGCAAGCAGGCATTCAAGTTGCGGCCCATCCTGGCCTTGCCGCCTTCCAGCCTGCGCGTGCGTGCCGAGCGCGAACGGCTCGTCCGCGCCATCGGCCATCTGCTGCAAAATGCGCTGGAGGCGACGCCGGCGACCGGTGAGGTCACGCTGCGCGGATTCGAAGAGTCTGGACAGGCCATGGTTGAAATCATCGACAGCGGCAGCGGCATGGACGACGAATTCATCCGGACCCGCCTGTTTCAGCCGTTCGACTCCACCAAGGGCGCAGGCATGGGCATCGGCGCGTACGAATGCCGTGAAACCTTGCGCGCGCTGGGCGGAACGATCGAGGTGGACAGCACGCCGGGAAGCGGCACCCGCTTCCGTCTCAGCCTGCCGCTGGACAATAATCCCGAAAACCGAGGAGACGCCGCATGAGCGACGCCAAACAAAAGATTCTGCTGGTGGAAGACGATCCCGGGCTGCAAAAGCAGCTGAAGTGGAGCCTCGCCGACTACGAACTGGTGGTGGCCGCCGACCGCGACAGCGCCGTCGCGCAGTTGCGCCGCCACGAACCCGCCGTGGTGCTGCTCGACCTTGGCCTGCCGCCCGACGCGGACGGCGCCACCGAAGGCCTGGCCGCCCTGCAGCAAATTCTTTCGCTCGCCCCCGCCACCAAGGTCATCGTCGTCACCGGCAATCTCGATCGCAGCAATGCGGTGAAGGCGATCCGCCTCGGCGCCTACGACTTTTTCCAGAAACCATTCGATCCCGACGTGCTGGCGCTGATGATCGCGCGTGCGCTGCATGTCCATGCGCTGGAGGCCGAGAACCGCCTGCTGGCCGCCAGGCAGCGCGGTTCCGCCCTGCAGGGCCTGATCACCAGCAGCGAGCCGATGCTCAAGATCTGCCGCACCGTGGAGAAAGTCGCCCCGGCCAACGCAACCGTGCTGTTGCTGGGCGAGTCCGGCACCGGCAAGGAAGTGCTGGCGCGCGGCGTGCCGGCAAGCGCTTTGTCGCCATCAACTGCGCGGCGATCCCCGACACCCTGCTGGAATCCGAACTGTTCGGCTATGAAAAAGGCGCGTTCACCGGTGCCGCCAAGCAGACCATCGGCCGTATCGAATACGCCAACGAAGGCACGCTGTTTCTCGACGAAATCGGCGATCTGCCGATGCAGCTGCAGGCCAAGCTGCTACGTTTCCTGCAGGAACGCGTGATCGAGCGGCTTGGCGGACGCGGCGAGATTCCGGTCGATGTGCGCGTCGTCTGCGCCACCCACCGCGACCTTGCCGACATGATCCGCGAAGGCAGCTTCCGCGAGGACCTGTATTACCGGCTATCCGAAATCACGATAAAGATCCCGCCGCTGCGCGAACGGCCCGGCGACGCCGTGCTGCTGGCGCAGGCCTTCCTCGATCGCTACGCACGCGAGCAGGGGCGCAACATCCGCGGGTTCACTGCCGATGCGCTGGGCGCGCTCGAAACGCATGCCTGGCCTGGCAACGTGCGTGAAATGGAAAACATCATCAAGCGCGCAACCATCATGGCGGACGGCAGCCAGATCACCGCAGCCGACCTCGGCCTGGACGCCGCCCATGCCGAACCGCAGCCGTTCAACCTGCGCCAGGCGCGTGAAAACGCCGAGCGGCTGGCAGTCGGCCGCGCCCTTGCGCACAGCGACGGCAGCATTGCTCAGGCCGCCGAACTGCTCGGCATCACCCGCCCCACGCTGTACGACCTGATGGCGAAAATCGGGATGAAATAAACCTTCCGCCCGCAATCTACAAGGACAATCCTGGAAATGCCCATGCCCCGCCCCGCCACCCGGCTGTTGCCGGCCCTGATCCTGGGCGCCAGCCTGTTGACCGCCTGCAGCGAGAAAAGCAGCGCCACCCTGGTGGCCGACGCCAAGGCGCAACTCGCGGCGGGAGATTACAAGACGGCGATGATCCAGCTGAAAAACGCCGTGGCGGAGGACAAAAGCAATGCCGAGGCGCGCTATGAACTGGGCAAGCTCTATCTCACCCAGTTCGACCTGGCCAGTGCCGAAAAAGAGCTCCGGCGCGCCCGTGAGGCCGGCTATGCGGCAGACACCGTCAATCCGCTGCTCGCCCGGGCGCTGCTCGGTCAGCGCGAATACCAGCGCGTGCTGGACGAATTGCCCGCGCCGGCCGGCAGCGGCCCCGCCGCCGCCACCCTGCTGGCGCTGCGCGCCACCGCCGCAATCGGCCTGGGAAACAGGGAAGACGCACGCCAAACCCTGCAGCGCGCGCTGCAGGCCGCAAGCGACAGTGCCGAGGTCCATCTGGCGCTGGCGCAGTTGGCATTGGCCGACGGCGACGCCGGCAAGGCGATGCAGGATCTTGACCAGGCTTTGCGGCTCGACCCCGCGCACCACGAAAGCCTGTTGCTGAAGGGCGACCTGCTGCGCGCCACCGGGAAATCCGCCGAAGCCGTCGCGGTCTATCGCGAAGCCGTCCGGATCGCTCCCCGGCATGCCGGTGCCCGGCTGGCCCTGGCGGGCATCGCCATCGCCGACGGCAAGCTGGCCGAAGCGCGCAAGGAAGTCGGCGCCGCCTTGAGCATCGCCCCCAACAATCTGCAGGCGCGCTATACCGAGGCGCTGATCGACTTCCGCGAAAAGAAGACCGAATCCGCGCGCGACCACCTGGCAGCCGTGTTGAAAGCCGCACCCGAATTCGTGCCTGCGCTGCTGCTGGGCGGTTTGGTCGAATACGCACTGGGCAATCTGCAAACCGCCGAAACGCATCTCAACAAGGTGGTCAAAACAGCCCCGGACAATCTTTATGCGCGGCGTCTGCTGGCCGCCGCGCAGTTGCGCCTGGGGCGCCCCGACGATGCGGCACACACGCTGGCCCCTGCGCTCAAATCGGCCAGCCAGGACGCCGGTGTATTGGCCGTTGCCGGCGAAATCGCTTTGGCCAAAAAAGACTTTGCGCAAGCCTCGGCCTATTTCGAACAGGCTGTCCAGCGCAACCCGGACAGCGCCGCCATCCGCACCGAACTCGGCATTTCACGGCTGGCCCAGGGCGACAGCCGCGCCATGGCCGACCTGCAAACCGCCGCTGGAATGGAAGGCGCCAACAGCCGGGCCGACACTGTCATCATTCTCAGCCAACTGGAACGCAAGCAGTTCGATGCCGCGCTGGCCAGCATTGCCGCGCTGGAAAAGAAGCAAGCCGCCAATCCGCTCACCTGGAACTATCGGGGCGCGGCCTATCTCGGCAAACAGGACGTGGTCCGTGCGCGCGACAGCTTCAGCCAGGCGCTCAGGCTCGACCCCGCGTTTTTCCCTGCTGCCGCCAATCTGGCGCAACTCGACTTGAAAGACAGCCGGCCTGACGCCGCACGCAAGCGCTTCGAGGACATTCTCAAGGCCAATCCCAAACACCTCGACGCCATGCTCGCGCTGGCCGACCTCGGACGGCACAGCCGGGATGAGAAAGCCTACGTAAGCTGGCTGGAAAAAGCCGCCGCCGTCCACCCGCAGGCACTGCAGCCGCGGATCGCACTGGCACGCTATCGGCTCGCCAGGGGCGACAAAAACAAGGCGCTCGCTGCGGCGCGCGAAGCCGTCAATGCCTGGCCCGACAACCCGGCCGCGCTCGACCTTCTCGGCGCCGCCCAGTTGGCACTGGGAGACACCGCCAACGCGCTGGGGAGCTACCGCAAGCTGGTCGAGCGCCAGCCCGGCCAGGCCGCCCCGCTACTCAAGCTCGCCACCGCACAGATCGCTGCCGAAGATCTCGCCGGCGCACGCAGCGCCCTGCAAAACGCCCTGCGCATCCAGCCCGGCCTGCTCGATGCACAGATGATGCTCGGCGGCGTCGAACTGCGGGCGGCGCGGCTCGACGAGGCGCAAAAAATCGCCCTGCAAGTGCAGCAACAGAAACCCGACCACCCGGCCGGTTTCACCCTTGCGGGCGACACCGCGCTTGTGCGCAAGGATTACCCTGCCGCGCTGGCGGCGTTCGAACGCGCGCACAAGCTGAAACCTTCGGCTACGCTGCTCGTCCGTCAGTTGCAGGTTTTCAACGCCACCCAGCGCAGCGAAGAGGGCGAACAACGCCTCGCCGCCTGGCTCGTCGCCAACCCGCAAGACGCCGCCATCCGGGCCGTCCTGGCGGAAAGCCTGACCAAGCGCCAGCAGTACCCCGCAGCGGCCGAGCATTACCTGGCGTTGAACAAGAGCAATCCCGGCAACCTGATGGTGTTGAACAATCTGGCATGGGCGCTGCATGGAGCGGGCGACAAGCGTGCCGCGTCGTTTGCCGGGCAGGCGCTGAAACTGCAGCCGGACAACCCGATGGTCATGGACACCTATGGCTGGATCCTGACCGCTCAGGGGCAAGCCGCCCAGGGCCTGCCCCACCTGCGCAGGGCGCTCTCCAAACTGCCGGACAACGCGGAAATCCAGTATCACCTTGCGGTTGCCCTGTTCAAAACCGGCGACCGCGCGCGTGCACAGGGAGAATTGGAGCGCCTCCTGGCCGGCGGTGCGCGCTTCCCGCAGGAGCAGGAAGCGCGCACACTGCTGGACCAACTGAAAAACAAAACGCGCTAGACTGCCGCCCACCCGATCGCCGAATGGAGCCTGCATCAATGACCCGACACGCCTCCCCCTTGATCACGCTTCTGGTATTGGCCCTGTCCGCACCACTGGGAGGCTGCGACCCGGCTACCAAGCTTACCGAGCAGGAACACATTCAGCGCGCCAAGGACTTTGAAGACAAAGGCAA
>NZ_MKUG01000062.1 GCF_001897685.1 Thiobacillus sp. 65-1402
ATCCCGGTGGTCATCCACTCTTCGCTGACCGGCTCGACCAACGAAGCGCACGTCAAGAAAGTCGGCGCCGACGCCTACGTGGCCAAGTTCGTCGCCGAAGACCTGGCCGACGCGCTGCGGCACGCGCTGGCTAAAGTGCATTGAAGTTACAAGTTGCAAGTTGCAAGTTACAAGTTGTTCGCGGCCATGCAAGAAGCCGCGCGCTTCGCTTGAACCTTGTAACTTGTAACTTGAAGCCCCCGCATCGCGGGGGCGCTCTCCTTAAACGCCCATGTTCATGATTTCCTGATAGGCGGACACCAGCTTGTTGCGCACCTGCACGGTCTGCTGGAAGGCGATGCTGGATTTCTGCATGGAGATCATCGCGTCGGAAAGACTGACGCTGCTGTCGCCCATGGCGAATCGTTCGGCCAGCTGTTGCGACTGCAGCTGGGCCGTGTTGACCTGGTCCAGCGATGATTTCAGGACCGACTGGAAATTGACCTGATTCGCGGTCTTGTCGGTTTGCAGCGGGCTTTCGCCCGCCGGCGTTGCGCGCGCCGCCGCGGCCTTCAGCTGCGCCACCATCGCTTCAATCCGGCCGGTATCGATCATGCCTACGCTCATCGTGCCCTCCTCCGCTCATCCAGCCGCCTGCACAGGCGGTTTTTCACGTGCCCACCTTATCAGGCCGGGGGCAAGCCATAAGCCCGATAAGCGCCTGAAACCGGCTTCTATTCCCCCGATTGAAACCAGCGGCAGTGCCGATAATTCGATCACATAGCGACACTCCCATGGGGCAATACGAATGAACACGGCAATCGGAAACCGGGCGGCCCATGACGCCGGCACGACGGAGGCAAGAACAATATGGCAGTAGCAGGCGAAATCGCGGTTCCGCCCAATGTCCTGGAATTCACCCGGACCGCCGGCGGGCGGAAAATCATGCTGATGCTGGGCGTGGCCGCGGTCGTTGCGGTCATGGGCGCGGTCTGGATGTGGGGGCAGCAGCCCGAGTATCGCGTGCTGTTCTCGAATTTCAGCGACCGCGACGGCGGCGCCATCGTCGCCGAGCTCGAAAAAATGAATATCCCCTACAAATACGCCGAAGGCGGCGGCGCCGTGCTGGTGCCCGCCGAGCGGGTGCACGATGCGCGGCTGAAACTGGCCTCGCAAGGTCTGCCCAAGGGCGGCAACGTCGGCTTCGAGCTGATGGAAAACCAGCGGCTCGGGTCGTCGCAGTTTATCGAACAGGTCAATTTTCAGCGCGCCATGGAAGGCGAGCTGGCACGCTCGATCGAATCCGTCTCCGCGGTGCAGGCAGCGCGCGTACACCTGGCCATGCCCAAGGACTCGATCTTCGTTTCCGAGCAAAAACAACCCACCGCTTCGGTGCTGCTCAATCTGCATCCCGGCCGCGCGCTCGATCCGCAGCAGGTCAGCGCCATCGTCCACCTGGTCGCCAGCAGCGTGCCCGGGCTGCCGACCAAGAACGTGACCGTGGTCGACCAGAACGGCAGCCTGCTCTCCGATACCAGCAAGGCGGCCAGCCTCAACGGCATGGATCCCAGCCAGACCAAATACGTCCAGGAGTTGCAGCAAAACGTCGTCAAGCGGATCGAATCCATCATCACCCCGATCGTCGGCCCCGGCAATGTGCGCGCCGAAGCGACGGCCGACGTCGATTTCTCCCGCAGCGAGCAGGCCGTGGAGTCCTACAAGCCGAACCAGACGCCCGACGCCATGGCCATCCGCAGCCAGCAGACCAGCGAATCGCTGAACGGCACGGCCAATCCTGCCGGCGTACCGGGCGCACTCAGCAACCAGCCGCCGGCGCCGGCTACCGCACCGATCGTTGCGCCCGGGCAGAATCCTGCCGCGCCTGCCGTGGCCGCCGCAGCCGCGCCGGCGGCCAACACGCGCAAGGATGCCACCGTCAACTATGAAGTCGACAAGACCATCCAGTACGTCCAGCAGGGCGGCGGCGGCCTGAAGCGGCTGTCGGTCGCGGTGGTCGTCAATTACAGGAAGACCGTCGACAAGTCCGGCAACAGCGTCATGCAGCCGTTGAGCGAGGCCGAGACAACCCAGATCACCAGCTTGGTCAAGGAGGCCATGGGCTACAGCCAGGAAAGGGGCGACACCCTCAACGTGGTGAACAGCCCCTTCGCCAGCACGGAACAGGAAGCGCTTCCCGAGCTGCCCTTCTGGAAGAAGCCCGAATATGTCGAATATCTCGAGATTGCCAAGATAGCGGGCAAGTATCTGCTGATTGCGGTAGCGCTGGTCGTTCTGTACCTGAAGGCGGCCAAGCCTTTGCTGAAAAAGCTTTCCGAACTCCGCGCGCTGCCCGCGCCCGACCACGATGCGCTGCAGCAGGCGGCCGGCGGCACGCTGAAGGCGCTCCCGCCCGGCCAGCGCAGCTATCAGGAAAACCTGTCGCGGGCGCAAAAAATGGCCAGCGAAGACCCGCGCGTGGTCGCCAACATCGTGAAAACCTGGGTGGACAGCCATGAGTGAAAACGGCATCACCAAGGGGGCGATCCTGATGCTTGCGCTGGGTGAGGAAGGCGCGTCGGAAGTGATGAAATATCTCGGCCCGCGCGAAGTGCAGAAGCTCGGCGAAGCCATGACCACCATGAAATCCATCCCCCAGGAAGAGGTGGAGAACGTGCTCGACGACTTCAACAACGTGGCCGACCAGAATTCCTCGCTGGGCCTGGACTCGAACGACTATATCCGCACCGTTCTCAGACGGGCGCTGGGCGACGACAAGGCCTCGTCGCTGCTGAACCGGATCCTCGGCGGCGGCGGCGATGCCAGCGGCATCGAAAGCCTGAAGTGGATGGACGCCGAATCGGTGGCCGACCTCATCCACAACGAGCATCCGCAGACCATCGCGACCATCCTGGTGCACCTGGAGCGCGACCAGGCCTGCGAGGTGCTGGCCTGCTTCACGGACCGCCTGCGCAACGACGTATTGCTGCGCATCGCCACGCTCTCCGGCGTGCAGCCGACGGCGCTGCGCGAACTCAACGACGTGCTGACCAAGCTGCTGTCCGGCAGCGACATATTGAAGAAGCAGCCGATGGGAGGCACCCGCGCGGCGGCCGATATCCTGAACTTCATGAGCGGGGAAAACGAGGCCTCCGCCATGGAATACCTGAAAAGCTACGACCCCGACATGGCGCAGAAGATCATGGACGAAATGTTCGTGTTCGAGAACATCATGGAAATCGAGGATCGCGGCATCCAGCTGCTGCTGCGCGAAGTCCAGTCCGATTCGCTCATCATCGCGCTCAAGGGCGCGTCGGAGGGCATGCGCGAGAAGATCTTCAAGAACATGTCGCAGCGTGCCGCCGAAATGATGCGGGAAGACCTGGAATCGAAAGGGCCGGTGCGCCTGTCCGAAGTCGAGGCGCAGCAGAAGGAAATCCTGATGATCGTCCGTCGCCTGGCCGATGAAGGCCAGCTCTCGCTGGGCGCGAAGGGAGAAGAGACCTATGTCTAGTTGCGTCATTCCGCGTGCCGATCAGCCGGCTTGCCAGCCTTGGGAGATGGCCAGCTTCGACGCCGATCCGCATCCCGTGAAAAATGCGGATTGCGCAGGCATCACCCTGCCGACGATCGAGCAGATCACCGAAATCCAGGAACAGGCAAGGCAGGAAGGCCATGCCGCCGGCCGGGCCGAAGGCTATGCCCAGGGCCAGCGCGAAGCCGCGCTCGAAGCGGCCAGGCTGCGCGGCCTGGCCGATGCCTTCAGCGCCGAGGTCGCCAAGGCGGACGAAACGATCTCCCGCCAGGTGCTCGACCTGGCGGTCGATCTTGCGCACGCCATGCTGAAAACCGCCCTGGCCGTCCAGCCCGAACGGGTCATTCCGATCATCAAGGAAGCGGTCCGCTATCTGCCGGTGCTGCATCAGCCGGCCCTGCTCTTCCTGAACCCGGCGGATGCGGAGCTGGTCAAGGACAGGATCGGCGACGAACTCGCGAAAACCGGCTGGCAGCTGGCCGACGATGCCGGGCTTGAACGCGGCAGCTGCCGCGTGGAAACCGCCAGCAATCAGATCGACGCCACCTTGCCCACCCGTTGGCAACGCCTCGCCGCCGCGCTGGGCAATCAATCGGATTGGCTGGCGCCCTGATGGACGCGCAGCCCCACAGCAGCCGCTGGAAAGCCTATCTGCAGGATTGCGGCGAACTGCTGGCGATCGCCGAGCCGATGCAGGTGTCCGGCCGCATCACGCGCGTGGCCGGGCTGGTGATGGAGGCGGTCGGCCTGAAGCTGCCGGTGGGCAGCGCCTGCACCGTCCCCCTGCCCAACGGTTCGCACCTGGAAGCCGAGGTGGTGGGGTTCGACGGCAACCGGCTTTTCCTGATGCCGCAAAGCGACGTCGAGGGCATCGTGCCCGGCGCCCGCGTGTTTCCGGTCGAGGTCATCCCCACCCTGCCAGGCCTGGGCCAGGTGAACCATCCGCGTCGCCGCCCGAGCGACCGCACCCGCCACCTGCCGGTCGGCGACGCCCTGCTCGGGCGGGTGCTCGACAGCGGCGGCCGTCCGCTCGACGGCCTCGGCCCGCTGCACACCTCCGCCACCGCCCCGCTCAACAATCGCGCCGCCAACCCGCTGGGGCGCGCGCCGATCACCGACATCCTCGACGTCGGCGTGCGCGCGATCAACAGCATGCTGACGGTGGGACGCGGCCAGCGCATGGGCCTGTTCGCCGGCTCCGGCGTCGGCAAGAGCGTGCTGCTCGGCATGATGGCGCGCTACACCAGCGCAGACGTCATCGTGGTCGGCCTGATCGGCGAGCGCGGCCGCGAGGTCAAGGAATTCATCGAGCAGATTCTCGGCGAGGAGGGCCTCGCGCGCGCCGCGGTGGTGGCCGCGCCCGCCGACACCCCGCCGCTGATGCGGCTGCAGGGCGCGGCGTATGCCACCTCGATCGCCGAGCATTTCCGCGACCAGGGCAGGAACGTGCTGCTGATCATGGATTCGCTCACCCGCTACGCCATGGCGCAGCGCGAGATCGCGCTGGCGATCGGCGAGCCGCCCGCCACCAAGGGCTATCCGCCGTCGGTATTCGCCAAGCTGCCGGCGCTGGTCGAGCGTGCCGGCAACGGCAAGCCGGGCGGCGGTTCCATCACCGCCTTCTACACCGTGCTGACCGAAGGCGACGACCAGCAGGACCCGATCGCCGATTCCGCGCGCGCCATCCTCGACGGCCACATCGTGCTGGACCGCTCGCTGGCCGAGAGCGGCCACTACCCTGCCATCAACATCGAGCAGTCGATCAGCCGTGCCATGCACAGCATCGCCACGCCGGAACACCAGCAACTGGCGCGCCGCCTGAAGAAACTGTATTCGCGCTACGAACGCAGCCGCGACCTGATCAACGTCGGCGCCTATGCGGCCGGTTCCGATCCGCTGCTGGACGAAGCCATCAAATTGCAGACCGGCATCGAAGCCTTTCTGCAGCAAGGCATGCTTGAGCGCTCGGGCGTCGAGGAAAGCCTCGCCAGCCTCGAAGCCTTGTTCCAATAAACCTCACCGGACGATAGCGCACACCGAATGGCCACCCCTTCCGCACTCAATACGCTGATCGATCTCGCCCACAAGGAAACCGACGCGGCCGCCAAGCAGCTGGGCGCCGCGCTGCGTGCCGGCGAAGAAGCGGAGCAGAAGCTCGACCTGCTGATGCAATACCGCGACGACTATGCCGCGCGCTGCCAGTCCGACCTGAGTTCGGGAATCAGCACGACGCATTTCAACAATTTCCAGGTATTCATGCAGAAGCTCGACCGCGCCATTACCGGCCAGCAGAAGGTCGTCGACGAAGCCAGGCAGCGGATTGCCCAGGCGCGTGCCGTCTGGCAGTCCTGCGAGCAGAAGAAAATGTCCTTCGTCACGCTGGCGGACCGCGCAAGCAAGGAAGACCTGCGCCGCGAGCTGTGGCGCGACCAGAAACAGAACGACGAGCATGCCGCCCGGCGCGCGCTGCACAAGAGCAACCCTTCCTGAAACAGGACCGCCCCTTATGAACGCGACCCCCATGAACCTCAATCCGGCCCATGCCGCCCAGGCGCAATCCGGCGCCGCCAAGCCCCAGGATTCCGCCGCCCCGGAGGTGCCGTTCAGCCAGGTGCTGTCGAGCGAAATGGCGCAGAACCGGAAAAACGACGCCGCCGGGGAAGGCGCCGATGCCGCCGCGACCGAGGCTCCCGGCCAGGCGGAAGCCGGCGCGGATTCCGCGGCGGAGGCGGCGCCGGGCGAGGAGTCCGCGCGCGCGCCCCTGGCCGAGGACAGCGCGGTCGCGCCCGAAACCTTGCTGGCACTGGCGATCAACCCGGATCTGCTGAAGCCGGCCGCGGCCGCAACAGAAGGCGTTGCCGCGGAACCGCCCGTCCTGGATGCCCGCAAAGGCCGGACGCCGCCGAAAGCGCAGTCCGGGCAGCTTGCCGACGATGCGCGCGGCGCCCGCAAAACCGACCCCGCGCAGTCCGGCAAAGCCGATTTTCAGGCCGCCGCTGCCGCGACGGCTGCCGCAGCCAGCGCTTTTTCGGGCCAGCCGGCAGCCGCCCGGCAGTCCGACGCCATGAAGACCGGCGAATTCCTGTCCGACCTCATGAGCCATCCGGCTCTGCGCCCCGCCCCGCAGGCAGCGCTTGAAAGCGTGCCCGCGCTCAACGATCCTGCGTCCCCCAAACTGGCCCCGACGGTAGGCACCACGGCCTGGGGCCAGGCCCTCGGCGAAAAACTCGTGTGGATGACGGCGGGCGCCCAGCAAACCGCCTCGCTCACCCTCAACCCACCCAACCTGGGCCCGCTGCAGATTGTCCTCAACGTCTCGAACGACCAGGCCACGGCCAGCTTCTTCTCGGCGCAGCCCGAAGTACGCCAGGCGCTGGAAGCCGCCATGCCCAAGCTGCGGGAAATGATGGACGAGGCCGGCATCCAGCTGGGGCAGGCGACGGTCAGCGCGGACACGCCACAGCAGAACGACACCTCCGACCAGCCCGGACAACGCATCGCCTCCCGCTTTGCCGTGCCGGACGAGGCCGCCTCTGCCGGCCTGCAGGCCGTCCAGCCGCCGCCCCCGCAATCCGGACGCGGCCTGATCGACACCTTCGCCTGACACAGGCCATCCGCCGGCATTGCACGATATGCGTCCCTTTTCTCCCTCTTTTCCCGGCATCGAAGGCAGCGCTTTCTTTCGATAATGAGCCCCATCTGCACGACATTGCCCCTATAGAGGAATTGCATCGATGGCCGTACCTGCCGCACCCGCCATACCCGCCGAGACGACGGAAGCCGCTCCTGTCAGGAAGCCCAGGAAAAAACGGCTCGCCATCCTCGGCCTCGTCGTGGTTCTGCTGGGCGGCGGCGGCGCGGGCGCCTGGTTTCTCAGCCAGGACGACGCATCCAAGGAAGCCCCAGCGCCGAAGGCGCCGGTTTTCCTGCCGCTCGAAACCTTCACCATCAACCTGCAGGGCGATGGGCATTATCTGCAGATCGATATCACGCTGCAGGTCGCCGACCAGGCCCAGATCGACACCATCAAATCCTACATGCCGCGCGTCCGCAGCCGCTTGCTGTCGCTGCTCTCCAGCAAGCAGGCCGAGGAGTTGGCCAGCACGGAAGACAAGAAAAAACTTGCGCAGGAAATCCTGGCGCAGGTGAAGCTGCCGTTCGATCCGAAGGGCAAGCCCCAGCAAGTAGACGATGTCCTGTTCACTTCATTCGTGATCCAGTAAACCGCTCATGGCCGACAATTTTCTTTCGCAGGATGAAGTCGACGCGCTGCTGAAAGGCGTGACCGGCGAAACCGACGATGCGCCGGCCGAAGCGGAGGATCATTCGGGTGCGCGTCCCTACAACCTGGCGACGCAGGAACGCATCGTGCGCGGCCGCATGCCCACGCTCGAAATCATCAACGAGCGTTTTGCGCGCCAGTTGCGGATCGGCCTCTACAACTTTCTGCGGCGCGGGGTGGAAGTCTCGGTCGGCCCGGTCCGGGTCTCGAAGTACAGCGAATTCATCCGCAACCTGGTGGTTCCCACCAACCTCAACCTGGTGCAGTTCAAACCGCTGCGCGGCACCGCCTTGATGATCTTCAACCCCGACCTGGTCTTTCTCATGGTCGACAACCTGTTCGGCGGCGACGGGCGCTTCCACACCCGCGTCGAAGGCCGCGATTTCACGCAGACCGAACACCGCATCATCCAGCGCATCCTCAATATCGTTTTCGAGGCCTACTCGAAATCGTGGGAGCCGGTGTACCCGATCGAGTTCGAGTACATCCGCTCGGAAATGAACACCCAGTTCGCCAATATCGCCACCCCCAACGAAGTGGTGGTGGCCATCACCTTTGCCATCGAGCTTGGCCAGGTCAGCGGCGAAATGCACTTCTGCATTCCGTATTCGACGATCGAGCCGATCAAGGATCTGCTCACCAGCAGCCTGCAGGCGGAAAATCTGGAAGTGGACAAGCGCTGGGTGCGCCTGATGCGGCAACAGATCCAGCTGGCGGAGGTCGAGATCGTCGCCGACCTGGGTACGGCACAGGTCAGCCTGCGCGACATCGTCGACATGAAAGTGGGCGACATCATTCCGCTTGAAATTCCGCAAACCGTCGAAGCCAAGGTGGACGGCGTCCCGGTGATGGAATGCGCATACGGAAAATTCAACGGCCAATACACCTTGCGCGTCGAGAGGCTTTTGTCGAACAGCCAGAACGATACGCAAACAGGAGATCAGCATGCCTGAAGACACCACCCAAACCATAGACGAAAACGACTGGGCGGCCGCGATGGCCGAACAGGCGACGCCTGCGGCGCCGAGCCCGGAAATTTTCCCGGAGCTGTCCGGAACCGCCGCATCCGGCGGGCTGGCCAAGGATATCGATTTCATTCTCGATATTCCGGTGCTGCTGACGGTAGAACTGGGACGCACCAAGATCGCGATCAAGAACCTGCTGCAGCTGGCGCAGGGATCGGTGGTCGAACTCGACGGCCTGGCGGGCGAGCCGATGGACGTGCTGGTCAACGGATGCCTGATCGCACAAGGCGAAGTGGTGGTGGTGAACGACAAGTTCGGCGTGCGCCTGACCGACATCATCACCCCCGCCGAGCGGATCCGGAAGCTCAACAAATGATGCGTCGCCCGCTCGCGTCCTGCCTGCTGCCCGGACTGCCGGCCCTGGCACAGGCGGCCGACGCCCCGGCCGTCTCCGCCGCCGGCAGCCTGCTGCAGGTATTCATCGGGCTGGTGGCGGTGCTGCTGCTGATCGCCGCCACGGCCTGGGTCGGCAAACGCTTCGGCATCGCCCGCGGCGGTTCGTCCGGCCTGCTTCAGGTAATCGGCAGCGCCTCGGTCGGCGCACGCGAGCGCGTCGTGGTGGTCGAGGTGGGCGAATCCTGGCTGGTGGTGGGCGTCGCCCCCGGCAGCGTCAATGCCCTGACGACGCTGCCGAAAGGCACGCTGCAGCCGCCGTCCCCCTCCATTCCCGGCGCGCCGTTTGCCGCGCGTCTGCAACAGCTGCTCGAAAACCCCCCATTCGGGGATAGACGCCGTGAAAAATAAGCCGCTCCGTCGCCTGGCGCATGCCGGCATCATGCTGGCCGCCCTGCTGCTGCCGTCGCTCGCGCTGGCCCAGGGCGCGGGCCTGCCCGCCTTCACCAGCACTCCGGCAGCAGGCGGCGGCCAGAACTACACCCTCAGCCTGCAAACCCTGCTGCTGCTGACCTCGCTGTCGTTCCTGCCGGCCGCGCTGCTGATGATGACCAGCTTCACCCGCATCATCATCGTGCTGTCGCTGCTGCGCCACGCGCTCGGCACCCAGTCGTCGCCGCCCAACCAGGTGCTGATCGGGCTCGCGCTGTTCCTCACGCTGTTCGTAATGGGTCCGACCCTGGACAAGGTCTACGTCGAGGCCTACCAGCCGCTTGCCGAGAACCGTATCCAACTGAGCGAGGCCATGGACAAGGGCGCGGTGCCGCTGCGCGCCTTCATGCTGAAGCAGACGCGCGAAACCGATCTCGCCCTGTTCGTGAAGATGTCGGGCTCGGCGGCGCCGAAAACCGCCGCCGACATTCCGATGCGCGTGCTGATACCGGCCTACATCACCAGCGAGCTGAAGACCGCCTTCCAGATCGGCTTTGCGGTATTCATTCCTTTCCTCATCATCGACATGGTCGTCGCCAGCATCCTGATGGCGATGGGCATGATGATGGTGTCGCCCGCCATTGTCGCCCTGCCGTTCAAGATCATCCTGTTCGTGCTGGTCGACGGCTGGAATCTGCTGCTGGGTTCGCTGGCGCAAAGCTTTTACTAGTGTCGACGCTAATTTCACGCCCGCATCGGCCCGTCCCCGCGGCTTGCCGCGAAATCGACCGCAACACGCCCTAGGAGACCTGCCATGACGCCCGAAAGCGTAATGACCATCGGCCGCACCGCACTGGAAACGACCATCCTGGTGGCGTCCCCCGTGCTGCTGGTCACCCTGGTGGTCGGCCTGCTCATCGCCGTGTTCCAGGCGGCCACCCAGATCAACGACGCCAGCCTCTCCTTCATTCCCAAGGTCATCGCGGTGCTCGTCACCTTCGCCATCGCCGGGCCGTGGATGCTGACCGTGATGACCGACTACATGCGGCGGGTGCTGACCGGCCTGCCCGGCATCATCGGCTAGTGTCGTAACCCGGAAATAGGGAAACGTAATGAAACGGATGGATTTTTTCGTAGGGCAAGGCGCGAGGAGGCGACATAGCTGGCTCCATGGCGACGACGAGCAACGCCGCCATGCGGAAAAAGACGCCGTTTCATGCTGCGATATTTCCGAGTCACGACACTAGTGCCCGCCAAGCTTGCATGATCAGCTTCACCGATGCCCAGCTCAATGCCTGGCTGATCGGCTTCATCTGGCCGCTCACCCGCATCCTCGGCCTGCTCATGGTGACGCCGGTGTTCGGCCATCGCTCCGTGCCTGCGCGCGTCAAGATCGGACTAGGCGTCTTCATCACGCTGATCGTCTCCCCGACCCTGCCGCCGATGCCCGATGTGGGGCTGGGCTCATGGCATGGCCTGTTCATCCTGGTTCAGCAATTTCTCATCGGTCTCGCGATCGGCTTCGTCATTCGCATCGCGTTTGCCGCGGTCGACGCCGCGGGCGAAATCGTCGGCCTGCAGATGGGTCTGGGATTCGCGTCCTTTTTCGACCCGCAAAGCGCTGGTCAGACGCTGGTGCTCTCGCGGTTTTTCAATATGCTGGCGGTATTGGTGTTTCTGGCGGTGAACGCCCACCTGCTGCTGCTCGGCGTGCTGGTCGACAGCTTCCAGAGCCTGCCCGTCAGTCCGCAGCCGCTCGCGGCCGCGGGCTTCCACAACGTCGCCGCGTTCGGCTCCACCGTGTTCGCCGTCGGCCTGCAGCTGGCGCTGCCGCTGATCGCCATCCTGCTGATGACCAACCTGGCGCTCGGCATCCTCACCCGCTCGGCGCCCCAGCTCAATATCTTCGCGATCGGTTTCCCCATCACCCTGGGCGTCGGCCTGATCGTGCTGGATCTCACCCTGCCCTACTTTGCGCCCCAGTTCGAACAGCTGATCCAGAACGGGATCAAGGCAAGCTCCATGGTGATCCAGACGCTGCGACCGCAATGAGAGATGCAAGTTACAAGTTACAAGTTGCAAGGAAAACCTTGTAACTTGTAACTTGTAACTTGTAACTTGTAACTTGTAACTTGTAACTTGTAACTTGTAACTTGTAACTTGTAACTTGTAACTTGTAAC
>NZ_MKUG01000063.1 GCF_001897685.1 Thiobacillus sp. 65-1402
CGACGACAGCCACAGCCTCACCGCGTATCAGCCCGACTGGCACGTCGGCGTGATCGGCATCCTGGCATCGCGCCTGAAGGACAAGTTCCACCGCCCCACTGTCGTATTCGCATCCAGCGACAGCGGCGAACTCAAGGGCTCCGGGCGCTCCATCCCCGGCCTGCACCTGCGCGACGCGCTCGACCTGATCGACAAGCGCCATCCCGGCCTGATAGTCAAGTTCGGCGGCCACGCCATGGCAGCCGGCCTCAGCCTCCCCGCCGGTCGCCACGCGGAATTCAGCGCAGCCTTCGAGGCCGTGGTGCGCGAACTGCTCGATCCGGGTGATCTGGAAGGCAGGATCGAGACCGACGGCGAACTGGAGCCCGCCGAGCACCGCTACGAACTCGCCGTCGAGCTCGACCACGCAGTCTGGGGACAGGGCTTCCCCGCCCCGCTGTTCACCGCCACTTTCGACGTCACGGCGCAGCGCGTCGTCGGCGAGAAGCACCTGAAGCTCAGGCTGGCGCGCGCAGGCGAACAGTTCGAGGCGATGCACTTCTTCCACCCCGATCCACTGCCGGAACGCATCCGCGCCGTCTACGCGCTGATGCCCAACGCATTCAATGGCCAGTGCTCGCTGCAGCTGAAGCTGCAGCACTGGGAGCCAGCTTGAGCGGCCTCAAGATCCAGGAGACAGGATTCAAGACCCGCGTTTGCCCGCGCGCCCCGGAATCTTGTACCTTGCATCTTGAACCCTGAAACTGCCTTGCATGCCGCCGATCACCCTCGCCCTCATCCTGCTGAACGTCTCGGTCTACGCGCTGGCGGTCGCCACCGGGCCGGACATCGTCCGCGTCTTCGGACTCTGGCCGCCGGGGTCGGGCGGCGCGTTCCACGTCTGGCAGCTGGTCACCTACAGCTTCCTGCACGGCTCGCTGCTGCACCTGGGACTCAACATGGTCGCCATCTGGATGTTCGGCGCCGCGCTGGAACGACGCTGGAGCGACCTGCGCTACCTGCTGACCTATCTGGTCAGCGTGGTCGTCGCCGCGATGACGCAGATCGCCGTCAGCGGCTATTTCCTGCACGCCAGCGGACCCGTCATCGGCGCCTCCGGCGGCGTGTTCGGCCTGCTGCTGGCTTATGCGATGTATTTCCCCAACCGCGTCATCGTCATCATTTTCCTGCCCTTCATCCGCATCCCCGCGCGCACCTTCGTGCTCGGCTACGGCGCCGTCGAACTGTTCCTGGGGATCACCAACACCACCGCCGGCGTCGCCCACTTCGCCCACCTGGGCGGACTGTTCGGCGGCTGGCTCAGCGTGCAGTACTTCCGCGGGCGCGGGGTGTTCGGCAGGCGGCCTTCGCCTTAAAGATTCAAGTTGCAAGTTACAAGGTTCAAGGAGAGCGAGCGGCTTTATGCCCGGCCACGACCCCCTTGTAACTTGTAACTTGTAACTTGTAACTTGTAACTTGTAACTTGTAACTTGAATCTTGAATCTGCCTTTCAGGCGTAGCCGTCCGGGTTGCCCGACTGCCAGCGCCAGGCGTCCGCGCACATCCGCGGCAGGTCGTACACCGCGCGCCAGCCCAGGTCGTGCGCGGCGCGCGACGGGTCGGCCCAGCATTGCGCGACGTCGCCGGGGCGGCGGTCGACGATTGCATACGGCACCTTTTTCCCGCTGGCCGCCTCGAACGCGCGCACCATGTCGAGCACGGAAACGCCGCGCCCGGTGCCGAGGTTCCAGGTCCGCACCCCGCCCAGCGCCTGCAGCCTGTTCAGCGCCGCCACATGCCCGCGCGCCAGGTCGACCACGTGGATGTAGTCGCGCACCCCGGTGCCGTCGGGGGTCGGGTAGTCGCCGCCGAACACGTTGAGGTGCGGGCGCCGGCCCACCGCCACCTGCGCCACGTAGGGCATCAGGTTGTTGGGGATGCCGCGCGGGTCTTCGCCGATCAGCCCCGACTCGTGCGCCCCCACCGGGTTGAAATAGCGCAGCAGCGCGATATTCCAGCTCTCGTCCGCCAGCGCGATGTCGCGCAGCATCTGCTCGATGAAAAGCTTGGAGCGGCCGTAGGGGTTGGTCGCCGACAGCGGAAAATCCTCGGTGATCGGCACCGTCGCAGGATCGCCGTACACCGTGGCGGACGACGAGAACACCACCGACTTCACCCCCGACTCGGCCATCGTCTCGAACAGCGCGATGCTGCCCGCGATGTTGTTGTCGTAATACAAGAGCGGCTTGTCCACCGACTCGCCCACCGCCTTGAGTCCGGCGAAATGCACCACCGCGTCGATCGCATGGCGGGCGAACAGGGCGCGCAGCGCCGCACGGTCGCGAATGTCGCCGTGCACGAAATCCACCTGCTTGCCCGCGATCTGCGCCACGCGATCGAGCGATTTCACGCTGCTGTTCGACAGGTTGTCGAACACCACCACCGCGTGCCCCGCCGCCAGGCATTCCACCGCCGTATGCGAGCCGATGTAGCCGGCGCCGCCAGTCAATAGCACCCTCAATTCAAAGTCCTTTGGTTAATTTGATGATCGACAACCGAACGGGAACCAGGCTTCCGTCAAATCTCACTTGCTTGCAGGAACATCTGTGCTTTCACGAACAACTCGCAGGCGTTCAAGCAGCTTCGGCAAGGCTACTTTTACGGTATCCCACACCACATCGAGGTTGATTTCGAAATAGCCATGCGCTATGCGATTACGCATTCCACGCATGCTGCGCCAAGGCACGTCCGGGTGACGGTCGGCAAACCCGGGGTATGTATCCATCACTTTCGTTGCGGCCTAGCCTATCACCACCAGACTCATGACAACCGCATTTTGGGTACGCCTGTCGGCCAGGAAAGCTTCCTTGTCCAGACCATCATAAAGCTGCATGCGTCTACGGCTGCTTGTCGCATATGATCAAGATAATCGGGAAGCCGGCTCTCGCTCATACCGGCACGGCCTCGGCAAGCACCAGATCGCGGAACCTGGGCGGCAAATCGCCCAGCGTCAGCACATCGACTGATACGCCAAGCAATTCCTCCAATTCAACCTGCAAGCCACCAAGGTCGAACAGCGTTGCTCCCGGCAACGCATCCACCAACAGATCGAGATCGCTTCCGTCCTGATCGGTGCCGTGAAGAACAGAACCGAAGATGCGCGGATTCGCAGTGCGAAAGCGGCTTGCAGCCTCGCGCACGGCAGACCGCTTGAGTTCAAGAGCGGCGGATGGTTTCAAGGCCTTCTCCCTAAATTAATTTGCATCTTGAATCCTGTTCCTTGAATCTTGCAATTTGACTCTACGTCTTCGGCATCGCCTCAAACCAGTTCTCAACCGCAAGCCTCGGAACCCGGGAAAACTCACCGGTGTTTGCAGTCACAAGGACCGACTCGGTGGCCAGAGCGTGCGCGGCGATCAACATATCGTTCGGCCCGATCGGCGTGCCGGCCTGTTCAAGATGAAAACGCAGCTTCGCGTATTCGCGATCGGCGGGGATGTCGAATGGGCGAACCTCCAGCGCTGCAAGGATGGCGTCCACTTGCGCGGTAAGCTTCGTCGCATTTCGTTTGGCGGCCCCGAAGCGCAACTCGCTTGCAACGATCATGGACGTGCAAACCGACTTCTCTCCCACTTGCACAATGCAAGTCGCAATCCGGCCCTGCGGATTCCGCACCAGGTCCGACAGAATGTTCGTGTCCAGCAGATAAAGCGGCATTCGACTCAAAGTTCCGCGTCGTCCAAGGGCAACATTCCCTTGTCGATATCGGGGAACTCCTCATCCAGCGCGCACAGGGTCGACAACGTGGCCAGCAGCCCCTTTTTCCGAATCGGCTCGATCACCAGACGATCGTCTTCACGACGAATGATCGCCTCGTCGGCATCCAGCTCAAATTCGCGCGGGATGCGGATCGCCTGGTTTCGCCCATTGCGAAAGAAACGCACATGTCTTCCAGTGTTCATCAGCGCCCCCTACATAGTTGGCATATGCCAAAGCCTATGCTTTGCCTGACAGCGTGTCAATCAACGAACCCACCCTTGCCCCTTGCCCCTTGCCCCTTGCCCCTTGCTCCTTGCAACTTGAATCTTGAACCTCACTTCCCCAGCAATTGCCGCGCCGCACCCACGATGAACAGCGTATTCGTCACCAGATAGCGCTTCCACAGCCGCCCCGGCTCGGAAAGCAGACGGTGCAGCCACTCCAGCCCGTTGTCGCGCATCCAGGCCGGCGCCCGCTGCACCGTGCCGGCGTGGAAATCGAAGGCCGCACCCACCCCAATCATCACCGCATTGACCCTGCCGCGATGCGCCGCCATCCAGCGCTCCTGCTTGGGGCAGCCCAGGCCGACGAACACGATGCCCGCACCGCTGGCATTGATCCGCTCCACCGCCGCCGCGTCCTCCTCCGGCGTCAGCGCACGGAACGGCGGCGACTCCATCGTGATGCGCAATTCCGGAAACGCCTGCCGCACGCGTCGCCCCAGCAGCGCCAGCGTCGCTTCGCTGCTGCCGTAGCAATAGACGGGTAGGCTTTCCGCTGCCGCCCGCTCGCACAGCGCCCACATCAGATCCGGCCCGCTGATGCGCGGCTGCCCGGCAAATCCCTGGCGGCGCAGCATCCACGCCACCGGCGCACCGTCCGGCGTCGCCATGTCCGAGCCGTTGATGATGTCGCGATACGCCGCATCGCGCGACGCGCTCACCACCACGTGCACATTGCAGATCGTCACATAGCGGCTTTCGCGCGCATGCGCCCAGCCGAGCAGTCGGGCCATCGCGGCGTCCCACGACAGGGCGTCGATGTGTGCGCCGAGTACCGAACCCGTAATCCGATGATCCAATCCTCTCCCCTTCGCGCATACCGTCAATCAAGGCGCAAGGCCACTGCACACCTCACCTTGAAACTTGTTTCTTGAATCTTGCTACTGCTTCTTAGGCATCGCCACGCACCGCTCGATCCCGTCCGCAAACCGTTCCACCATGTTGTCCAGCGTGTAATGTCGGGCATCATCCAACGCAGCCCGCTTGATCGCATCCAGCCTCGCCCGGTCGTTGAAAAGCGCAATCACCGCATCCGCATACCGCGCCGCCTCGCCACGCACCACCAGCCCATTCACCCCGTCCTTCAGATAGGCGATCTCCGGACCATGCCGGGATTCCGCGGTCGTCATCATCGGCGTGCCCGAGCAAAATGAATCCAGAACATGCAGCCCCACCGCTCCGGGGTTGATCACCGCATCGGCCAGCCTGAACCAGGCCGCCTTCTCCACACCCTTGCGCACCCCCAGCCACTTCAGCCACGGCCGCGATTCAATCGCCGTGCGTACCTCGCCTGTGCTGGGGCCGTCGCCTATCACCACCAGGCGAAACGCCGGCAGCACCGCCTGAATGCGATCCGCCGCCGCGATCATGTAGTCCAGCCGCTTGTCGGGATAAAGCGAACCGCAGAACAGCCCCACCGGCGCCCCCTCCGGCGCATCGATCTCCACGCGCATCGCCTGCAGCTGCGCATCCGTCACACTCGCCAGGTCGCGCTCGAACGCCTCGTTGTCGATCGCGTTGTCCAGGCAGGTAATGCGTTCACCCGGATAACCCGCGCTGCGAACGATCTCCGCCGTCATCTCCGTATAGGCAAACCACCAGTCCACCCGCGCCAACATCATCTGCTTCCACTTCTCGCGCAGCCCGGCCGGCGCATCGCTCTGGAAATTCACCCCATGTCCCCAGTA
Organism: Thiobacillus sp. 65-1402; assembly: GCF_001897685.1. Taxonomy (GTDB): domain Bacteria; phylum Pseudomonadota; class Gammaproteobacteria; order Burkholderiales; family Thiobacillaceae; genus Thiobacillus. The sequence goes on from NZ_MKUG01000063.1 coordinate 5,708, forward strand.
CGCCACCCGGCGCGGCGACCACAAGCGACTCAGCAGCAAAGGGTAATTCGAGAGGATGCGGTTTTCCTGCATCACCACCACCAGGTCGGCATCGCGCAGATCGGCCGGGAAAGGCTGCCACACCCAATCGCGCGTGCCGACTTCCCAGAAGCGGTTTTTCACCCTGTGCGCCCAGGGTAGCGAACCCTCGTCCTTCTTGGGAGCCTCTCGACGGGAGGCCTGGCCGTGCACCAGATGCAGGTCGATTTCGCGTGCGGCACAGGCTGCACGCAGGCGCTCGAACAGGCCAAGCCGGTAATGCAGCAAACGGTACTGGAAGATGGCGGCTTTTCTACGTGCCATGGCGTCTCCGCTCAAGTAATTGTGCACATAGGGAACTAACAGTCATTTGAGCCTTGCATGTACATACATGTCTATCTGTTTCAGATCGCCTTTTATGAGCCGCCACAATTTGGATCGCTTGCCGGGAATCAGCGCCTTCAAGGCTTCTCGGAAAATGGCCATGGGGGTCTCTCTAACCTCCGCATACTTGTAAACCCCTAGTATGTCGAAGCCAGCCCGTTGCAGGATGTTCGTGACGATCTTTTCGGATGCAAAGCTCAAATGGTCTGGCAAGTAGAAAGGCTTTGGATGCAACTCGCTGGTGAGATCGGATGTATCCCCGGTTTCCAGGATCAGCCGCCCGCCCGGCATAAGCAATTTCTTCCACTCCCCGATGATGGCGGGCGGGTCCGGCAAATGCGAGTACACATTGAGCATCGAAATGTAATCGTACTTTTCCCGATGCCCTGACAAATCGAAGTAGTCGACATTCAGCCCATTCTTCCTTGCCATCGCTGCTTTTTTTACATTAGGCTCCACGCCTCTGGCGATTACGCCATTCGCGGAAAATTTATTGAGCGCCTCCAGGAATTCGCCATAGCCACACCCGATGTCGAGCCATCGCTTACCTTTCAAGACCGACCCATCGCCGAACATTTCCTTGAGTGTTTGCGTGTATGAAGACACTTTGCTGAAATCGTAATAACCCGTGGTCTGAATCAGTTCGGCGCCACGATGTTGGCCAAGCTTATGGGCTTGCTCGATTTCTTCGGTATTCGGCCTTGGGTTGACGTAAAGCAAACCGCATTCGGAACACTTCGTCAGCGAGAAATCATTTTCTTGCGCAAAGGCTGTTCTGCTAGCACTGCCGCAGTTGTAGCAAACAACGTTTTCCATATGAGACGCCCCCCAAAAAACTATTCTTTTTTAATGAAATTTTGCTAGTTGAAGTGCGCGCTCAACCCGATTGTCCCAGGTCATAGTTGCACCAACATGCTTTATCGCAGCCTGTGCCATTAATCTCCTTCGGTCTTCATTTCCGGCCAGTTCCACCAAGGCATCAGCCAAACGCCGTACCACATCTTCTTCACTTTTTTTTCGTGTTGGCACCACAATCGCCGTCATCGACGTCACCAGCGTTGCCGGCCCCCCTAAATCCAGACATACCACCGGTAAACCATTGGCTTGCGCTTCGAGAACGACTGTGCCGCCCGAGTCATGAAGACTTGGAAAAATAAACGCATGCATGGAACGATAAAGAGCAAACAGCTCAGATTGAGGCCTATGCCCAAGCCAATGAATGGATTGCTCAATTCCTAAAGACGCAGCCAGTTGCCTCAACACAGGTTCATACGGACCGCGCCCCACGATTGTCAACTCAACATCTACGCCATACCTTCGCGCTTCCGCCAATGCGCGAATTGCAAAGTGGACCCCCTTCCAGCCAAGCAAACGTCCTGCAAACAGAATACGCAGTGGCTCATCTGCTTTGCGCTGACTTGGCTTGACATCCGGAACAGCGTCCACACCCAGATTTGAATAGACAACGGCTCGCTTACGGAAAACCCAAGGCAATGCCCGGCGTGTCTGTTCTGTGGATACGAGAATCAGGGTTGCACGCGAATAGGCCAACCACAGGAATGGGTCGAACAAGGCCAGCTTGTTTAGCAATGAGCGCATCAGCTCCTTGAGCTTTTCACGGCCGTGTATGGATTGTTTGAGCACCAATGGTGCATCCTCGCCGCCACCTACTGGGCCAAAAATAAAAGGAATCCCCAGGTAACCCAAAAATGACGGATGACGGAATACGCTGTATGTAATGTGGATCGCCAGATCAAACCTGCGATCTCGATGCAGACGACGGGCAAACCCTAGCAAGCCAAACTGCCACAACGTGTAGAGCAAGGAAGCGGTTATCGAATTAAGTGGCACCGCGCGCAACCAGAATGGTCTGAAATAAACGACTCGAACGTTGGGTGGCAACTTCACGCCGGTTTCCACCAGCTCACGGCGTGTCAGATCCGTCACCACTGTCACCTCGTGGTGCCTCCCCATTTCAGCCGCCCAGCGCCAGCCCACGCCATACTCGCTGCCGAGATGGGGCGCAAAGGCGAAAGCGCTGAGCAGGATTTTCATGGCTGCTTCGCAGCGGTCAATACGACCGCTTCACCCGGGGCTAACTCAATGAGCCAATCAACCATCGATCCATCAGGCAGCCGCAGACGAGAGCAATCCGCCTTGGGCAAGGGGCAAACCCGACTCAATGGAATAGTGGTTGTGTTCGTTAGCGAGAACGCAAGGTCCACTGTACCGGCATTGCCTATCGTGGGAGCAGCTTGTTTGGCACTACCTCGCCATACTTGTGAATTTTGGGAATCGGGCATGTGCCGCACCTGATTGCCGGCTAGCGTAACTGGCCGGCCATGGGCCTCTGCGCTAACAAGGAATGGCATCTGACCAGGTCTGCTGACGATGTAATTAGCGCGCACCTCAGTCGCATTGCCCCCCTCGCCATGCGCGCCCGTTCGATAAAGCATTACCCCATAGACATTGTCGTACAAGGTGTTTCCCGTGATTATCGATGCGGCTGCCTTGCTGAATATCCCACGCTGCGCCTTCTCGACAAAGTTGTCGGCAACCTCGATGCCCCGGGATTCATCATCGAGATAGATGCCAGCCGTCAATGCAATTTTGCTCAATGCGCCACTCAGATCGCCCGGCACATCGCTGATCAGATTCCCGCTTACGCGCGATGCGTAATGTCCATATTTCTTGTTTGCCCCCGAAGTGTAGATTGCACCGCAATCGGCCAATTTCAAACAGGTTTGCGTGATGACATTCGCCTCCACCACGGAATTTTTACCGAACATGATGGCTGCATAGCCGGCACGAGCGATGCGGTTACGCGCAACCTCGGCATCGTTGGAGGAATCGACCTGAATTGCTGCAATGCTTTTTCGCAGGTTATCCGACACGCCCACGTCTTCAATCAGGCTTTCCGTCACCCGGGCACCGGAACCCCCAAATATCGTTATCCCATCCTGCTGCGATCGTCGGGCAGCGAGTTTCGTCACCCGAATGTCGTCGGTGTCTCGCGCTCGCACGAAAGCCACTCCGACATCGGCAACATCCAGATCGTGCAACTCGACGTCGCGGCCGCCCGATATGTCCACGCCCACGCCCGCCACAAAGCGTATCGCGAGCCCATGGATGCGCACGTGTTCGGGCTGCACCAGCGTGAGGGCCGCCGAACTCGCATTGACGCCTATCGTTTCAGATGGACGGTGCCGGACGTGCAGCCGCTTGCCAGCCGGGTCATACGCCCATCCCTCGCTGCTGCCCAGCATCCAGGGCTGCCCTTCCAGGTAGTAGCCTGCCCCGCCCGCCGGTTGAAACGCGAATGGCTTGGCAATATTCGCCTCGCCTTGCGGGCCGAGGCCATAGAGGCGTCGGGCCTCCACGGTGTAATCATTGGTACGCACGATCCAGTCCGAACCGGCAAGGGTCGCGGCTGCAACAGGCAAGTCAGCTGGCGTAATCCGCACGATGCCGCCTTCTGATTTCAAGCGGAGCCAGCCCTGTGCCGGGTAGCGTGCACGGGGGAGAACAGCTTCCGGCGAAAACACCATGCCGGGCGGCAAGGCAAGCGGTGCAGACCATCCTACTGATTCAGCGCGAAAGGATTCGGCCTGCAAAGCAGACGACATCGGCCTGAGCAAGGGCCGCTTGTTTTCGCAGTCACCGTAGCCGGCAATGGTAATCGGGGCCTCCGCGGTACCTTTCAATTTCAGGACGGCGGCTTCTCCCCAGACGGCGCCGCATTTCAGCAGAATCCGGTCGCCGGGCTGAATGCTTGCGGCAGCGGCCCGGGCGAGCGTACGCCATGGACCGGCTCCGTCACCCGCCACGGCCTGCGTACCGGGATATTCATCATTGCCCTGTTCAGCATCGACGTAGTAATCCGCAGCGCCTGCCTGCGCCCCGATGGCAAGGAACATGACTGCAGTCAGCCAGGCAAGATCAGTAATGCGGCAGCAGGACACGAACCGTCTCCTCCCACAGATAGCGACGCGCGGCTGTCCTGATCTTTTCACGCTGGAGTTCAGGCAGACGGTCTTTCATGTGCCGGAATCCGGCTCGCAGCCCAGCAGGGGTGCGTTCTGTCACGACCACCCCTGTTTCAGGGGTGACGTAGTCTGCAAACGATCCGACATCGAATGCCAGGACGGGGATGCCGAAACGGTAAGCGGTAAGCAACACCCCGCTTTGATCGATATGACGATAGGGAAGCAGGACAGCGTCGGCGCGTTCGAAGCAGGCCTGAACCTCCGGCTCGGGAATGAATCCCCGCCGCCATTCGACCGCATGCATGGCGGGAATATGCTCGATCAGGCGATTCAGTTCATCCGCAAGATCGGGGTCGCGACACTCACCGGCAATCACGAGGGAAACCGGAAAATCCGGGAAATCCCGCAATGCCTCCAGCGCAATATCGATTCCTTTGTAGCGCGATACCGAGCCAAACATCAGCAGCCTCAATCGCCCTTGCACATCGGCTTGCCAGGCTTCGGTCTTGATTGGCAGATCGTCGACGCCATGTTCCATCTGCACGATACGGTCTGCGGGGATATGCCATTCCTCGATCAAGGCGTCTCGCATTTTCTTCGTGTGGACGACGAGCGTGTCCGGCATCCGGTAGATACGCTGGAGGATGATCCGGTTCAACCGGGTGTGCCGGTCGTGCGGCAGCAGATTGTGTACGGTCAGCAGCAGGCGACGACTCAACAGGCGATACCCGAGCATTTCCAGCCACCCAAGGGGTACGCTCGCGGTGATGAAAACCCCCATCAGGTGCAGCGTTCGAGAGCGGCTTTGAAGCAAAAAGGCATACAGGCTGGCGGTGTAGGCGATCAGCCGACGGGTTTTCTGCAAGCGCGACCGGTTCGGGTCCTGCGACCCGCGCAATGGAATCGCCCGTACGCCTGGTTCAAATGCCGCAGCCAGCGAGCGGTCGGATGTGATGACCGAGACAGCCAGACCATTCCGCGCCAGCCCATTGGCAAAAGCCTTTTCATAGCTTGGCTGGAAGCCATGCGATACCAGCACGACCGGATCACTCACAGCTTTTCCTTGCCGCTGAGTATCCGCCCAAGCCGGCGCGTCTTGTGAGCAAGGTTGTACCCCAGCGCCCCGATCCGGTACTTGAACGGATGGATGTATTGCATGCGAACGGTGTGACGCTCTGTCCGCAGCTTCTCAACATTGCGCGCATGCGTCCCGCCGGTATGAAAGCGGGCAATTTCGATGTCCACATAACGCCACCGCGCCCCGGAACCCAGTACACGCAGAAACCAGTCGTAGTCGGCATTGATGCGGAAAGCCGTGTTGAATACCCCGATGCGCTCGAACAGGCTCCGGCGCGCAAAAGCCCCCTGGTGATTCAGATCGAGAAAAACCAGATTTCCAGGGTGAATGTGCCGGAAACGCCGTGTCTCGCAAGTACCGTCTGGCCGCTCGTACACGACATTGCCCCATACCAGGTCGACTTCCGGATTCGACGCGAAGACCTGCCGCACACGCTCCAGCACATCGGGGTCATGCAGGCGATCATCGGCATTCAGGAAATACAGCACTTCGCCCTGCGAGCGGGCGATCGCTTTGTTCATCGCATCGTAGATGCCTTGGTCAGGCTCGCTCGTGATGGCCAGAGGTAGGTCGCCGAACGCCCGCACCACGTCCAGCGTGCCGTCGGTGGAGGCGCCATCCACCACCACGTTCTCGAAATCGCGGCAGGTCTGTTCGCGCGCGGATCGAAGCGTGTTCGCAATGCTGCGCTCGGCATTGAAGCACACCGTGATAAGGGAAAAGAAGGGCCTATTCACAGGCTGTAAATCCGCAACAACGCCGGCAGCAGGATCTGGACATCGGCACCGAAAGGTTCATTCATGCGAACAGCGGAGCCCGCCGGTTGCAGCAGGCCGCGTGCCAGGGCGGCCATATCCGCGTAGAGATGCAGCTGCCCTGTCCAGCGTTCATAGCACTTCAGTTCCGGTGTGCCCCCTCGCGCCAGGGCATGGACAGATTTGCCGAGCGCCAGCCCTTCCAGGATCGTGGTTCCGCATGGTTCTTCCCAAATCGACGGGACGACGATGCGTCCGGCGCGCGCTGTCTCGGCGAGCGCATCGGCCTGCAGTTTCCAGCCGTGGAATTGCACCTGCGGGCTGGCATGGCGGCGCTCGCACGCCGCGCGATCCGGCCCATCACCGATCACATCGACACGGTAGCGGCTGTCGCCGGTGGCCCGCAAGGCGTCCAGCAGGGGCATCACCCCTTTGGCTGCGTCGATGCGCCCGACGAAAAGAATATGCGCCGGATCTCCAGGTTGCGGAGCCGGCAGGATACGCGTGTCGATAAAGTTATGCAGGACGTGATATTTGCGCCCCTCCGCATCAGGCACTCTGCGCAAAAACGCCCGGCGCAGAAAGTCCGATACAAACACGGTTTTGTGCTCGGCAAACGCCTCGGCGGTGTGTGTGCGGTATTGCCTGACCGCCATGGCGGCAAGCTGTCTGCGCCAAGCTCCCGGCTTGGCATTCAAGGCACATGACGCGCAATCCTGCGGGTTGTTGCTATCGCAAACCGCGCCATCCCTGAAACGGACGTGCGTCAGGCATTCGCTGCCCTGGTCATGCCGGGTCTGCACGAAATTGACGGATTCCGGGATCAAGCGGCCGACCATGGGGTAATGGCCATGGTAATGAACCACGTCGTAATTGCTGGCATGAGCCAGGATCGCCCGGGCAATTCGGCCGGCGATGACCGAACGCTTGTATGGAATGAATGTGCCCAGCGCAGCTTCCTTCCAGCCCATTCCAGCCAAACTGAAACCGGCGACAAACGGGCCATCGAACCCGACCTCCGCGCGGCAGGACTCATAGTCGTGCTGCCGGGTACCCATCAGCGTTACCTGATGACCGGCCTGAATCAGGGCATTGCCCAGCCGTACGACATGCTTGCCCAGTCCGCCGAGATGCTGTGCCGGAATATCTTCGCTGACCAGGAGAATCTTCATGCGCGATCAAACTCCGTGGCGAGGCATCCGCAAGCGCGCAAGCAGCGCAAGCCGGTCGGTGCGGCGGAAAATGAAAACCATGGCATAGACGCCCAGCGCCAGCCCTTGTGACATCAGCACAAGAAATGTCTGCGTCATGGACAGTGGCGGGCCGCCAAGGCGCGTGAAGACCATGCCCATCGCTATTGCCAGGATGGGTAGGCTCGGTGCAACGACCACACGTGAATAATCCCGAAGCGACACCGGCACGCTGCGACCATGTACATAGGTAAGAAACAGAGCCGCCATCAGCGCGGATGTGACGAGTTGTGCCCAGGCGGCCCCTATCATCCCAAGTTCATGCACCAATAAAAATGTCAATGCCACGCCCAAGCCGGCGCGGCTGACAGCGAAGCTGCCCGTGATGTGCGGCTGCCCCATTCCATCATTGACGAGAGAAGGGGCGTTTGTGAGGGAGTCGATCAGCGATGCAAAGGCAATGAGCACCAGCACGGCAGCGCCGCTTGCCGCAAGCGAGGGGCCGATCCAGTAGAGCAGTATCTCGTGGGCAAGCGTTGCCAGCATCAGCGTCAGGCTTACATTGATGAAGAACACATAGCGCGCGGCATACAAATACAGTTCGCGCAGGCGCTCAATCTCCTGGTTGGCCGCCAAGGCGCTGGCTACGGGAAACAGCACCCCGCCGAGACGGTAGCTCAAGGCGAACACCCGGTTCACGAGCATGAAAGGCACAGCGTAATGCGTGAGTGCGCTCATGCTGGTAAGCACGCCCAGTATGAGTTTGTCGCCCTGTGCATAGGCCACCGTAGCCAAACGGCTGAGATAGGCAAAACCGCTGAACTTCCCCAGCACAACCAGCGTCTGCCGATCGGGTTTCACCAGCACGAAATCCGGCAGCAAGCGGTGAATGACTCCCACCAGTACCGCATTGTTCGCCACGCTGACAAGCACCCTGACTGCGACAACTTCGACCAGTCCATAGCCCAGCCACAAGGTCAGTACCGTGGCCAGCGGGGTAATCACGCCAAATATCGATTCAAGCAGCGCAGACTGGTCGTAGCGACGTATCGATTGCGGCACGCTGTTGAGATAAATCTGTAACTGGCCGAACAGAAATCCAAAAGCCGCAAGAGTAAGTGCCTGCCCTGCCTCGCTCCTGAGGTTTGCGGGTATGGCAAACACGCGATCCAGCAGGGTATCGGTGAACAGCAACACCAGACCACAGCCAGCCAGGCCGATGATCAGATACAACGCAATGCCGCTGGTGAGCGTTTGATTGCGCCGCGGTACGTTACCGGTGGCATGATGCTCGGCTACGTATTTGACCGAACCGGCCGTGACGTTGAGATCGAGAAACGCGAAGTAGCCGACGATGGCGGTGATCAAGGTCAGCACGCCGTAGCTGGAATCGCCCAGTGCGTTGACGATGAACGGTGTAGTAAAAAGCGTAACCAGCGCAGGCAACACGCCGCCCATGAAGTTGGCCAGGCCGTTGCGCAGGGTCTCGAATTTCATTGCTGCGCCGAAAGCACATTGGCGGGGGTCGACTTATCAGCCCCCGACAGCCGCTCGGCCTGTTCGCGAACAGCATCCATTTTGGCTATCGCCAATGGCACCGCCAGAACCAGTCCGAGCCAGATCATGGTCCGGAATTCGGGAATCGGCGTACCGATCAGCAATGTCGGGATTAAAAAAACAAATCCCGCCCGGAAGCTCTCGAAAATTGCCAGCCGGTCCTGCGGAATCCAGCGCCGCATCCGAGTGGCATAGCGCCAAAGCGCCACAAGCATTCCAGTAAAAATCACCAGCCCCAGCAGGCCCGATTTGAGTAACACATGACCGAAGCCAGAATGGACAAAATCATAGCGGCCTTTGTGATAGAGCAAGACTATGTGATCGCTCATCCCCACCTTGAACGACCCCCACGTACCCACCCCGAAGATGGGTTTTTCCTTTACCGTCAGGAAGGCTGTGTACAACTCGAAAAAACGGCTCTCTTTGTCAGTGAGGCTTTTTGCTTTTGCCGAATCCGGAGCGATACGCTCGATAAACGTCAGGTCGGCTCGGTTCAAGGTTTCCTGTGCACGATACGTACCGACTGCCAGCAAGGACGGCAACACGACTGCGCCACCGAGCATGAGAAAAACCCAGCGCCGGCTCGGCGGCTGCCAATACAGGAAGAATGCCCCTGCCAGCACCAAACCGAACCAATTCGAGCGGCGATAGGAAAAAACGATGACCAGAAGCTCGACAGTCAGACACGCCAGAAACAACCATTTGACGCCCGTGCTCAACTTTTTCCACTCGTGCGTCAATCGCCACGCAAAATAAAAAGCTGCGATGGTGGCGATGAGTCCTTCGTTAATGTCCCAATATGTGATCTTGATTTTCAGATTGCCGAAATTTTCATAGGCATTCTGCGGATCGCCGCCGAACAGGAGGAAGCGTCCAAGCCCGAACAAGGCGTGGTAAACGGCAATGGCAAGAAAGACCTTGGTCAGGCCAGCCAGATCCTTTTCGTCCCTGAGTACTGTGACGGTGATATAGATCACCATCATCATGTGAATGACGTTGAGTAATCCGCGTTGGGAAAGCAGAAGCATCCAATGCTCGCCTTCAAACAAGCCCACTGCATAGTGCCCGGCAAACATCGCCACGAACAACAACATCCATACCCCACCCGATTGCCGGAGCGGGCGAAATCCACTGAACTGATTGCCTAACCACGTGGCCAGGAGCAATCCATACAGATAAAACTGAATGATGGGGAAAGGCAGGTAACGTCCACCTTTGGTATATACGCTGAAGCCACCGGCGTCTTCGGCTTGAAGCCCGTAGGCGGTGTTTACAAATATCAGAATCACGGCAAAAAAGGGCAATGCGCCGTACTTGGGATACGCAATAAAAAGGCCCAATGCCAGGATCGAGATTATCGCCATGGCAATGACGATTCCGAACGGAATGCCATAACCAAACAGATAAGGGAGGATGGAGTTCATCACGCCTGCTGCTGTCTATTCGATCTCAACCAAAGCGCCAAGGGAGCAGCACGTAGCTTGTCTACTGGTTTCTATCTGCACAGGGCGCAGATTGATCTCCCTCAGATAGGTCTTCATGTTCAACCCTGGGTTGACAAGAAATCCCGATAAGCCGATTCCAGCCCGCTCCGCATCCCCGTCTTCGCCTCCCACCCCATGGCATTCAGCCGCCCCACATCCATCAGTTTCCTCGGCGTGCCATCCGGCTTGCTGGCATCGAATTCGAGCTTGCCCTGGTAGCCCACCGTCGCCGCCACGGTTTCGGCCAGCTCGCGGATGCTGAGGTCGTGACCGACGCCGATGTTGACCAGCGGTGCCAGGCCGTCGTTGCGGTCCTGCCCCAAGAGCGGAACGAACTTGTCGTCCGGCAGGTTCATCAGGTAGACGCAGGCGTCGGCCATGTCGTCGCTGTAGAGGAATTCGCGTTTCGGCGTGCCGGTGCCCCACACCGAAACAGCAGGTTCAAGTTGCAAGTTGCACGTTGCAAGGAGGCGGTCCTTGAGGTCCTGCGGGATGGGGCCGTTCTTGGCTTCGTCCTGCTCGATGGCGGCCCAGTTGCGCTCGGCGGCGAGTTTGGCCAGATGAAACTTGCGGATCATGGCTGGGATCACGTGCGAGTTCATCAGGTTGTAGTTGTCGCCAGGGCCGTAGAGGTTGGTGGGCATCACGGCCAGGTACTGGGTCCGGTACTGCCGGTTGTAGGCCCAGCACATTTCGATGCCGGCGATCTTGGCCAGGGCATAAGGCCGGTTGGTCGGTTCCAGCTCGCTGGTCAGCAGGTGCTCTTCCTTCATCGGCTGCGGAGCGAGCCGGGGGTAGATGCAGCTGGAGCCGAGGAACAGTAGGCGCTTCACATCGTTCTTGTACGCGGCGTGGATGATGTTGGTCTGGATCGCGAGGTTGTCGCGGATGAACTCGGCGGGATAGCTGTTGTTGGCGTGGATGCCGCCGACCTTGGCCGCGGCGAGGAAGACGTAGTCGGGTTTTTCCTGCTCGAAGAAGGCTTCGACGGCGGCCTGGTCGGTGAGGTCGAGTTCGGCGTGGGTACGCGTCAGGAAGTTCGTGTAGCCCTTGGCGCGCAGGTTGCGCATGAGGCTGGAACCGACAAGACCACGATGCCCCGCGATGTAGATTTTAGATTCAAGATTCAAGATTCAAGATCCAAGTTACAAGTCTCAAGTTACAAGTCCCAAGGTGCAAGTTTCAAGGAGAGACTTGGAACCTGTGACCTGACACATGCTACTCATGTCTTTTGCATCCAAATTGAAGTCACAGTTCGTGATCTCAAAACCATCCGGCGCTCCGAAGGCATCATCGGTTGCCAGTTCATTCCAGCCAGGTGGTCACGAGTTGTGACCACCTGGGTCTTACTACATTGCAGTAGTTGCAGGTCCAGGCACTTCCCTAGTAACTTGCAGCTTGCAACTTGCCACTCATGTCTTTTGCGTTCGTATCGTCTGCATCAAACCATGAAGCATGCGGGAAATTTCTTCCGCTTCCTTGATCCATGCCATGCCCACTTCGCGTTCGATGTAACCGATATCCATTCCTATATACAATTGAGTTCGTAACTCACCTGCTGAACCCTTTGCATAGTTCAAGAAGTTGGGCGTTTCCTTTGCTGACTCACGCTCATAACCTTCAGCAATATTTGAAGGAATCGACAACCCAGCCCGCGTAATCTGATCACGAAACCCAAAATCCTTGAGGTCTCTGAGCGATTTATAAAGATCAGCACTCAGCCGTGCTGACCGCTTCCAAACTGCCAGATCCTCAAACCGGGCCACGTTCCTTCCTTGAAACTTGTAACTTGCCCCTTGTAGCTGCTTTTCTACTCGTGATAATCCATGGCCTTGTAGCCGTGCTTCTTCACCAGCTCGTCGCGCTCGGCCGCCTTCAGGTCTTCGCGCACCATCTCGGCGACGAGTTCGTCGAAGCTGATCTTCGGCGTCCAGCCGAGCTTGCTCTTGGCCTTGCTGGGGTCGCCGAGCAGGGTTTCGACTTCGGTGGGACGGAAGTAGCGCGGGTCGACGGCGACGATGCATTTGCCGTGGGCATCAAAGCCCTTCTCGTCGACGCCCTGGCCTTCCCAGCGGATGTCCATTCCAAGCTCCTTGGCGGCGGCGTTGACGAAGTCCCTGACCGAGTACTGCACGCCGGTGGCGATGACGAAGTCCTCGGGCTGGTCCTGCTGCAGCATCAGCCACTGCATTTCGACGTAGTCCTTGGCGTGGCCCCAGTCGCGCTTGGCGTCCATGTTGCCGAGGAACAGGCAATCCTGCAGGCCCAACTTGATTCTGGCCAGCGCGCGGGTGATCTTGCGGGTGACGAAGGTTTCGCCGCGGATCGGGCTTTCGTGGTTGAACAGGATGCCGTTGCAGGCATACATGCCGTAGGCCTCGCGGTAGTTGACGGTGATCCAGTAGGCATACAGCTTGGCCACCGCGTAGGGGCTGCGCGGGTAGAAGGGGGTGGTTTCCTTCTGCGGGATTTCCTGCACCAGGCCGTAGAGTTCGCTGGTGCTCGCCTGGTAGAAGCAGGTTTTCTTTTCCAGGCCGAGGATGCGGATGGCCTCCAGTATGCGCAGCGCGCCCAGCGCGTCGGAGTTGGCGGTGTATTCGGGCTCCTCGAACGAGACGGCGACGTGGCTCTGCGCGGCGAGGTTGTAGATTTCGTCGGGCTGCACCTGCTGGATGATGCGGATCAGGCTGGACGAATCGGTGAGGTCGCCGTGGTGCAGGATGAAGCGGCGGCCGGTCTCGTGCGGGTCCTGATACAGATGGTCGATGCGGTCGGTGTTGAACAGCGAGGTGCGGCGCTTGATGCCGTGCACTTCGTAGCCCTTGCCCAGCAGGAATTCGGCAAGGTAGGCGCCGTCCTGGCCGGTGACGCCGGTGATGAGTGCTTTTTTGGTCATGGTGTTTCCGTTGCAATGAAGCCAGTGGTTGGATAAGGGTGCAGGTCGATCAACCGGCCGGGCCGGGGTTGCCGATGATGCGTTCGCGACCGCTCGGCGACATCGCCTTGAGCAGATCGCGGGCAAACATGTCCTGCGTTTGGTAAGCCTTGGCATCGTCTGCCTGGATGCTCGAAATCCTGAACAGCAAGCCATCCGGAATTTTCCCGGTGAGACCGTATTTTAATTGCTGCAGCTTCCATTTCAGGCCATTGACGGCAACGGTATCGCCAACGGTTGTCCAATACGTGATCGGTTCGATGCGCTGCCCGTGGGTGGCAACCAGGCGCTTGACCGGAATATCTCCGGTTCCGGTCGAAAACGTTCCGATCGCGTTTTTCAATATCTGGAATCCCTGCGCGGGATAGCAGACCTCGGGTTTATGCACCGCCATGTTGTCGCTCTGGTCGCCGCCGTAGGCGATGGACAGCATGATGCGTTCGTTGCGCGGATTGACGTAGGTGCGCGTGAGGGTCTGGTTGTAGATCTTGTTGATGAGCGCTTCCTGCTCGGGGTTGGCAATCAGCGGAACGATGGTTTGGTCGATTTCCCAGTCGCCGAACTGCTTGGGTATCAGGGTTTCGAGGTCGATCCTGGGGCCGCTGTCCGCCACTTTGACTGTCGGTTTGAGCGCGAGCGCCATGCCTGCCGCGGCCAGCATGCACAGACCGACAAACAGGTGTTTGAGGCTGATGAGTTTCATCCTTGTCTCCACGAATCAGCCTTGCGCCCGGGCACGCGGGCGGTCGGGGAAGATGAAGCCCAATATCCAGTCCAGCACGAATAAAAACAGCAGGCCGATAACGAACAGCATGATACCGGCGAAGCCATGCAGGAAGCCCTGCCCCGCCTCGTCTCCCAGGTGATAGGTCACCAGCACCAGCACCATGACGCGCACGATGTTGGCGGCAAACGCAATCGGCAGAATCGCCGCCATGATGACGAGATTGCGCGCGACGCTGGTGCGCTGCATCAGGTACAGGTACAACAGGCCCATGGCCGACAGGCTGAACATCGAGTGCAGGCCGGAGCAGGCATCGGCCACCAGCAGCTGGTATTGCCCGACGGTGAGCATGACGCCGCTGCGCGCGATGGGGTAGCCGGCTGCATACAGCACCTGTTCGGCGATCACCGAAATGTATTGCTTGAGCGGGCCGGTGGCGGCATCCACCACGAATCCCGGCAGCGGAATCATGAACAGCAGGAAGAACAGCGCGAACCACAGGGCGCGCGCGGCGCGCATGCCCAGCGTGATAAGCAACGCGCCAAGAATGACCGGTATCTGCGAGCCGATTTCAAACAGCAGGATATCCTGCGAGCGCCCCAACGCATAAGCCAGCAAGCCGAGGATCAGCAGCGTCCAGCCGGTTGCGGCCTCCCCGCGCGTGGGCACGGCGCTGGCGTCGCGCATGAACACGGCGCGCTGCTGCCAGACCAGATACAGGGCGACCACCAGCACGATGGGGCCGTGGGCATGGTCGTCCGAGTTCCACAGACCGTGCGCGAGCACCCAGTAGGTCGGCACATACAGCACCAGCAGGCCGAGGACGATCGGCCACCAGGTCTTGAGGGGCGCCAGGGCGTCGAGAACGGAGGCGCGCGGAGCAAGCGTGTTCATGCGTTCAATCCAGGACGACGGCGCCCACGACCTGCGCGCCGGAGAGGGTGACCTTTTCCTTCAGCTCGGCCAGCGGGCTGAGGCGGCTGACGTTGCGGCGGGTGGCGACGAGCATGCCGCCGACGCGCGCTGCGACCAGCTGGAAATCCGAGCTGAGCTGCGCCGGCGCGGTGTCGACCAGGACGATGTCGTAGCTGGTTTCCAACCCCGACAGCAGGGCGCCGAACGCCGGCCGTGCCAGCAGTTCGGCCGGGTTGGGCGGCGGCGAACCGGCCGACAGCACGGACAGCGTCTGGAACGGCTTGATGGTGTGCACCTGCAGCGAGGGCACGCGCTCGGCCAGGATGTCGGACAGCCCCATGCCGTTGCCCAGATTGAAGATGTCGTGCTGGCGCGGCTGCCGCATGTTGGCGTCGATCAGCAAAACCTTGCGCCCCATCTGCGCAAATAGCACCGCCAGGTTGGCGGCCAGGTAGCTCGCGCCTTCGTCCGCGCGCGCGCTGCCGATCGCCAGCGTCTTGCGGCCATCCTTGAACCAGCGCAGCAGCAGTTCGGAACGCACCGTGCGCAGCGCCTCCGCCTCCTTGCTGTAGGGCGCGGTGGCGGCGGTCAGTTCGGGACTGAGGCTGGCCTCGGCGGCGGGAATGGTGGGGTATTCGAACTGGTGCGACAAGGCCTGCCGAATGTCGGCCTCGCTGACCAGGCCGAGCTTTTGCGCGGCTTCGCCGAAGCGCAGATTTTCCTTCTGTTGCAGTTGGAGCACGCGCTCCATGTCCTGCGGCTTGAGCTTGCCGGCATCCTGCAGCAGCTTGCCGATGTGGGCGTCGGCGCGAATGCCGGTGACCGCCTCGGTGATGCGATCCTGCTCGCTGGTGCTTGTGAGTGAATTCATATGAACCTCGACTTAGCGGTGTGGGTACGATCGCTCAGGCCATCGCGGGGCGATTGCGGGCAAACAGGCGGCGCAGGGTTTCGAGCATGCGGCGGTTTTTCGAAACCTCGGCCAGCACCGGAATCTCCAGTCCGGCGGCGATGTCCTGCCCGGAGCGCACGCGCCGATCCAGCAGTTCGACCAGGAAGCCGACGCCCACGCCCAGCAGGGTGCCGAGGAACAGCGACAGCAGCACGTTCAGGATCACGCGCGGTTTGGACGGCTGGGTGGGCGCGACCGCGGGATTCAATACGGCAATGTCGGTCTGCGTGGACTGCGCTTCCATGCGGCTCTGGCCATAACGCTGCAGGGCCGAATCGTAGATGCGCTGGGCGTTTTCCAGATCGCGCGCCAGCAGGGCGGCTTCTTCGCGCTGCTGCTTCAGTGCCAGCACCTTGGCCTTTTGCCGTTCGAACGCGCCGGAGAGTTCGCCGAAGCGCTGGCGCGCGGCGCCCGCGATGGCGCCGACGCCGCGGGTGGCGGTGCTGAGCTCATGGGCGAGCTTGGCCTTGTAGCTGCTCACCTCGGCCTGCAGGCGGATGAAATCGGGATGGTTGGCGCCCACCCGATTGGCCAGTTCGGCCAGCTTGCCTTCGCCCTGCGCCACTTGCGCCTTGAGGTTCTGCACCACCGGGTTGTTGATGACTTCCGGCAGGCTGGCGCTGTCGCGCGTGCGCGAACTGGCGTCGAACGACGCCGATTGCGCCGCCACCATCTGCCCGGCCAGGTCGGCCATGCGGCGGGTTTCGACGTCGAGCCGCTCCTCGGATTCGACGATGCCCTTTTCACGCTGGTAGGCGGTGAGCTTCTGCTGTGCCTGGTCGAGGTTCTGGCGCAGCTGGGTGATCTGCTGGTCGAACCAGGCCGCGGTTTGCCTGGCCGGCGCCAGGCGCAGGTCGAGGCTGGTTTCGATATAGGACTTGGCGAAAGCGTTGGCCACGATGGCGGCAAAGCGTGGGTCCGATCCCGTAAAGCCGATGGAAATGATGCTGGATTCGCGCGAGGGCTCGACGTTCAGCTTCTGCAGCAGCAGGTCGCCCAGCCACTGTTCGATGCTGCCCTCGCCCCGGGCGGCTTCGGCAAACTGCTCGCGGGTGCCGGGGCTGTCCGCCAGCTTCAGTCCGCTCACCACCTTGTTCGCCACCTGGCTGCTTTTGATGACGTCGATCTGCGTGGCCATGTAGCCGGGGAACATCTGCGACGGCAGCAACTGGCCGGTGAACGGATCCTTGCTCTTGGAATCGATGATCAGCGTGGCGGTCGCCGTGTATTCCTTGGGCAGCAATAGACTCACTGCCGCAGTGACTGCAACGGTGAACAGCAGCGTGCCGAGGATGATCCACTTGCGCGCATTCAGGATCAGCAGGAATTGGGTGAAATTCATGGCGGCGTCCCTTAGAACAGGCTTTCCTTGACGTAGATCACGTCGTCCTTTTTTACCGGATCGGCCAGTTGGGCATCCAGCTGCTGCATCGTCCCGCCGGCGTCGCGGCGCAGGATCCTGATGCCCTTCTGGGTGCCGCGCTGGGTCACCCCGCCGCCCATCGACAGCGCCTGCACCACGCTCATGTTCTGCTCCAGGCGGAACGCGCCGGGACGCTGCACTTCGCCGTAGATGTAGAACATCGGCTGGCGCGCCACGTTGACGATGTCGCCGTCCTGCACCAGTTCGTTGCTGGCTTCGCCGCCCGGCCGGAACAGGGCAACGACGTCGATGTCGCGGTATTCGGGCTTGCCGTCGCGGGTGCGCACCAGGGTGACGGTATCCGAGCCGTCGATGATGATGCCGCCGGCCAGCGCCAGCGCATCGGAGATGCGGCTGACTTTTTCCAGCGTGTACTTGCCGGGCCGGTTGACCCGCCCCAGCACCGAGATCTGCTGGCTGCGGTATTGCACCACGTTGAGGGTGACGAAGGGTTCGAGGATGAAGCCGCCCTTGCTGAGGCGCTGCGCGATCTCGGTTTCGCCCCGCGCGGGGGTGATGCCGGCCAGCTTGACGTCGCCGATCAACGGGAAGGTGATGCTGCCGTTTTCGCCCACGCGCGCCTCGGTGGCGAGATCGGGCTGGCCGTACACCGTGATGCGCAGCACGTCGCCGGTGCCCATGCGGTAATCGTTATCCGCGCTCCATGCCGGCGCCGCCGCCAGCAACGCACACATCACCCAAACACTGCGCCACCATCTCCTCATCGCTTCTCTCCAATCGGCGGCGGCTGCAAAGGCCGTCCGCTCTTCTGTCCGAATTATTTATGTGCAAGCAACCCGCTGGGCCGCTTGCCTTTTGCTTCCGCCCGGCCGGCCTGTCCGCCGCTTGCTGCAAACAGGTGGCGTGCAACCGGCCGGCATCGGGTGGCGGACATTCTATCCCTGTCCATGGTCAAAACCACCCATCCGCCTTCGCGTCAACCAGGTCAGCAAAACCTGTGCCCAGCGGCCATTGCCGTGCGGCCACCACGACAAATCCATCGACCCGCTGCGCAAAGAGCGGGCCTGCTGCCTGCGATTGCCCCCCTCGCGGGGGTGGCAAACCAACCGGCGCCTTAAAAGTCGGCCCGCACGCTGACGAACGCCGATTGAAACGTGTAATCGTTGACAGCCATGTTGGAATCCCGCCGCCCGCTCTGCAGGCCGACATCGATCGTCGCCATGCGCACCGGCGCATAGCTCAGCGAGATCGAGCCGCTCAGCGTGTCTTCGTCGCGCTGGACGCCGCCAAAGCCGGTGTTGCCCTGAAAGCTGCGGTTCTCGAAACGGCCATTGGCGCGCAGGGTGACCTTCGACGTGATCAGCCAGGCCGCGCCCAGGCTGGTTCCGCTATTCAGCTGGTAGCTGGCGTTGATATCGTCCGAGTTCGCGATCTCGCGATAGACCGCCCAGGTCAGCATGGTTTTGCCGGTGGGGAAATAATCCGCCGACACGCGCCCGGCCAGGCCGGAAAAGTCGCGCTGCGACAAGGTATCGTTCTCGCGCTGGACATAACCGATTTTTGCCCGCGTGATCAGCTTGCCGCCCACGCTCCAGTCGCCCAGCAGGTTGTATTCGGTCAGCGTATAGGCGCGGTCGACAAACAAGCCGGGCAGCCGGTTGGGGTATTTGCCGTCCACCTGGCGCAGCTGGCCGCGCAGCTTGCTGCCCTTGGGCGTGGTGTAGCCGAGTGTGGCCGAAACACTCGTATCTTCGTAATCCAGTGTCGCCTGCTGCACGGTGCTGTTACTCGAGGTGGCCGCTGCCGCGCCCAGCCCCGCATGCCAGCGGGGATGAAACTGCCAGTCGGCCTGGACAAACTTGTTTTCACGGGTGACCTGGTTGTTGATCAGCAGGCCGACCAAATCGCTGAAGCTGCTCTGGACCACGCTTTCGGTCGCGCCGATCTGCCCCGACCAGCGGTTGCCCAGCCGCCAGTCCCATTGCAGCTTGTAATCCGAGCCGTCGTAATCCAGGTTGGAATAACGGGAAAACCGCACCAGATTCTTGGCCGCGCTGGCGACGACGCGCTGGCGCCCCGGCTGCCAGTCCACGTTCAGCCCGGCACTCAGGACGCCATACTGGTCGGACAATTGCGGCACCAACGCATATTCGCTCTTGGCGAGGCGGTACAGATTGCTGTCGTAATAGCGCGCATAGGACACGAACGGCCGCAAGGTGTCGCCCTCCTTCGCCAGTGCCGGCACGGCCGACCATGCGGCCAGCACCAAACCGGCAAGCGGCAGCGCTCGCCTCACCAGAAGCTCCACTGCCCGGTGGCCACCACATAGGCCCCCAGCAGGCCGTTGGTGACGGCGTGCGCGACGATGGGCGCCCACAGGTTGCGGGTGCGGATATACAGCCAGCCGTAGGCCAGGCCCGCGACCAGGCCGGCGAACCATTGCAGGTGCTCGACGGCAAACAGCGCGCTGGCGATGAGCAGCGCCTTGAGGCCGATCTGCGCCGGGTCGAGCGCCATGAAATCGGGCCGCTGCACCCAGCGCTGCAGGAACGAGCGCCAGAACAGTTCTTCCATCAGCGGCACCACCAGCGCGGCGCCGGCGATGCGGAACGCCACCAGCAGCCAGTCGATCTCGCCCGCATCGCTGGTGGGGTTGTAACCCTCGCCCACCTCGCCCATCAGCATCCAGCCGGCGTCGAGATTGACCCACAGCACCAGCACCACGACGCCCACCGCCAGCGACAGCAGCAGCTGTCGCAGCGACAGGCCCCAGGTTTTGAGTTCGGCGTAATGCCGCCACAGCACCGCCAGCGCCAGCGCCACCAGCCCCGCCTTCAGCGGATACAGCCAGCGCACGTCGAAGCCCGGCGCCCAGCCGGGCAGCAGGCCTTCCAGCGCAAGCAGGGCGATATACAGCCCGAACGGCAGGCTGCGAACGAAGATGGGGGACGTCAGCACGGACGCGAGACCGGTGAGTTACAAGTTGCAAGTTACAAGTTGCAAGAGCCTGTGAAAGCGCGCGGCACGCCGCCCGCCAGCCGCCGTCTTGAACCTTGTAACTTGTCGCTTGTACCTGCTTTTTTACTTGAGTCCGGAAACGCCTTTGCTGATCGCGTCGGCGTCGGCAGCGGGCGTGGCGGCCGGAGCCGCGGCGGCGGCCGGGGCGGCCGGCTTCTCGGCTGGCGCCGTGGCTTCCTTGCCGGCATCGGCAAACTCGCCCACATATTCGATCTTGGCGGCGGCCTTCAATGCGTCCAGTTCGGCCTTGGCCGCCTTCTGGCGCGCCTCCGCCTGCAACAGGCGGGTGATCGCCGGCTTGGCCTGCTCCAGCGTCACCGGCTGCACCTGCGAATCCGCCAGCACGACGACCATCAGGCCGTCCGGCGCATTCACCACCATCGCCTGACCGTCGGGCATCTTGGCCAGCTGCGGCAGCATTTGCAGCGGCAGTTGCTCGGCCGGCTTGACGCCCTGCGCCGCTTTTGCCGGCAGGTTCTCCGCTTTCAGCCAGGCGGCGAAATCGCTCAGGTTTTTGGATGCACCCAACTGGGCGCGGATCGCATCGTGCCGGTCTGCCGGCGCCTTGATCGAGATTTCCTGCAGGCGATAGATCTTGCGCTGGGCGAACAGCTCCGGATGCCTGTTGAAGTAATCCGTCACCTCGGCATCGGACGGCTCGGCCGGCGTGCCCAACTTGCGGCCCATGTAGGCCTCGGCCAGAATCTGGCGCCGCGCGGCATCCAGCGCCTGCACCACCGTGGGATCGCGGTCCAGCTTGTCGGTCAGCGCCTTCTGCGCAATCACCTCCTGATCCACCAGATTGCGCACCACCTGCAGCGAAGCCGCCTTGGATTGCTCCTTGTCGAGATTGGGAATGCGCTGCAGCGCGTAGTTCACCTGATGCACCGTGAGCTCGGTGCCGTTGACCTTGGCCGCCACCTGGGTCGCGGCTTTCTCACCCGTTGCCTCCTCTTTCTTGTCACCGCAACCCGCGATCAGCGCGGCGATCAGCAACGGCAGGACCAGCTTCTTGTAATTTTGCATGTTGTCTTCCTCTTGATCCGGATTATTGGAAATTATGTGTCACGAATGTTACAGCAAGCACACCGACGGAAATCACGCGCAGAAAGCGTGCCAAATCAAAAATACGTGAAAAATTTTCGATGCGGGACGCAGGCGATTTTATGCGGGCCATCAATTCCCCATAGCGTGGTCGGGCAATGTCGCCATGCGCGGCTTACTAGATATTCTCTGAGTAAAAAAAGCCGGGGACACGCCCCGGACTTGAAAAAGCGAAGCAGTCAGGCGATCAGAATTTCAGTGCCACACCCGCCGTCACGAGGTCGATGTCATATTCTTTCCGATCGAAGCGTTCCCACTCGACGCGAAGGTTCAGATTGTCGAGCAGCGCGTAGCTGACGCCTACCCCATAGTTGGGCTCATAGCTGTCGTCGCCGCTTCGCACCGTGAGTGCAGCACCGTTCTTCACATTAACGTCAGCGAGCATGTAAGCCGCACCCAGCTTGCCCATCACCGACAACTTCCCGGTAACCGGATAGCTGAGCACTGCACCCAGGGTCCAGGCATCGGTGTCCAGGTTCGTGACAATCGCCCCGGTTCTGGCCGTCATATCGTTGAGATTGGCATAACCCCCCTCAATGGCGAAGTACTTGTTGAACTGGTAGCCGCCGTAAACCTTCCAGCCTTCGGTGCGGGTGTTGGCAGTATCCTCATCCACGCCACGATACTTCGACTGGCCAACACCCAGGCCCGCGTACCAGCCGTCGAAGTTGATGCCGGCCCAGTCGCCCTCGCCGTATTCTTCCAGCGCGCCCGGACCCGGATCGAGCACCCAGCCGAAGGTCAAGCCGAACATGTTCTGGTGCATGTTGAACGTGGCGCAGTTAACGATGTTCTGTCCGCACGCCGATTGGCTGTTGGAGGCGGCATACATATAGGTGCCAGTTACCTCCAGGTTCTCGTTCGCCTTGTAGGTAAAGCCCACGGAATAATGCTTTTCGACGGTCGCGGGCGCGAGCAGGTTGAACGTCACTTGGCCGTCAGGGATCGGGGTCTTCCCGTAGTTGTAACCGGCGCGAACAAGCAGCCGGTTGTTCACGCCATATTGCACCCCAAGCTTGTAGACCGTCTGGTCTTTCCAGCCAAAGCCCATGCCGTCGTCGTTACCGAGTTCTTTGCTCGAATCCGTTATGGACGGGATACCACCCGGTCCAAGCGGCGCGCTCATGCCGGGATTGCCCACCGACGCGATATCTCCGTAGTTGATGCGAGTGACATCAGCTGCAATCACCAGATTTTTAACGGGTTTGAAGGCAATACCAATACCGAAGTTTTCCGGGATATCGAAATCCCCCTGCTCGGCGAAAAGACCACTGTACTTGTCAAATTTCGTCATGTAGGTTCGGGAAGCATAGGTCAATCCAAGCGAGAGTCTGTCGCCCATGAATTCACCCAGCCAGCCGATTTTGACCCCCGCCCCATAGCTGTAGTCAAAGCCTTGGTTCGTCAAATGTGCAGGATCAGCCGTAATTGTGAATACCTGATCAAACGTCTGAAATGCCTGCAAGCCATAAGCCCTGAAGCGCGTTTCAGCTAACACCAACGAAGCACCGATGGCATGATTTTCATTGAGCTTGTAGGCTGCAGTAATCGGAACCAGCACCTGCATCATGTCGACACCGAGTTTCTCGTCGCGCGCAGGAAAAGGTGCTGTTGGGCCGGGGCCGTCACCATCAAACGAAAAGAAATTTTCAGGATAGGTCGTGTTCATCCCCCCATTTCCGACGACCGCCAATGCAACATGCAACCTGTCATTCAGCGGCATGCTGAAACCCATTTCCGGCATGATGAAATACTTCGCATCACTTTCCACGCCGCCAAAGAAACCGAATGGGGACGCGCCCCCGGCATCACTCCCCACAGCTGCGTAGCGCTCAGGATTGAACACAGCGAATCCCATGTCCCCGCGCATGCCAGTATTGACAGCGTTTGCGGGGTTGGCCGCAGTGGACAGGGAATCACGGCCGTAGGCGATGCCCACGCCGCCCATGCCCTGCGAGCGGATACCGAATCCAGGCAGGAAATAACCGTTGGTGGCGTGGGCCGGGAACGCGGCCATGCAGGCAGCGACCAGCGCGGCATGTTTCAGTGCAAAACGCATAAACTCCTCCTCAAATTTCTTATTTGACAAGCCAAAAAACAGGTGAACTTTTCTAATTCGTTCATTAAAAAACTACGCGCTTTTACCTAAGCGGGGGAATTTACGGCCAATTCCACCTGCAAGGCTTACGCGTCCGATGCAAATTTACTACATAAACCAGTACTAAATAACCATTCTGCCCCATGCCAAAAAAAACCAGCGGGTTTC
This sequence comes from Thiobacillus sp. 65-1402, assembly GCF_001897685.1. GTDB lineage: Bacteria > Pseudomonadota > Gammaproteobacteria > Burkholderiales > Thiobacillaceae > Thiobacillus. The sequence goes on from NZ_MKUG01000063.1 coordinate 29,458, forward strand.
CCCGCCGGATGATCCACTACTGCACCCGGGACAGCCGCATCAGGCCATCTGCCGGCGTCGACGCGCCGCCATGCCGCCGACCAGACCCAAGCCGGCCAACATCATGGCGTAGGTTTCGGCTTCGGGTACCGCTGCCGGCATGTAATCCGAGAAGCCGTCCGGGTTGACATAGGTCAGTTCACGTGTGCCATCGGCACGCAGCAGAAAGGCATAACCGGCAAAGGAATTGGCATGCCAGGTTGCGCCTTCGGTCCCCGCGTCCACGATCTGAACGTCCGGGGTGCCGTCATTCAGCACCCAGACGCCATTCGGGATGACCCCTGCGCCAAGAAAGGACACGTCGTTCTGCCAGGCAGGATCAAGTTCTCCCGTCACCGGGTTGGTGTTGTTTTCCACCGCGCTGCCGCTATAAACCTGCGCGACCCCGCCATTGGTGGTCACATTGACTTCGTAACTGCCGTAGCTGCGCATCACGAAATCGGGGACGAGCTGCGTCGAGGAAAAGCTGGGCGTCATGCCCGGCACCATCTCGAAATAGACGTCGAAGGCGAAGTCGAATTTCACCTGCCCCGCCATGCGCTCCAGTGAATTGGGATCGGTCGCCAGCACCGAGCCGCACCAGCCCGTCGCGTCCGACACCGCATAGGGCTGGAAGTTGATCTTGCTGTCCAAGGTCTGAATCGGATCGACGCCGTTGTTGTAACGGAACACATCGTAATACTGGAACGACATGTCGTTTTTGGCGATGTAGTAGTTGCCCGCCTTGTCGATGGTCATGTTGTTGAAGGTGCTGCCCCCCACCGTCGTGTAGCCCCACATGAAGAAGTTCACGCTGCCGTCCATATTGGCATTGTTGTAGGTAGGCGTGCTGGTGAAGTCGCCATACACGGTGTGCGCCGGATCGGATGTCTGCCAGTCCGGGTCCTTGGTGACCACGTTCTGGATCTGGCCGACTCTCGACGCATCGAAGCCCGAGCCGACCTGGAAGTCCCCGGCGCCGACACCAGTCGGGCCGGTGTAGCCACCGTCATTGAAGGTAATGGTGCCTGCGGAGGTGTAGGTCGCGGCATCAATGGTGGTCGTAAAGGTTGCGGCAAAAGCCGGCGTGGCAAACAACGCCGACACCAGCACGGTCAGCTTGCGTTTCATGGTTGCTCCCCCCTTATCGGTATAAAAAGATACGGCGGGTCGCCCCGCCGTATTTCTTTAGGCTTACCCGGCCACAGCACAGCCGGATACGCGAATCAGCCCGGAATTGAATCCGAGGCCGTTCACGTTCAGGCCATCAGCTTGCGGCGGCGCACGGCGAAGCCCACCAGGCCCAGACCGGCCAGCATCATGCCGTAGGTCGAAGCCTCGGGAACAGCCGCGACGGTTCCGGTCATGGTCCAGACGCCGGTCATGCCATCAAACGCACCGCCCACCACAGTCGCCGACCAGCCGATGTTGTAGTTGCCCAGCGCATCGACGGTACCGGTGGCGATGCCGCCCTGGCCGAAGTTGTTGCCGTTCCAGAAGGCGGTCCAGGCCGACAGGTCGGCGGTCATGGCACCGCCAAGAGTGCCGCTGGCCGTGGGAGCAGTGGCGCTGCCGCCTGCAGCAGTACCACCGAACGGCGTATAGCTGCCACTGGACAGGTAAGCGCCAACCGGCCCGAAGAAGCCGAAGTTGAACAACTGGCCAGCAGGCATGGAGACGTTGATCTTTTGGTTGTTACCAGCCAGCAGGTCCAGGCCCGGAGTGATGTTGGCAGCAATGAAGTTGCCGCCCGCACCTGCCATGGCAAACGTACCACCAGTCACGGTCATGGAGCTGAAGTCAACAGCCTGTGCGCTCATTGCAGCGGTAGCCAGAACAGCAGCGGCAGCGAGTTTAGTCATTGTGAATTTCATTTTTTAAGTCTCCTCATGTAGATATGTATCGATCGATTTATCAACTACATCCTCCTGCCACATGGTGTAAATATTCTTTGCACCGAATAGTTCCCTTCGCGGCGACAAGCATTTAGCAATGGCCGTTCCAGCTTTGCGGTATTTTTATTTATGGCTTTTGCAATCAAGCATTTAACAATTTGATTTGGTTGTTTCGGGTGTTGTTGATAGTAGGTTAGGACCATGCCTGTAAAATAATCCGACAAAAGCATCCCGCCAAAACCGGCCAAACAGGCCCACCAGGATGAAATCCTGGCCAGGATTCGGGCTTTGATTTTCGATTAGTCGTTTCATATCAAACTGTTGGTATTTTCATACTGCTTTTTATTCATGTGTAAAATTTATCGACAAGTTGTTTTTTATATATTTTTTTGATGGAAGCGTTAGCCCTGCCGGACACGGCCCCTCGGACTGCTTGCGCCTCGCCGCATTCGAGCCGGCGGGCGGGTTAAATGCACCCCGGGCAGCGGCGCTATTGGGGCGGCGGGCAATGTTTGAACCCATCGGTGTTTTTCGCGCCGTCCCTATGGGGCGCTGCTTTCAGCGCCTATCGACTCGCCCCTCCCACGCCATCTCACGCAGTCCGGGCGAACCGGGCTTCAATGCCGCTTCAAACTTGATCGGGCCGAATCGATCAATCCCCAGCCTGGCCACGGCGTCGATCGGCGGCACCTGAGCGGGGCCACCACGGCGCTTTTTCGGCGATTCCCGTTGCCTCCGCCCAAGCCACGCCGGGGGTGGCTGCCTTTAATCCGGGCATGCAATCAAGGGACGACGTATCGCGGCAAGGACGCGGGTATGCGCTTGTCGACCGATCGGCCGAACCGGGGCCTGCCCTGGCGGGCGCACCTGAATACGAGCATTCCGGCAGGCAATCCGTGGGAAATATCGAGGGCGAGTGTCTCGGATGTGAGAGCGGCGGGCGTAAAGATTCAGGATTCAAGATTCAGCAGGCGGATGCCCTGCGCAGGCGGCAGCCCCTTGCAACTTGCAACTTGCAACTTGCAACTTGCAACTTGCAACTTGCAACTTGAATCTTGAATCTTGTCTCTTTCAGTACGCGTTCTGGTCGCGCCAGACGACGGCAAGGGTCTTGCCGATGATCATGAGGTCGAAGCCGAGCGACCAGTTGCGCATGTAGTCGATGTCGTACTGGATGCGGGCGCGCATCTTGTCGAGGGTTTCGGTTTCGCCCCTGAGGCCGTTGACCTGGGCCCAGCCGGTGATGCCGGGCTTGACCTTGTGGCGCAGCATGTAGCCCTTGATGAGCTTGCGGTACTGCTCGTTGTGGGCGACGGCGTGGGGGCGCGGGCCGACCACGCTCATGCGGCCCTGCAGGACGTTGATGAACTGCGGCAGTTCGTCGAGCGAGGTGCGGCGGATGAAGGCGCCGAAGCGGGTGATGCGGGGGTCGCTGCGGCAGGCCTGGTTGATGGTGCCGCCGTCTTCGCAGACGCGCATGGAGCGGAACTTGTAGACGAGGATTTCCTGGCCGTCGAGGCCGTAGCGGCGCTGCTTGAAGATGACGGCGCCGGGCGACGACAGCTTGACGCCAACGGCCAGAACAAGCAGCAGCGGCCAGATCATCAGCAGGATGAGGCTGGCGATGACGAGGTCGCTGATGCGCTTGCCGATGCCGGACACGCCGAGGGTGGGGGTTTCGGTGAGCGCTACCACCGGCATGCCGTGGATGTGGTCGACCCGCGCCTGGATGAGATCGGAAACGAAGATATCCGGCACGAAATAGACCGAGGCGGTGGTGTCGCGCAGGGCGTCGAGCAGGCTCAGGGTGCGCGGCTGCGCGGCCATCGGCAGGGTGATGTAGACGAGATCGATGCCGTTGCGGTTGACGTAGTCGGGGATGTCGGCCAGCCGTCCGAGCAGCTTTTTCGGATCGGTCAGCTCGGTGCGTTCGATGGCGCGGTCGTCGAAGAAGCCGACCACGTCCACGCCCAGCGCGCTGTCGTTGACGAAGCGGCCGCGCAATTCGGTGCCGAGATGCCCCGCGCCGACGATAAGGGCGCGGCGGCGCCCGCCTTCCAGCAGCAGCAGGCGCGGCAGCAGCTTGCGCACCACCCGGTGCGCCACCCACATGGCGACGGGGGTGGCGAGCATCCACGCCATCACCAGATCGGGGGGGAACCAGTCGAGATAGCCGGTGGAATAGCCGAACAGCAGGATCAGCCCGGACAGAAAGAACCAGGGGATGACGACCTCGTTCCAGAAGGCGCGCAGGGTGACTTCGGGCCACTTGCCGGGAAAGGTCAGGGTGAAGACGATCAGGGCCAGGATGGGATACGGGCCGCGGAACGGCTCGCCGTAATACAGCGTGCAGCCGATCAGCACCAGCACGGCCACGAAGGGGTCGAGCAGGATCTTGGTCAACGAGACGACGGAAAGCTGCTGCCGGAACAGCCACTGGTTATGGTTCGTCATCACTCCAAACGCATCGTCGCGATGCGGATTCTCTGGCGGCCTGCGGGCAGGCGTTGTATTTATCGTTTATTGGCGTGCGCCCTGCCGGTATCCGGCAAGGTGCCCATTATCCAACAAAAGTACTATTGCAAGTTCATCACATCTTTCTATGCGGAGATTGGCGGCTGCGCTTGAGGCGTTTTCTCCCGGCAAGGCTTCAATCCCGCGACGCCGGTGCAAAAACAAGGACGGCCTCCGAAGAGGCCGTCCTCTGCAGCAGCCGCAAGGCATCAGGCAGGCAGCCGGGCGCGGCGACGCGCCATGAAACCCACCAGGCCGAGGCCGGCCAGCATCATGGCGTAGGTTTCGGCTTCGGGGATCGGGCTGGTGGCGACGTGGAGGTTGACCGCGTCTTTCCAGATTTCGGCCGCGCTGTTCGGTCCGGTAGTGGCAAACAACTGGTTCGACAGGGTGAGCTTGACGCTGCTCACCACGCCATCGGCCCCGCCCCAGCCGGTTCCCGGCAAGGCGATTCCCGCAGCGCCGGTCCAGGCATGGGTGCCGGGGACGCCCAGGCCGCTTGCCGTGATACTCCCCGACAGCGAGTTGGCCGTCGTGCCTTCGATATCCAGCGCGGACAGATAGCCCGTCGCGCCGGCGGTGGCCGAGGTTCCGGACAGGCTGTAGCTGCCGCCTTCGGACAGGCTGAAGGACGACAGCGCCAGCGTGCTCAGGTAGGCATCGTTGATGCTGACCTGGACGATCACGTTCTGACTCTTGAACCCGGGCGCCCCGTTGGCGGACGTGGCCTTGAACGCCGCGGTGGGCGCAAAGACGAGGTCATCGCCGACCAGCGAGGCCGTGCCGAACAGGCCCGGATCGGTGATGAACGTGTAGGTCAGATAGGTGCCCACCAGAGGGGCGGGAATGGCCGCCAGGGCATTGCCGGCGAGCAGCGCAACAGTAAAGCCCATCACCGCCTGCGCGGTTTTTTTGCAAGTTCTCATTTTCCTCCTCCTGCCTCTCTTTATATTTGTGTGGTGTTGTTATCGGTGCTGCCTTGCGGATAGCGCCTTCAGGTGCATCGCCCGAAGCGCATGCCCGGTGGTATGCGCGGTCGCCGACGCCCCGCCATCAGGGCCGCCAGCATGCCGGCGGCCAGCAGCGCCCAGCTGGACGGTTCGGGAACCGAAGAAGCCGGCTGGGCCCGCGTGACGACCTGGAATCCGACGTAGGTTTTCTGGATGAAGCTCAGGTCGCCCGCGGGGGCGCTGGCGAGCAATTCGTTGTCGAGGGTGAGCTGCAGGCTCTGCGGCACGCCCAGTCCCGCGGCAATGCTGCCGACTGCCATCCAGGGCGTGGAAGCGCCCGTGAGGTCGAGCGGGGCGCTGGGCGCCAGGCTGAGAACGACGGACACCGCCGTATCGGTGTTGACGGCCTGCAGGCTGGCATCCACGCCGACCGTGCCGCCGCCGAGCAGGAAATAGTCGCCGCGCTCGGTGAAGTTGAGCCCGGCAAAGGCATAGCCCGGATCGATGGTGAAAGTCAGCTGCAGCGGGGCCGCGGTGCTGGCCGGGCTGCCGCCTGACAGCGCCGAGAAAGCGCTGGGCTGGAAATAGATCGTGTCGAGCGAGCCCGACAGGAAGCCCTGGCCGTACTGCACTTCCTGGGCGTCGTCATAGCTGACGCTAAAGCCGTTGCCGTTGAGCGTGATGAGGGCGGCCGAGGAAGCGTGCGCAAACGCCAGCAGCCCCAAGCCCATCCATATTTTTCTTGTAGACGACATGGTTTCGATTTTCATTGAGTTTATTTGCCTGCTCGACCAAGCAAGACGCACGCCCGCTTCAATAAATTTACACAAACCAATGATTGCAAAGGGATTTGAACTTTCACCCGATCTGCGGGGGGATGTTTCGGCGACGGAAGTAAAAAAAACCGACAGCCGCGCGGGCAGGGGGACGAGGCTGCGGCGTGCCGGCGGGCTTCCGGGCCATTGCGCAATTTCCATTCCGCAGGACAGCGGCAACGGCGGGTGCGACGCTTCCGACGGTGCCCCGCGCCAGGCTCCGTCGAAGGCAGGTCTGCGCACGCTGTCCCGTGCGCGGCCATGCTATGCTGAACGCCATTTTTGGAGGGATGGCGTGCTCAAGGTTCTGCTGCTGATTGCAATCGTTTTTCTGGTGCTGGCGCTGTTTCGCGCCTACCAGCGCTCGCTCAACAAGCCGCCCGCGCCGGCGCGCGAGCAGACCGTCGAAGACATGGTGAAGTGCGTGCATTGCGGGGTGAATCTGCCGCGCAGCGAGGCCATCTATTCCGGCGGCGAGTTTTTCTGTACTCCCGAGCACCAGCAACGCGGCAAAAAATGAACGCCGCGGCACCCCCCATGCCGCGTCCGACCACGCAGGGCTACTATGCGTCGCACTGGCGCAGCCTCGATTACTTCAATCTGTATCGCCTGACCCTGGCAGTGGCGCTGGTGTTCACCGGGCTGCTGTTCGACGCCTCGGATCTGTTCCGCGCAGGCTCATCCGAGCGTTTCCAGGCCTTCGCCTACGCCTATCTGCTGATCGCGGCGCTGTTTGTGCTGGGCATACGCGCGCGCTGGCCGGGATTCCAGATCCAGCTCACCGCCCACATCACCGCCGATATCGTGCTGGTGATGCTGATGATGTCGACCAGCGAACGGCTGGCAGGCGGCATGGGCCTGCTGCTGGCGATTTCCATCGCCTCGGGCGGCCTGGTGGGCAGCGGGCGGCTGACCCTGCTGTATGCGGCGATGGCGTCGATCGCCGTGCTGCTGCAGCATGCTTTCAGCATTCTTGGCGGCAGCCAGAGGATGGACAGCTTTTTCCAGGTCGGGCTGCTGTGCGCCGGCTATTTCGCTATCGGCTGGCTGGCACACGCGCTGACCCGGCGTGCGCTGCAGTCGGAAACGCTGGCGCAGCGCCAGGCCGACGAACTGGCGCTGCTGAACCGCATCAACGCGCTGGCGATCGAGAACTCGCCCGACGGCCTGCTGGCGGTGCGCGGCGACGGCGTGGTGCGCCACGCCAGCCCGCGTGCGCTGGCGCTGCTCGGCATCGCGGCGCCGCTGGTGCCTGGCGTCACCCGGCTGGCCGACTGCGCGCCCGAACTGGCGCGCGCCCTATCGCAGCAATGCGGCCCCCGGACCGCGCATACCCTGAGCACCCAGGCTGCGCAGTTACGCATACGCTGCATCCCGCTTGCGACGCCGGACGACAGCCGGGTGCTGGTGCTGGAAGACCAAAGCCAGGCCGAGCAGGCGGCGCAACGGCTGAAGCTGGCGGCCTTGGGGCGGCTCACCGCCAATATCGCGCATGAAATCCGCAATCCGCTGTCGGCCATCAGCCAGGCAGCGCAGCTGCTGCGCGAGGACACGCACGATCCGGCGCAGGCGAAACTGACCACCATCATCGAAAACAACACCCGCCGTCTCGACCGTCTGGTGGAGGAGGTGCTGACGCTCAACCGGCGCGACCGCCTCAACCCGGTTGGCTTCGAGGGCGCGACGCTTGCCGCCCTGATCGACGAGCTGCGCCAGACTGAAGAAATCCCGGCGGACGCCGTCATAGTCAGCATGTCCGATACCGCGCGCTTTCAATTCGACCCCGACCACCTGCGCCAGATCGTGTGGAATCTGCTGCGCAATGCATGGCGCTTTTGCCGCAAGCAGGCGGGAAGCATTCATATCCGCCTGCTGACCCAGAGCGACGCCGCGCAACTCGAGATCCGCGACGACGGCCCGGGGCTGACGCCGGAACACCAGGGCAGGCTCTTCGAACCGTTTTTCACCACCGATGCGCAAGGCACCGGGCTCGGCCTGTTCCTCGCGCGCGAGCTGGCCGAGGCCAACCACGCGGTGCTGGCCTACGTGCCCGGCACGGATGGCGCGTGCTTCCGTCTCAGCGTGCACGGCAGGGAGTAGAGATGGCCGCCTCTCCGCGCATTCTGCTGGTGGACGACGAGCCCGACCTGCTCGACCTGATGGAGCTGACGCTGGTCAAGATGGGGCTGGAAACCGATCGCGCGAACAGCGTGGCCGAAGCGCAGACCCGCCTGGCGCAGGCGCATTACGACCTCTGCCTTACCGACATGCGGCTGGGAGACGGCGAAGGGCTGGAAGTGGTCGCCTGCGCCAGTGCGCTGACGGCGCCGGTTCCGGTGGCCGTCATCACGGCCTACGGCAACGCCGGCAATGCGGTCGCGGCACTCAAAGCCGGGGCGTTCGACTACCTGGCCAAACCCGTGGCGCTCGACCAGCTGCGCGCCTTGGTCAAATCCGCGCTGAACATTCCCGAAGCCGCACAGGCAGACGTGACTGCGCGCGACCTGATCGGCCAGTCGGCGGCCATGCAGGAAATCCGCGCCCGCATCGCCAAGCTCGCGCGCACCCAGGCGCCGGTGCATATCGCCGGCGAATCGGGCAGCGGCAAGGAACTCGCCGCGCGGCTGATCCACCGGCTGGGCAACCGCTCGGACAAACCCTTCGTCGCCGTCAATTGCGGCGCGATCCCGGAAACGCTGATGGAAAGCGAATTTTTCGGCTATCGCAAAGGCGCGTTCACCGGCGCCGACACCGACCGCAGCGGATTCTTCCAGGCGGCCGACGGCGGCACCCTGTTCCTCGACGAAGTCGCCGACCTGCCCTTGTCGATGCAGGTGAAGCTGCTGCGTGTGCTGCAGGAAAAAAAGGTGCGCAAGGTCGGCGCCACCGCCGAAGAGGCGGTTGACGTGCGCATCGTCAGCGCGACCCACCAGAATCTGGCCGCGCTGGTGGAGGCCGGGCGTTTCCGCCAGGACCTGTATTACCGCCTCAACGTCATCGACCTGGTGATGCCCAGCCTGCGCGAGCGCGCCGAAGACATCCCCGAAATGGCGCGTTTCCTGCTCGACAAGCTCGGCGGCGCCGAGGTCAGACTCGACCGCGATGCCGAAAAGGCGCTGCGCGCCTACGCCTTCCCGGGCAACGTACGCGAACTCGAAAACACCCTGGAGCGCGCGCTGGCATTGTGCGAAGACCGCCACATCCGCAGCGCCGACCTCAACCTTGCGCCGGCCCAGCTCCCGGCCAGCGCCGCCTCCGGCTGCAAATATCCGCTGCAGGATTACCTCGACCAGACCGAGCGCGCGGCCATTCTCGAAGCACTGGAACAAACGCGCTACAACAAGACTGCCGCCGCGCGCGTGCTCGGCGTCACCTTCCGCAGCCTGCGCTACCGCCTGGAGCGGCTGGGCATCGAATAGCGCAGCGCACCCAGTCGCCAAGACCCAACCATCCAGATGAAAAAAACCCGCAATCCTGATGGATGCGGGTTTTACTGGATGTCTGGTGCCGCTTGTCGGAATCGAACTGACGACCTACCGCTTACAAGGCGGTTGCTCTACCAACTGAGCTAAAGCGGCGACGGCGACATTATAACGACGTCGCGCGACGGATAGTCCGATTACTTGACGACTTTAAGCGAGGGTCTGCCCTTGGGCGGAGCCGGCGCATCGCCTGGCGCGGGCGGCGGCGTCTGCCCGGGCGGCGGCGCGGATGCGTCGACCGGTTCGAAGTGCAGGCCCTGGCCGTTCTCGCGCGCGAAGATGGCGGCCACCCGATCTACCGGAATGGAAATCTCGTGCGAAACGCCGCCGAAGCGCGCGGAAAACTGGATCCAGTCGTTGTCCAGGGTGAGATTGCGAGTGGAGGCCGCGCTGATGTTCAGCACGATCTGGCCGTCCTTGACGAAGCCGGGCGGCACGCGAGTGCGGCCGTCCACCGCAACCAGAAGTTGCGGGGTGAAACCCGAATCCGTGCACCATTCATAGAGTGCGCGGATCAGATAAGGCTTGGTTGAAATCTCGGCCACCCGCCCTCGCCCCTTACTTGCGCAGCGCCTTTTCGGTGGGCGTCAACGCGTTGATGAAGGCCGGGCGGCTGAACAGGCGCTCGCGGTACTTGAGCACCGGCGCCGCCATTTTCGGCAGCTCGATGCCGTAGTGCTCAAGACGCCACAGCAGCGGAGCGATCGCCACGTCCAGCATGGAGAACTCGTCGTTCATCAGGTATTTCTGCTTGGTGAGGATAGGCGTGAGCTGCGACAGGCTGTCGCGGATTTCCTGGCGCGCCTTGTCCGACCCCTTGCCGAGGCTGTGCTCCAGCGTGTTGACGTGGGTGAACAGGTCGTGCTCGAAGTTGAACAGCACCAGCCGCGCGCGCGCGCGCATGACGGGGTCCGGCGGCATCAGCTGCGGGTGCGGGAAGCGCTCGTCGATGTATTCGTTGATGATGTTGGACTCGGTCAGAACCAGGTCGCGCTCGACCAGCACCGGCATCTTGCCACTGGGGCTGATGCTGGCGATTTCTTCCGGCTTGTTGTGCATGTCCACATCGATGATTTCAAAGTCCATGTCTTTCTCAAACAGGACGATGCGACAGCGATGGCTGTACGGATCGGTGCTACCGGAATACAAGGTCATCATGGCGGGGGCTCCCTATCGTGTTGCGTGTGTTGATGCTTTTTGACTTGAAACCCGGCTGCTTGAGTTTCCAGCCAATAACAACCGGGCTCGGACATTGCATGCTCCGACACGGCCGCGCGGCTTGCGGACTGTGCGTCAGCTTCCTGTCTTTCAAGCGGGTGGGCGCCGGATCGATAAAAGCCAACAGCCGGACACAGTCCGGCTGTTGGCGAGCGGCGTGGCCCGATTCAGTGAATATCTTTCCAGAACTCTTTCTTCAGGTAATAGGCCACCACGAAGAAGACCGCCAGAAAAATCAGCACGATGACGCCGAGCTGCTTGCGCTGGACCTGGGCGGGCTCGCCCATCCATACCAGGTAGTTGACCAGGTCGCCGACCATGGCGTCGTACTCGGCCAGGGTGACGCTGCCGGGTTTGGCCAGTTCGAGGCGATCGATCACTTCATGCTCGCCTTCCTTCTTGTAGCGCGGCACCATTTCACCCTGCAGGTTCCACATTACGTGCGGCATGCCCACCTTGTCGAACACGGTGTTGTTCCAGCCGGTGGCGCGGGTGTCGTCACGGTAGAAGCCGCGCAGGTAGGTGTAGAGCCAGTCGGCGCCGCGCGAACGGGCGATCACGCTGAGGTCGGGCGGGGTGGCGCCGAACCAGGCCTTGCCGTCGGCCTTGGTCATGCCGACCTTCATGGTCTCGCCCGGCTTTTCGCCGGCGAACAGCAGGTTCTCCTTGATCTGGTCTTCGGTCAGGCCCAGATCCTGCAGACGCGAGTAGCGCATGGAACCGGCGCTGTGGCAGTTGAGGCAGTAATTCACGAACATGCGGGCGCCGCGCTGCAGGGAATCCTGGTCGGCCAGATTGACCGGCGCCTTGTCCAGATGAACGCTGGCGCCCGACGCAAAGGCCACCACGGGGGCTGCCGCCAGCAGGAAAAGAAAGTTCTTCAAGCGTTTCATTTAGCCAGTCACCCTTTCCGGTTCCGGTTTGGTTTTGTCAATCGAGGTATACCAGGGCATCAGCAGGAAAAACAGGAAGTAGATCACTGAGAAGACCTGGGCAAATATCGTCGCCACCGGGGTGGACGGCAACAGGCCAAGGTAGCCCAACCCGATGAAGGACACGAGGAACAAAGCAAGCATGATCTTGTAAATCGGGCCGCGATAGCGGATCGACTTGACCTTGCTGCGATCCAGCCAGGGCAGGAAGAACAGCACGACGATCGACAGGCCCATCGCCACCACGCCCGGGAACTGCGAGCCGAACATCGGCGGCACCGCACGCAGAATCGCGTAGAACGGGGTGAAATACCACAGCGGCGCGATGTGCGCAGGCGTCTTCAGCGAGTCGGCCGGGACGAAGTTGTTGGCTTCGAGGAAGTAGCCGCCCATTTCCGGCGCGAAGAACACGATCGCCGAGAACACCATCAGGAAGACGATGACGCCGACGATGTCCTTCACCGTGTAGTACGGATGGAAGGGAATGCCGTCGAGCGGAATGCCGTTGGCGTCCTTGTGCTTCTTGATCTCGACACCGTCGGGGTTGTTCGAGCCGACTTCGTGCAGCGCCACCAGGTGCACCGCGACCAGCGCGATCAGCACCAGCGGCAGCGCGATGACGTGGAAGGCGAAGAAGCGGTTCAGGGTGGCGTCGGAAATCACGTAGTCGCCGCGAATCCAGATCGACAGGTCCTCGCCGATGAAGGGCACGGCTGCGAACAGGTTGACGATCACCTGGGCGCCCCAGTACGACATCTGGCCCCACGGCAGCAGGTAGCCGAGGAAGGCTTCGGCCATCAGCGCGAGATAGATCAGCACGCCGAAGATCCAGATCAGTTCGCGCGGCTTGCGGTAGGAACCGTACATCAGGCCGCGGAACATGTGCAGGTAGACGACGACGAAGAACATCGACGCGCCGGTGGAGTGCATGTAGCGGATCAGCCAGCCCCAGTCGACGTCGCGCATGATGTACTCGACGGACGTGAAGGCGAGCTCCGCGTCCGGCTTGTAGTTCATGGTGAGGAAGATGCCGGTGACGATCTGGATCACCAGCACCAGGAGCGCCAGCGAACCGAAGAAATACCAGAAGTTGAAGTTCTTGGGCGCGTAGTACTCGGACAGGTGCGCCTTGTAGGTGGCGGTGAGCGGGAAACGGTCATCGACCCAACCCATCACTTTTTGCAGGGCAGACATTATTTAAGCTCCTTTTGCGTCTACACCGATCAGCAGCCTGACGTCGCTGAGGTATTGATGAGGCGGAATCACCAGATTGGTCGGGGCCGGCACGCCCTTGTACACGCGTGCGGCGAGGTCGAAGGTCGAACCGTGGCAGGGGCAGAAGAAGCCGCCTGGCCAGTCGCCGCCCATGCCACTGTCGCCACCCAGCTTGAGCTTTTCGCTGGGCGAGCAGCCGAGGTGGGTGCAGATGCCGACCGCCACCAGATATTCCGGCTTGATCGAGCGGGTGGCATTCTTGCAATAGTCGGGCTGCTGCGGCATTTCGCTCATGGCGTCGGCCAGCTTGTCGTCATGCTTGCCCAGCTGGGCGAGCATTTCCTTGGTGCGGTTGACGACCCACACCGGCTTGCCGCGCCACTCGACCGTCAGCATCATGCCCGGCTCGATCTTGCTGATATCGACTTCCACCGGCGCGCCCGCTGCTTTGGCGCGCGCGCTTGGCAGCATGCTCATGACCAGCGGCACCGCCACCCCCACAGCAGCGACCCCCCCAACCGCGCTGGTCGCAGCGATCAGGAATTTTCGTTTACTTGTGTCCACTTTTTGCCCTTCGGCTTCCTGGCTCATGTTTACCTAACCTGAACGTGTTGCGATAAAACCGGCATTCTAACCAAATTGCCCCCTATACTGGAAGTGCAATGTGGCGCCGACTCTGGAAGTTCCCGCCCTGAACTATAATTATTGCGTGGCGGCATCACGCTTTCCTTGACTTACATCAACATGCGCAAACTCTGGTTGCTTTTCGCCCAATCCGCCACGGTGGCTCTGGGCGTGTTGTTCATCATCGTGCTGTTCAAGCCCGATCTCCTGCACTGGCAAAGCCGGCAGCCAGACCTCACCATTCAGCAGGTGCAGCATGCGGCGACCGGCGGACCCGCCGCAAGCGCTTCCTTCGCCCCCGCCGCGAAAAAGGTCATCCCGACGGTGGTCAACGTTTTCACCCAGCAAAAGGTGCGCAGCCCGGCCCATCCCGCGCTGCAGGACCCGATCTTTCGCTATTTCTTCGGCGACCGGCTGGATTCACGGCCGCGCGAGGTATCCAACCTCGGCTCGGGCGTGATCGTCAGCCCGAACGGCTACATCCTGACCAACCACCATGTGATCGAGGCCGCCGATCAAATCCGCGTTGCGCTGGCAGACGGCCAGACGCTGCCGGCACGGGTGGTGGGCGCCGACCCCGAAACCGACCTGGCGGTATTGAAGATCGATACCGACAACCTGCCCGCCATCACCTTCGCCCGGCCCGACAGCCTACAGGTCGGCGACTGGGTGCTGGCGGTAGGCAATCCGTTCGGCGTCGGCCAGACCGTCACCGCAGGGATCGTCAGCGCGCTTGGGCGCACCCATCTCGGCATCAACACCTTCGAGAATTTCATTCAGACCGATGCCGCCATCAATCCGGGCAACTCGGGCGGTGCGCTGGTCGACGCGGCGGGCAATCTGGTGGGGGTCAACAGCGCCATCTACTCGCGCACCGGCGGCTCGCAAGGCATCGGCTTTGCCATTCCGGTCAGCATCGCGCGCCAGGTGATGGAACAGATCGTCAAGACCGGCAGCGTGACGCGCGGCTGGATCGGCATCGAAGTGCAGGATCTGACGCCCGAACTGGCGGAATCCTTCAGCCTGAAAAATGCCGAAGGCGCATTGATCGCGGGCGTGCTGAAAGGCGGCCCGGCCGACGCCGGCGGCATCCGCCCGGGCGACATCCTGCTGGCGGTCAACGGCAATGCCGTGACCGACTCGGCCTCGCTGCTGAACCTGATTGCCGCCCTCAAGCCCGGCATCGACACCCAGCTCACGGTGGCGCGCAAGCAGCAATCGCTGAACCTGAAAGTCCAGGTCGGGCGGCGCCCCATGCAACGTGCGCTGGAGCAGGCGCAGGAACCCGAACTCAACTAGGGCCCGTCAACCCTAATCTCGCGGCCGCATCGTCTGCGTCAGCACCCGCACGCGGGTGGGATAGGCGTAGGCATCCCGCTCCATCGCCGGCAGCTGCCAACCGGCGGCGGTACGCGCCAGCCGCTGCAGCGCGGGATCCGGCAAGCGCAGGCTGGCCAGGATCAGCACATCGGACGGCGAATACAGAGCGCCGTCGGCCAGCGCCGGCTCGGCCTGCAAGGTGGCCAGCAAGGGTCGCGCTTCGCGTCGCCAGCCCTTCCCGCTCCAGAACACCTGCCAGGCGGTATGCGCGAGTTGCCGTGCCCGGGCGCGCGATTGCGCGTTGCCGGTGGCCTCGGCATGATCGAGCAGCCCTTGCACGACATAGGCGTAGTCCTCCAGTTCGGCCTGCGGCAGTATCTGCCCGCGCGCCCTCGCCTTCATCAGATGCCGGCCCCTGACCAGCTGCGCCAGCAGGAATCGCTGCAGATGGTCGGCGCGTTGGCGATAGGCCGGATCGAGTCGAATGGCCTGGCTGAAAGCCGACAGCGCCAAGCCATTCAGGCCGGCATTCAGCTTGTCGTCCCTCGGCAGGCTGCGGGCGCGGCGCAAGGGACGCAGGATGTGCGCGGCATCGGCCAGCAGGCGGCGCTCGTCCGCCGTCGGAGTGCGGTATTCCGCAGGCAGATAACCGTCGTCGAAACTGCGCGCGGCATCGAGCCGCCACACCCGCTGCGCCGCGGCATAGGCTGCGGGCGGCAGGTGCCGCTTCAATTCATCGGGCTCCCACAGATAGGTGGCGCCTTCCCGCCCGGCGGCATCCACCGCCGAGGTGCTGCTGTACAGGCCACCACTCGCATCCAGCAATTCGTCCTGCATGAAATCGAGCGTGCTGCGGGCAATTTCACGGTAACGCGGCTGGCGCAGCACAGTCGCGGCACGCAAATAGAGCATCGCCAGATGCGCATTGTCGTAGAGCATTTTCTCGAAATGCGGCGTGTCCCATCCGGGATCGGTGGTGTAGCGGAAAAAACCGCCGCCGATATGATCGCGCAGCCCGCGCGCCGCCATCTGATCGAAGCTCAGGCGCAGGAATTCGGCCAGCCTGGCGTCCGGCTGCCGTGCCTGGCGCTCCAGCAGGGCATGCAGTTGCGGCGCCATCGGAAATTTGCTGACTTGGCCGAAGCCGCCATGGAGCGTGTCGGCTTCCTGCCAGGCGCCGGCGACGAACTGCTGCCAGGCGCGTGCGCTGCGTGCCGCCGTCAGCGGCGCACCGACGGGCTCCAGCGCAGGCGGCGGTGCCGCCTGCTGCGCCAAACGCCGGATGCCGGCCGAATCCGACGCCCAGCGTGCGGAGAGCTGGGACAGCAGCTTGCTGAAATCATCCGGCGGCGCATACAGCACGACGAACGCCGGATAGCCCTCGGGGGTGACGAAGGCATTCAGCGGCCAGCCCGCCACACCATTGAGCCGCGAAGAAAACTCCTGCAAAGCCTCGTCCAGCCCGTTGTTGAGCTCGCGGTCGACCTTGACCGGAATGAAATCACGATTGAGCAACGCGGCAATCTGCGGGTTCCGGTAGCTTTCGCGCTGCATGACGTGGCACCAGTGGCAGGCGAAGTAGCCCACCGAAACGAACAGCAGCTTGTTCTCGCGCCGGGCGCGGACGAGGGCGTCGGCATTCCATTCCTGCCAGGCCACCGGATCGTCGCCGTGCAGGGCCAGGTAAGGCGACGGATGGCCGGCCAGCCGATTGGCCGGAGCGGCCGCTGCCGGCGTCGCAGGCAGTAGCAGAATCAGCAGCAGGACGGCAGCTGTCGTCGCGCGTTCAAACCCGGACATAGGTCCAGCCTTGCTGGAGCCGGGTGACGATTTCGCCGATGGCCGTCGGCGCCGTCCGGATGGCGGGCAGCAGTTCCACCCGCTGTCCCTCGTCCGTAATCCGGGCGATGGACTGGGCGCATGCCACCCAATGCAGGTTGACATGGCGCTGCTTCATGCGCGCCATGCGCGCGGCGTAGGGACTGTGGCCCGCGCGCATCAGCTGGATGCCGCGGCTGTTGGCGATGACTTCAAGCTGCATCGTCCGCCCCTCCCGCTCCGCTTCGTCGAGCAGGCGCTCGGCCTGATCCAGCACCGCCTGCATCTTGTCCGGCGCGGCGCTGTCGAGATGCAGCATGACCCGGTTCGGGTCGGCCTCGTGCGCCAGGCTGACCGCCCGATAGCCGTCCAGGACGGTGGCCGGCGCGGCGGCCAGCGTACGCGATTCCACGCCGCGCAAGGCCCAGCCGCCGCTCAGTCCGGCAAGCAGAATGAGGCTGCCGAAGGCGCAGCGCTGCACGAACCGGCGCCGCGGCGCGCGGCGCGATTGCCGGCCGGCGGCAGCCGGCGGCGGCTCGGTGTACGCCAGCTTCACCATGCCCCGCAGGCTGCGCAGGGCGCAGACGCGCTGCGTCAGTTCCGCATCCCCGTGCATCCTGGCGATGAGCTTTTCGCTCTCGGCGACGTCGAGTTCGCCATCGATGAATGCATGCAGGATCTCGTCCGAAACGGTCGGGCTCATTTCACCCTCCTCAGCTGCGGCTGCGCCGCAGGCTGCGGCATTGCCGCATCCAGCAAGCTTTTCAGGCTCGCACGCGCACGCGACAGACGACTCATCACCGTACCGACCGGAATGCCGAGAATCCCGGCCACTTCGGCATAGCCGAATTCTTCCAGGTCGACCAGCGTCAGCACCTGGCGCTGCCCCAGCGGCAGGCGCGCCACTGCGGCCCGCACGCAGGCAATCACCTGCTCGCGGTCGCAGCAAGCCTCGGGCGACGCGGCGCCGGATTCGAGCTCGTCCTGCCAGTCCTCGACAGCGTCGAAATCGCGCCGGCTGCGCAGGTGATCGAGCCAGCAGCGATTCATGATCGCCACCATCCAGGCCTTCAGCGCCGTCTCGTCGCGCAGCTGGGCACGCCGCACCCAGGCTTTGGACAGCGTTTCCTGCACCAGATCGTCGGCCAGCGCCGCGTCGTGGCACCAGGCATAGGCGATGCGGTAGAGCACCGGGCGCTGCGCCTCGATGCCGGGGCGGAACGGGCCAAACAGAAAACGGCTGATCATGGTCATGTCGATGTGACGCGGAACAGGGTTCGTTTATTCCAGAAAAATTCGCCTGCCGGAATGGAATAAGCGTGTCACTCGCTGCGTCTTCTTCCCAGGCTTCGATAAAGCCGGTTTATTCAATATATCAATCAGGAGACTCACCATGACACGCACTTTCGCCCCGCTACTGGCCGTTCTGCTGCTGGCAGCCGCCCCCATGGCCCACGCCGCCCCGCCGGCCGAGACTGCGGCCCCTGCCGCCGGTTCGGAAGAAAAGGTGGTCTATCACCTCAACGACAGCGAAAACGCGATGGTCGCCTTGCGCAACGTGCAGAACCACCTCAACGCCAGCAGGGATGTCCATATTGCCGTCGTCGCCCACGGCAAGGGCATCGATTTCCTGC
>NZ_MKUG01000064.1 GCF_001897685.1 Thiobacillus sp. 65-1402
CCCTCGCGCATCTCGGCACGCTTGAGTTCGGCCAGCACGAAATGCGGCTTGCGGAAATGCCCCAGCCCGCTGCTGTAGACCAGTCCCTGCGGGATCAGCGCGCGGTTGATGTCGTCGGCCGCGAACGGATCGATTCCGGCCGGGTTCAGCGGCAGCGGTGCGAAATCCTCTTCCTCGACCGCATCCCACAGGCTTTCGCGCGCGTTCAGCCAATCGCCGAGTTCGTCCCTGGGCAGGCGCGCGCCATAGGGAATCTCCATCTCCCAGCGGTAGTACTCGCGCATTTCCAGCAGAAAAGTACACATCGTCATGTCGCGCGCGTGGCGGGCGTCGGCGATGGTGCAGTTCTTCTGCACCGTATCGATGAGGGCGGAGAGGTTTTCGACCATGGGCACTCCTGTAGACAGCTTCACTCGACTGGAAACGGCGGTTGAACGCGCCAACGCTGCTCTGCGGGGGCAATTGGGCGCGCTTCCGGGACACGACATCAAAGCCAAGGGAGCCGCTTGCGTCTCCTGCAGAAGACATCGGCATTCGACGGTCGTTCCTTTTTCAAGTGTACAAATAAAAACAGCCCGTTCAACCGGGCTGTTTTCAGGGGTATTGACGGATTTAATGGCGGCGTACGGCGCCGTAGAAATTCAGGTCTGCGTGCGAGCGACGGCTGAATTCGAAGCGCGCGGCATCGGCGCCGCCGAACTGCCCGGCGAGCTGGGCGTAGGCTTCGGTCGCCCAGGTCTTGTCGTTCAGCGCGTCGGCAATCCCTTCGGC
This sequence comes from Thiobacillus sp. 65-1402, assembly GCF_001897685.1. Taxonomy (GTDB): domain Bacteria; phylum Pseudomonadota; class Gammaproteobacteria; order Burkholderiales; family Thiobacillaceae; genus Thiobacillus. The sequence goes on from NZ_MKUG01000064.1 coordinate 772, forward strand.
CCAGCGCAGCTTGTCGGCCGGTTTGCTCAGGTGCGCGCCGCATTCGGCATACCATTTTTTCAGCACTTCGGCCGGTAGGGCAAACCCCTTCAGGCGGTCGATGAACTGGATGCAGGCGTCGCCGTCGGGGCAGGCGGCGGCCGCAGCGGCATAGAGCTCATCCGCGCGGGCGCTGTTGCCGATGGAGGCGTACAGCCGGCCGATGTGGATCAGCGCGAAGTGGTCTCCGGCCTGGGCTCGCGCGGCCTCCAGCAGACGGCTGGCCTCGGCGGCATCCTGGGTGGCGGCAAAACTCGCCTCGGCGAGCTTGGCGGTGTCGTACACGCTGGCATGGGCGTCCGCCGCCAGCGCGGCCTCGCGTGCGGCGAGGTAGGCGCGCGCCTTGGAAACGCCCAGTTCGCGGTGCTTCAGCTGCGCAGCGGTGACCACCAGATCCTTGAAGGCGATGAAGTCGGTCGCGTTTTCCGCCGCGCGGTCTAGCAGTCGGGACAGCCAGCCGGTATCGTCCAGGTTCTTGTCCACCGCCAGCAGGACCGGCTTGTAGCGCGAGTACTGGTAGCCGGTGCCGTCGAGCAGTTTTTCCGCCGATTCGATCAGCTTGGCGGCGTAGAACGGGTCTTCCAGCTCCAGCCGCACGCGGTCGGCCAGTGCGAGGAACTGCTTGACGCTGACGGCGTCCTTTTCCAGCTGCTGGAATTCCATGTAGCGCGCGTGGTTGGCCTGACGCTTTTCCAGCTTGGCCTTGACCCGGTCAAGGCGCTCGGCATCGTCGGCCAGATGTGCCTCGACGGCGGCGACCAGCTTCTGCATTTCGTCCAGCCCGGCCACGGCGTCTTCGGCCTTGTCCAGCAAGGCCGCGGCGCCCGTCTTGTCGCCCACTCCTGCCAGCCCCTCGGCTAGTTCGATGTACTCGCCGGTGGCGCTTGCCATCTCGCCGGCCTTTTTCAGTGCGGCCTGCATGAAGGCCGCGTCGCCCGCCTGCTTCGCCGAATCGATCAGCGTCTTCGCCGCGGCGAAGTCGGTCGCCCCTTCCAGGGCGCGCTGATACAGCGCCTTGGCCTTTTGCGGGTCGCCCAGCGTCTTGGTCACTTCGCCCGCCAATGACAGCAGGTCGGGCACGCTGGAAAGCTTTTCCGCCGCCTTGTTGAAAATCGTCGCCGCGTATTCCTTGTCGAGCACATGCTCGGCGGCGGCCGCCGCCAGCTTGCCGTATTCCACCGCGCGCGAGATTTTCGTCTCGGCTTTTTCCAGCACTTTTTTCGCAAATGCGCTGTCGGCGATCACGTTCATCACGTTCTTCGCCAGGGCGATCAACGGGTCGAGGTTGCCGGTTTCCTTCAGCGCCTTTTCATACGCGCCCACCGCCGCGGCCTTGTCGCCCAGCACCTTGAACTTGGCCTCGGCCAGCGCCACCTGCTCCTCGCCCGACATGCAGTAGTCTTCCGCGGTCTGCAGCAGTTCCTCGGCGCGGCCCTGTTCGCCCAATGCCTGGTAGACGATGGCGCAGGCTGCCAGATCCTTGGTGAACTGGCAGTCGTCCGCCACCCGGTCCATCAGCTCCCTGGCATAGGCCGCATCGGCAGGCTCCTGCAAGGCTTCCAGCGCCAGCGCCGCGTATTCGGCGCCGCTGCTGCATTGGGCTTCTTTGGGAGTGAGGGTGTCGCGGGTGGCCATGGAGGTCTCCGAAAAAGAAAAAGGTAGGTATCGTGCGATTTTCCGCTGGAGCGGGGTAGCCAGCCAATAAGTAATGTCGATGATGGTATTAGCGGGCCGGGTAGCGTATCCGCTGGCAGGCGCGACAATTCAGGAAGCGGCCCGGCCGCATTCATCAGCTATATTTATGCCATCGTCAGCCATACGGCTGAGTATTTAAATATTTAATACATATTAATATAGTAATGTACTAAATTAACCATGAGTGTTTTTTGAGGGATGGGGAGGATTATGCTGACGCGTCTGCTACTGATGGTAACCCTGCTGGCCGGATTCGGCCTGTCTCCCGTTCTGGCGGCGCCGGACGGCGCAAAGCTTTACGGGCGCAACTGCGCCGCCTGCCATGGCGAAAACGGTACCGGCGGCATCGGCGTTCCGCTGGCGTTGCCGGCCTTCCAGACCGGGGTCAGCGACGACTACCTGCGCAAAACCATACGACACGGCCGACCGGGGCGGGTGATGCCGGCCTTTTCCCAGCTCGACCAGGCTGAAATCGAAGCCATCGTTCGCCATGTGCGCACCTGGAACAAGGGCGCGCCCGCCACGTATTCCGCGCGCCCGGTGAAGGGCAATCCGGGGCACGGCAAGAAACTGTTCGCGCAATACTGCGCGTCCTGCCACGGCGCCAACGGCGAAGGCGGCAAGGGTACCGGCGTCACGTTTTCGCGCCCCCGCGACCTGCCCATCATGGCGCCCGCGCTGCACAACCCCGGTTTCCTCGCCGCGGCATCCGACGCCATGATCAAGGCGACGCTGATGCACGGCCGGGAAGGCACGCCGATGGTGTCGTTCCTCAAGCAGGGGCTGAAGGAAAAGGACATCGACGACATCGTCAGTTACGTGCGCGGATTCGAAAAACAGCCGCTGTCGGGGAGCGCGCAGATCCTGGCGGTGGAAAACCCGGTCATCGTGCGGGATTCAGGCTACGACCTGGAGACCACCGTGGAAAACGTCAAGCGGGCGGTGAGTAACAACAATTTCTTCTACGGCCGGGTGCAGACGCTGGAATACGGGCTGACTGATCCGGCCAACGAGAACCCGAAACAGGTCATCGTGTATTTCTGCAACATCAGCCTGCTTAACCAGGCGCTGGCCATCGATCCGCGCGTCGGCATGTTCCTGCCCTGCCGTATCACCATCCTGGAGACGAACGGCAAGGTGCAGGTGATGTCGGTCAACCCCAAGGTGCTGAGCAGCCTGTTCAACAATTCCGAACTCAATCGCCTGTGCGATGAGATGAGCAAGAGCTACACCGCGATCATGGAGGAAGCGACGTTATGAAGAAGCCGTTGCAATGGATGGGCGCCGTCTGCCTGGCGCTGCTGCTAAGCGCGCCCGCCGCCGCCGGCGACCTGATGATGGCGCGCGTGAACCGGCTGTTCCCGGAGGCGATGACCCTGCTGCAATCCGCCATTTCCTCCCGCGGCTATACGGTCACGCGTCTGCAGCAGGTGAACGAAAACCTGCAGCGTCGCGAATTCAAGAGCGACATGTACCGCGTGGTGTATTTCGGCAAGTACGAGGAAGTGAGGCAGGCAACGGCCAGGAACCCCGGCCTGATCCCGTTTTTGCCGCTGAACATCACGATTTTCGCGGAAGGCGACCAGGCCATCCTGGTGACCAGCCATCCGCAGATGCTGCGGGACTATTTCCCCGACCCGGAACTGAAACCGCTGTTCGAGCGCTGGGAAAAGGACATGCTGGAAATCATGGATGAGGTACGGGAAGCGGGGTGAAGCGTTGCGGGAGCGCCGGCAGCCATTCCGCCGGCGCCCGCTTCAATGTTTCTGCGGATTCGGCATCAGCTTGTCGATATACGCGATCGCCACCGCCGACACGATGAACGCCATGTGGATGACGGTCTGCCACAGCATGACCTTTTCATCCAGGTTGGCGGCGTTGATGAAGGTCTTCAGCAGGTGGATCGACGAGATGCCGATGATGGCGGTGGCGAGTTTGACCTTGAGCACGTTGGCGTTGACGTGCGAAAGCCACTCGGGTTCGTCGGGATGGCCTTTGAGGTTGAGGCGCGAAACGAAGGTTTCGTAGCCGCCGACGATGACCATGATGAGCAGGTTGGAAATCATCACCACGTCGATCAGGCCCAGCGCGATGAGCATGATGGCTGCTTCGGAAAGGGTGAAGGTGCCGACGATCAGATGCTTCAGTTCGACCATGAAATGCACGACATACACCAGTTGTGCGACGATCAGGCCGAGATACAGCGGCACTTGCAGCCAGCGGCTGCCGAACAGGAGGGTCGAGAGAAGGTTGCCGCGGACTGCGGCGGGAGGGCTGGTTTCGGGTTTCATGGAACGGACTGCGCGTGGCGGAACAAAAGTTGAGATTCTAAAAACGCGGGATTACAGAACGTAGCGCGCCAGGTCTTCGCGTGCGGCCAGCGCAGCGAGGCGGCCCGTGACGGACTCGGCATCGACGATGTATTCGCCGGTAATGTTCCCGGCGTCGAAGGAAATATCTTCCAGCAGCTTTTCCATCACGGTATGGAGCCGCCGTGCACCGATGTTTTCGGTGCGTTCGTTCACTTCAAAGGCAATCTCGGCGATGCGGCGGATGCCGTCGCCGGTGAATTTGAGCGTCACCCCTTCGGTCGCCAGTAAGGCCTCGTACTGGCGCGTCAGGCAGGCGTCGGTGGCGGTCAGAATCCGCTCGAAGTCTTCCACCGAGAGCGCCTGCAGTTCGACCCGGATCGGCAGCCGCCCTTGCAGTTCGGGGATGAGGTCGGACGGCTTGGACAGGTGGAATGCGCCGCTGGCGATGAACAGGATGTGGTCGGTCTTCACCATGCCGTACTTGGTCGACACGGTGGTCCCCTCGATCAGCGGCAACAGGTCGCGCTGCACGCCCTGGCGCGACACGTCGCTGCCGTGCGCGTCGCTGCGGGTGGCGATCTTGTCGATCTCGTCGAGAAACACGATGCCGTTCTGCTCGACCGCTTCCAGCGCCTGCAGCTTGGTTTCCTCGTCGTTGATCAGCCGCCCGGCCTCTTCCTCGGCCAGCAGCTTCATGGCCTCGCGCACCTTGAGCTTGCGGCTCTGCCGGCGGCTTTGCCCGAGGTTCTGGAACATGCCCTGCAATTGCTGCGACAGGTCTTCCATTCCCGGCGGAGTGAAGATTTCCATGCCGGGGCTGACCGCCGCCAGCTCGATCTCGATTTCCTTGTCGTCGAGCTGGCCTTCGCGCAGCATCTTGCGGAAACGCTGGCGCGCCGCGCCTTCCTCGCGCTGCGGCTCGGCTTCGGCGAAGCCGACGCTGCGCGGCGGCGGCAGCAGCGCGTCGAGGATGCGCTCCTCGGCGGCCTCCTCGGCGCGGAAGCGCACCTTGGCGGTGGCCTGCCCGCGCATCTGCTTGACCGCGGTTTCCATCAGGTCGCGGATGATGGTGTCGACGTCGCGCCCGACGTAGCCGACCTCGGTGAACTTGGTCGCCTCGATCTTGATGAAGGGCGCGTTGGCGAGGCGTGCCAGACGCCGCGCGATCTCGGTCTTGCCGACCCCGGTCGGGCCGATCATCAGGATGTTCTTCGGGGTGATTTCCTGGCGCAGCGGATCGGCCACCTGCTGGCGCCGCCAGCGGTTGCGCAACGCAACTGCGACCGCGCGCTTGGCGGCGGCCTGGCCGACGATGTGTTTGTCGAGTTCGTGGACGATTTCTTTGGGGGTCATTGGGCAGTGAGGCGTTAGGCGTGAGGGGTAAGGTGGGGGCACTTCACCCTCACCCTTCACGCCTCACAGGGTTTCGATCACGTGGTTCTGGTTCGAGTAAATGCAGATGTCTCCCGCAATGGTGAGGCTCTTTTTGACGATTTCAAGCGGGGGCAGGTCGGTGTTTTCCAGCAGCGCGCGCGCGGCGGACTGGGCGAAGGCGCCGCCCGAGCCGATGGCGGCGATGCCGAGTTCGGGTTCCAGCACGTCGCCGTTGCCGGTGATGATGAGCGAGTACTCGCGGTCGGCCACCGCCAGCATGGCTTCGAGCCGCCGCAGCATGCGGTCGGTGCGCCAGTCCTTGGCGAGCTCGACCGCGCTCCTGAGCAGGTGTCCCGAATGCTTGTCGAGCTTGGCCTCGAAGCGCTCGAACAGGGTGAAGGCGTCGGCGGTGCCGCCGGCGAATCCGGCCAGGACTTTTTCCTGGTACAGCCGGCGCACCTTGCGCGCGGTGGACTTGATGACGATGTTGCCGAGCGTGACCTGGCCGTCGCCGCCGAGAGCGACCTCATTGCCACGGCGGACGGAGAGGATGGTGGTGCCGCGATATTGTTCCATGGCCGAATTATAAATGACGCTCAGGCCGCGGCAGCGCCGGCTTGGCGCGGCCGCCCGATGGGCCGGAGTCAGTCAGGGTGATGCGGGATGAGTTGCGCCAGCTGGTCGATGCCCATGACGCGAAACAGTTCGTGGATGAGCGCGTTGTGCCCGCGCAGGGTGATGCTCTTGCCGCTGCCCAGGCACTGCATCAGCACGCCGATGAACTGGCTGACGCTGCCGTAATCGACGCGGGTGACCTGCGCCAGATCGACCAGCACTTCGCTGTGGGTGGCGGCGTAGCTGCCGAGCTGCTGCAAGGCGCTGTCGTTGGCGGGGGTGATCTCGCCGGCTAGCCGCAGGGCATTGTCCAGCGGCTCGGCCGGCTTGCCCGGCACCACTTCCGCGGCTTGCACCTCGCTCCAGGAGGGGGGGGATACTTCAAAACGCACGGCGTAGTCGACCGCCAGATCCTCGAATTTTTCCTGCTGCCCGAGCGTCTGGTACAGCTCCAGCAGCAGCAGCCAGTGCACCGCGCGGCTGTGGGTGGCGCGGTTGAGGTCCTGCAGCAGCGCGATCAGGCGGTCGACGCCGCTGACCTGCAGCTTGCGCCTGGCCTTGCGCGCCGCGCTCAGAATCCGCGCACATTCGTCCGCCCCCGATTCGTCGACCATGGCGATGCCTGAAAAATCGATCCGTACCGCAGTGTTTTTGGCGGTGGCGGCAATGCCGTCGCGCAGCGTGCCCGCAGCGGTCTTGTCGAGCAGGCCGGGCAACTCCAGGCTGGCGGTCTGGGCTTGCTGGGGAGTGGCCGCGCCGTTGCCGTTCATTTTCTGCCAGACTGGCGGCGAGGTCTCGAAGCGCATCGCGTAATCCAGCGCCAGTTGTTCGAATTCCTTTTCGCGGCCCTGGATGGCGTACAGATCGAACAGCATGTGCCAGGCGCGCCGGTCGCCTGCGGTCAGGATGCCCTGCAGCAAGTGCTCGGCCATCTCGATCTGGCCGCTGGCATAGAGGATGGCGACTTCGTCCACCGGCGACTGGGGCGCTCCGCTGGTTTCTTCCACTACGATGCCGCCCGCCCCCATGTCCATGGTCAGCAGGGTCTCGGTGGGGGGCGACTCGGTTTCCCGCACGGCTGCCGGCTTGTGCGCGGCGGCGGGGACCTTGTCCTTGCCTTTTTTGAAAAACGGGAGAGCCACGGAATATGCGTGCTTGGATGAGGGAATCAGTGTTGGATACTAGCGCTGTCGCCCGCGTGCAGCAACCCGCAGCAGGCTCCCGCCGAGCAGGGCGGCGATGGCAAGCGCGATGACGATCGCCGGGCCGGCGGGCCAGTCGAACAACGCCGAGGCGGCCAGCCCCGCCGCATACGCCAGCGCGCCCAGCGCCCAGCCGGCGAGCAGTCCCGTGCGCGGCGGCCAGCCGCGTACCGCCAGCGCGGGCAGAATCAGGCTGGCAAATACCAGATACACGCCCACCAGCTGCACCGAGGCGGTGATGGCGAGTGCGAAGACCAGATAAAACCCGAGCGTCCCGAGGCCGGTGCCGCGCCATGCCCACAGCGCCAGCAGCGCGGCGTACAGGACGCCGATCTGCGCGGCTTGCCGCGGGGTCGCCCAGAGGATCTGTCCGGTGAGCAGCTCGGACAGGTGCTCGCCGCCGTGCGGATCGCCGGCCAGCAGGAGTGCGCCGAGACTGGCTGCCACCACGAAAGCCGAGCCGATCAGCGCTTCCTGAACGGCAGGCCAGCGGCGCTCGCAGCCTGCCAGCAGGGCTGCGCCCGCCAGCGCCGCCGCCGCGGCGGCAAGCTGGGTGGGCCAGCCATCCGGCGCCAGATCCAACGCGTGGGCCGCGATCACGCCGAGCACCGCGATCTGCGCGATCGCCAGGTCGAGAAAAATAACCCCGCGCGCCAGCACCCGCCGTCCCAGCGGCACGTGGGTGGCCAGCACCAGCAAGCCGGCGAGCAGCGGCCAGCCCAGCAGGCCGGGGTCGAGCGCGGCGAGGTTCAGCGTGGAATTCATGGCGCAGCTTTCAGCAGTTGATCCAGCGTGTCGTCGAACAGGCCGAACAGATCGCTTGCCCGCGCGCTGCCACCCACGGTGTAGGGCAGCGCCAGCGCGGGAATCCCGGCGCGCCGCGCCAGCCAGTCGGCCGGGCGCGGGCTCTGGTAGGCCGCCCGCAGCACGGCTTTGGCGGGCGTCGCCTGCAACTGCGCGGCCACCTGCGCCAGGTGGCTAACCGAGGGCTCGACGCCGGGCTTGGGTTCGAGCGTGGCCACCGTGCGCATCCCCAGCCAGTTCAGCAGATAGCGAAACGATGGATGCTGCACCGCCACCGGCATGCCCGCGAGCGGCGCGGCCCGCGTTTGCCAGCGCGCCATCGCCGCGTTCCAGCGCGCGGCGAAGGCCTGCGCGCGCGCGCGGTATGCGGCGGCGTTCGCCGGGTCGACCTCGGCCAGCCGCGCCGCCAGCGCTTCGCTGACGCGCAGGATGTTGCGGGGATCGGTGTGGATGTGCGGATTGCCCTCGGCGTGCACATCGCCTTCGGCGCGATCCAGCCGCGCTGGCTTGTCCAGCAGCGGCACGCTTTGCGTGGCTTCGAAGTAGCCGCGGCGCCCGAGCTGCACCCCGGCGTTGCCCGCTTCGCGCAGCAGCACCGGCAGCCAGCCGGTTTCCAGCTCGGCGCCGGTGCACACGACCAGCCCGGCGCGCCGCATCTGCGCGATCAGGCTGGGGCGTGCCTCGATGCGGTGCGGGTCCTGCAGGGCCGTGGTGGCGGCGAACACGCTGACGTCGGCGCCGCCGATTTCCCCGGCCAGGGCGGCCCATTCGGGCTCGCAGGCGAACACGTTGAGGGCGGCGTGCGCGTACACGGGTAGCCACAGGATGAGACAGGCCAGCAGTCGTTTCACGCGTCTCTCCTCAGAAAGCATGGGCGCCGTGCGCGCCCAGGCTGTGGATGTACTGCACGAACCACTGGTTTTCGCGCGCGTTCTCCATCGACTTGTCCTGCGAATACTGCAGGCGCAGGCGCGAGAATTCGGACGGCGAGTAATCGAGCATCAGCGAGTGGCGTGCCGGCTTGTATTCCGAAACGGGCAGGAAGGCGCTGTTGGCACCGAAGTCGACCGCGCCGGGGTCCAGGCGGTCGTAGCGGTAGCCGGTGCGCCAGCGCGGCATGAACTGGTAGACGCCCTGGGCGTAGAAGCCGGATTGGCGGGAGCGGTAGGCGGCGTCGCTGCCGTCGCACGCGCCGCCGGCGCTCGTGTTGTCCTCGCACAGCAGGCTGCCGCGCTCGCTGCGGCGGAAGTATTCGGCGGCGAACTTGAAGTTCCGCTCCGATGCGTTGCCGTCGGGCGCCCATTTCCAGACGAGGTCCGTCACCCAGGTTGTGCTCTTGCCCGAGAACAGGGTTTCGGCGTGCACGCCGTCAATGTCTTCCAGCTCGCTGTCACGCTCATGCGCCTTGCTGTGCAGGTAGGACAGCCCGGCGCGCCAGCTGTGGGAGGCGCCGACATCGCCGCCGAGATGACCGAACAGCGCGTAGCTGCCGGCGCCGTTGCTGTCGCGGTCGGTGCCGGGGAAGTTGGCGCCGCGTCCGGCTTCGGCACCCAACTCCATATACAGATCGGTCGGCGCCACCCATTTCAGCTGCACGCCGTCGTTGCCGTAGGCCTCGCCGAACAGCGCGCGGTACATCAGGGCGTTGTCGGCGAAATCCCAGGCGTGCGGATGCTGCTGGTTCTGGTAGCCGAGCCCCGACAGGAAACGCCCGCCCTTGAGCGAGACGCCATGGCCGAGCGCCGTGGTCTGGAACCAGGCTTCTTCGATGGCGACTTCCTCGTCCAGCAGGGCGAGGTTGAAATAGCCGCGGAAGTAGGGGTCGATGCTGGCCGACATCACCAGTTCGGTGTGGTCGAGCGAGAAGCCGCGCGGCGCGCCGTGGTCGTGCCCGGCAGGCAGGAAGCCGCTGATCTGACGATGCTCGATATCGTCGAGATGGGCGTACTTGCCTTGCAGGATGAGCGAGATATCCGGGTTGAAACGGTTGCCGGCAGCCGTGCCTTGCTGCGGGGCAGCGTCGGCTTGCACGGCGATCGGGGCGGGAGCGGCGTCAGCCTGCTGCAAGCGGGCTTCCAGCGCCTGGATGCGTGCCTCGTAGCTGGATTTCATTTGCTTCAGCTCGGCGCGCAGCGCGTCGAGGTCGGCGTCGGCGGAAACCGGAAAGGCAGCCGCGAGCGCGGTCGCCAGAATAGCGGGACGTAACATTTTTCACTCCGTAAACGAATGACACTGGCCCGCGCTGGCGTTGCGCGGGCCGGACGAAGGTCAGGCGTGGACGGAGAAGGGCGGGGCGCGGGCGCAAGCGGGACGGGGCGCGAGATCGGCGCGCACGGGCGTGTCGGCGGGCAGGTCCATGCGGGCGCTAGGCGGAATCGTCAGGACGAGCAGGCCGGGCGGCGCGACCGAGCCCAGCTGCGCCTGGGCGATGCAGACTTCGCAGGGATGATTGGCCTGATCCGCGTCGTGCGGGTGCAGATGGGTCAGCGTATGCGCGAACGCCGCCGCCTGCCCGCACAACAGAATCAGCGCGAACAGCCAGGGCAGCAGGTGGCGGAGGAACAGGGGCTGCATTTATTTGCGCTTCTCGACTGGCGGCACCGGGTCGTAGCCGTGGGCGCAGCCGGGGCGGCAGCGGCCGATGCGTTTGGCAGCCAGCCAGCCGCCCTTGAGCGCGCCGTGTTTTTCGATCGCTTCCTTGCCGTATTCCGAGCAGGTCGGCAGGTAGCGGCATTGCCGGCCCAGCCATGGCGAGAGCGCCAACTGGTAGAGGCGGATCGCGCCGACAAGGCATTGCTGCGCCAGGTTCATGGAATTGCCTGCGCGTCAGGCTCGGCCTGGCTGCGCGCCGCACCGGTGAAATCGGCCAGCAGCTTTTCCACGAAGCCGGGCTCGAGGTCGCGCACGATGAAGACGAAACGGCTGCGGCGATCCGCGTCCGGCCAGGCGTCGAGCCTCACCTCGGGATACAGCACGTGCTGTACGCCATGCAGCACCAGCG
>NZ_MKUG01000065.1 GCF_001897685.1 Thiobacillus sp. 65-1402
GACCGCCAAGCGCAGCGGCAGCCGCCCATGGCATGCAGCGCCACCGATACCCGGCAAAGTCACGGAATTTCACTCCCGCGGCACTTGGCAGCCAAACCCGAAGACCGCCATTGCCGTCCAGGCGATGCCTTCAAAAAATGGGGAAACCCGCCCCGCCAGCGCGGACTGGGCCGCGCAATGGCACTGCATTGGTGCGCTAACGGCTCTTGGGCGAGCCGGGTTCGGTTTGATCGGGCAAGCTTGGGGGGCGATCGATCAGACTGGCTTCGATACGGTCCAATTCCGCATCCATGTCGGATTGCGACATCGGCGTGTAATCCGAGGCGGATTCAACTGCCTCGGATTCAGGCTTGGGCTTGGTGATCAGGGCGGCAACGATGATACCCAGTTCGTACAGCACCCACAGCGGCACTGCCAGCATGAATTGCGAGATCACGTCGGGCGGGGTGAATATCGCGCCGATAATAAAGGCGCCGACGATGACATACGGCCGGATTTCGCGCAGTTTGGCCACCGACACCATACCCATTTTGACCAGCAGCACCACGGCAACGGGAACCTCGAAGGTAATCCCGAAGGCCATGAACAAGGTCATCACAAAGTCGAGGTATTTGCCGATATCGGTCATCACCGCCACCCCCTCGGGTGCAACGCCGACGATGAAGCCGAACACCACCGGGAACACCAGGAAATAGGCGAACGCCATCCCCAGCAGGAACAGAATGACGCTGGCGATCACCAGCGGCACGCCAAGACGCTTTTCATGCTGGTACAGCCCCGGTGCGACAAACGCCCAGACCTGGAAGAACACCCATGGCAACGCCAACAGGAAGGCGGTCATCATGGTGACCTTGATCGGCACGAAGAACGGTGTCGTGACCTCGGTGGCGATCATCTGCCCGCCCTTGGGCAGCGCCGCCAGCAATGGCTTGGCCAGCAGCGCATACAAATCCTGCGCCCAGGGGAACAGGCAGATGAAAATCACCACCACCACCACCACTGCGCGCAACAGGCGATCGCGCATTTCGATCAAATGCGAGATAAAGGTTTCCTGCACGTCGCTCATGCGGTTTTTCCTGCAGTTTCGCCGCGCGTCGTTTCCACCACGGCAGACGGCGTGTCAGCGGCAAGGTTCTGATCCGGCTCGTCCAGCGGCAGGCTTTGCTGCACGACCGGCTCCGGGGTCTCTTTCATTGCAGGTTCGTTGGCAGGGCGTTCACCCGCGGTTGCGGTGGCTGCCGTCGCCGTCAACGCCTTGTTGATGCCGCTTGCCTCGTCGCGCAGGTAATCGTCAACCGCACTGACTTGCTGCTTGGCGTCCAGCGCCGCCAACTCGGCCGAGTTCTTGATCTCCACGCCGACACGGCGAATTTCATCCAGCTGTATCTCGTGGCTGATGTCCGATTTTACGGACGACACATAGCGTTGCATGCGGCCATACAAATGCCCCGCCGTGCGCGCGACCTTGGGCAGACGCTCGGGGCCGATGACGATCAGCGCAACCACGCCGACAACGATGAGTTCAGTAAAGCCGATATCGAACATTCAGGTCCAACCAGGAATAAGGCGATAGTGGGAACCGTGCTCGGCGAATTTTCACCCGCCCCCACCCTGTTCCGCATCCTCAAGAGTGGTGCTTGTCCTTGACTTCCGCGTCGATGGTGTTGCCGCTTTGTTCGGCGCTGTCGCCGAGCTTGGGCGCATCCTCCTTCATGCCTTCCTTGAAGCCCTTGACCGCCCCGCCAAGATCGCTGCCGATGTTACGCAGCTTCTTGGTGCCGAAAATCAGCAATACCACGACCAGAACGATTAGCCAATGCCAAATGCTGAAGCCACCCATAATACGTCTCCTTTTGACTTAACTGCGTGAAACGGGGTCACCCCCGCCAAATACGTGAACGTGGATGTGGAACACTTCCTGGCCGCCGCCACGTCCGGTATTGATCAGGGTCTTGAACCCGGTATCGAGCCCCTGCTCCCTGGCCAGGCGCGGCGCCAGCAGAAGCATCTTGCCGAGCAGTTTCTCGTGTGCGGGCGTGCAATCGTCCAGCGTAGCGACGTGCTGCTTTGGAATGATCAGGAAATGCACCCGCGCAAACGGGTGGATATCGTGAAACGCCAGCACTTCCTCGTCTTCATGGACCTTGCCGCACGGCAGTTGGCCGGCGACGATTTTGCAGAAGATGCAGTCACTCATGCCGATTCGCCTTTTCCGCCAGACCCGACAGCCCTTCCCGGCGTGCCAGCTCGTTCAACACATCCGCCGGCTTCAGCCCCTTGTGTGCCAGCAATACCAAAGTATGAAACCACAAATCGGCGACTTCGTAGATGATCTTTTCCGCCTGGTCGTCCTTCGCCGCCATCACGGTCTCGGTCGCTTCCTCACCGATTTTCTTCAGGATGGCGTCGGTGCCCTTGGCGTACAGTTTGGCCACGTACGAACTGTCGGGCGACGCCTCCTTGCGCGCTTCCAGCGTCTCTGCCAGGCGATCCAGGATATCGCTCATTTGCGGTAGATCTCAGCGGGGGCTTTCAGCACCGGGGCGGTCGTCACCCAGCGCTCGCCGCCCTGCTTGTCGCGGTCGAGCCTCTGAAAAAAACAGGAGCGTCGTCCTGTATGACAGGCAATGCCGCCGAGTTGTTCAACTTTCAGCAGCACCACGTCGTTGTCGCAATCCAGGCGGATTTCGCTGACCTTCTGCACATGGCCGGATTCCTCGCCCTTGCGCCACAATTTGCCACGAGAGCGCGAAAAGTAAACGCCACGTCCGGTGCGCGCAGTCTCTTCCAGCGCCTCGCGGTTCATCCATGCGACCATCAGGATTTCACCGCTAGCGGCATCCTGGGCGATCGCCGGCACCAGCCCCTGCGCATCCCACTTGACGGTGTCGAGCCAGTCGCTCACAGGCGCACCTCGATGCCGTGCCGCTTCATGTATTTTTTCGCTTCGTCGATGCCGTACTCGCCGAAGTGGAAAATGCTCGCCGCCAGCACCGCGTCGGCGCGGCCTTCGCGCACGCCGTCGACCAGATGCTGCAGGTTGCCGACACCGCCGCTGGCGATGATGGGGATGTCGACCGCCTCGGAAATCGCACGCGTCAGCTCCAGGTCAAAGCCGCTCTTGGTGCCGTCGCGGTCCATCGAGGTCAGCAGCAGCTCGCCCGCGCCGAGACTTTCCATCTTTTTCGCCCATTCGATGGCGTCGAGTCCGGTGGCCTTGCGGCCGCCGTGGGTGAAGACCTCCCAGTGATCGCCCACTCGCTTGGAATCGATGGCCACCACGATGCACTGGCTACCGTATCGATCAGCTGCATCCTTCACCAACTGCGGATTCATCACCGCCGAGGTATTGATGCTGACCTTGTCCGCGCCGGCGTTGAGCAGGCGCTGCACGTCGGCCACTTCGCGCACGCCGCCGCCGACCGTCAAGGGAATGAACACTTCGGCGGCCACGGCTTCGACGATGTGGAGGATCAGGTCGCGGTTGTCCGAGCTTGCGGTGATATCGAGAAAGGTCAGTTCGTCGGCGCCCGCCTCGTTGTAGCGGCGGGCGATTTCCACCGGGTCGCCGGCGTCCTTCAGTTCGACGAAATTGACCCCCTTGACCACGCGGCCGTTGGTGACGTCGAGGCAGGGAATGATGCGTTTCGCGAGCATGAATTAAACGCCGAACACGCCGCCCGCCAGTTCGTCGGCAAGTTTCTGCGCCTCGGCGAAATCGAGCGTGCCCTGGTAGATGGCGCGGCCGGTGATCGCGCCGATGATGCCGTCCTTGGCCACGGCGGAGAGTGCCTTGACGTCGTCGAGGTTGGTGACACCGCCGCTGGCGATGACCGGGATCGACAGCGCCTGCGCCAGGCGCTGGGTGGCTTCGACGTTCACCCCGGTCAGCATGCCGTCGCGGCCGATGTCGGTGTAGATAATGGCCTCGACGCCGTAACCCTCGAAGCGCTTGGCCAGGTCGATGACGTCGTGGCCGGTGATCTTGGACCAGCCCTCGACCGCGATCTTGCCGTCCTTGGCGTCGAGCCCGACCATCACGTGGCCGGGGAAGGCGTCGCAGGCTTCGTGCAGGAAACCGGGGTTCTTCACCGCCGCGGTGCCGATGATGACGTAGCGCACGCCGTCGTCGAGATAGCGCTCGATGGTGGCGAGGTCGCGGATGCCGCCGCCGAGCTGCACCGGCATCTCGTCGCCCACCGCCTCGACGATGGAGCGGATCGCCGCGTCGTTGACCGGCTTGCCGGCAAAGGCGCCGTTGAGGTCGACCAGGTGCAGGCGCCGCGCGCCCAACTCCTTCCAGCGACGGGCGGTCGCCGCAGGGTCCTCGGAGAACACGGTCGCCTTGTCCATTTCGCCTTGTTCCAGGCGCACGCAGTGGCCGTCTTTAAGGTCGATCGCAGGAATAATTAACATGGCTGATCAGCAGGGTCGTACAGAGTAAATATTAGGCGCAGGCCGCGCCGGACATATCACAGGCGGTTTCAGAGGCACCCGGATTCCAGGTTACAAAATTGCCCAGCAGCGTCAATCCGGCATTCTGGCTTTTTTCCGGGTGAAACTGCACGGCGAACATGTTCGCAGAGGCCACCGCGCAGGTGAACGGGAACGGGTAATGCGAAAATCCCGCGATCACCTCCGGCGAAGCCGGCTGCACGAAATAGCTGTGGACGAAGTAGAAACGCGCGCCTTCCTCGATTCCTGCCCACAACGGATGCGGCACCACCTGATGGACGTTGTTCCAGCCCATGTGCGGCACTTTCAGTTTATTCCCTCGACCGTCGTGCATCGCCTCGTGCGGGAAACGCTGCACGCTGCCGGGCAGGATCCCCAGACAGGCGGTATCGCCTTCCTCGCTGTGTTCGAACAGCACCTGCATCCCCATGCAGATGCCCAGAAAAGGCTTGCTGCGGGCAGCATCGACGATCGCCTGGCGCAGGCCGCGTGCATCGATTTCGCGCATGCAGTCGCGTGCGGCGCCCTGCCCCGGAAACACCACGCGGCCGGCTGCGGCAATCACGGCCGGGTCGGAAGTCACCGCCACGGTCGCCGCCGGCGCAACGTGTTCGATGGCTTTGGAGACCGAACGCAGATTGCCCATGCCGTAGTCGATGACGGCGATGTCGACGCTCACAGGCCAGCCGCCTCGATTTGCGCGGCGCGCATCGCGCAGCCGCCTGATATTGCCGCTGTCCTCATAGCGCGCCTTTTGTCGATGGCAGCACGTCGCCCATGCGCAGGTCGGCTTCCACCGCCATGCGCAGCGCGCGGCCGAACGCCTTGAAAATGGTTTCGGCCTGGTGGTGCGCATTGATGCCGCGCAGATTGTCGATGTGCAGCGTCACCCCGGCGTGGTTGATGAAACCACGGAAGAACTCGAGGAACAGGTCGACGTCGAACTCGCCGATGCGCGCACGGGTGTAGTCGACGTGGTATTCCAGTCCGGGGCGACCCGACAGGTCGATCACCACGCGCGACAGCGCCTCGTCGAGCGGAACATAGGCATGGCCGTAGCGGCGGATGCCTTTCTTGTCGCCGAGCGCCCGGGCAAACGCCTGGCCGAACGTGATCCCGGTGTCTTCCACCGTGTGGTGAGCGTCGATGTGCAGGTCGCCGCAGGCCTGGATATCCAGGTCAATCAGGCCGTGGCGCGCGATCTGGTCGAGCATGTGATCGAGAAACGGCACGCCGGTGGCAAGCTTGGCGATGCCGGTGCCGTCCAGGTTGAGGCTGACCGTGACCTGGGTCTCGAGGGTGTTGCGGGTGACTTGGGCGGTGCGCATGGCGTCTAAAAATAAGGCTTTAGGGGATTCTAGCAGTTCGCGACGGCTTTCAATGCGGCGAGCAGCGCATCGCATTGCGCATCGGTGCCGATCGTAATGCGCAGGAACGGCGCGATGCGGGCCGGATTCCTGAAATGGCGCACGATGATGCTGCGCTCGCGCAGCGCGGCTGCCAGTTCGGCGCCATCATGCGCGGGGTGGCGGGCAAAGACGAAGTTGGCGGCCGAGGGCAGCACCTCGAAGCCAAGCTCGTCCATTTCAGCCACCAGCCGGGTGCGGGTCGCCACGACTTTCGCGCAGATGCGCTCGAAATAGGCATGGTCGTCCATCGACGCCAGCGCACCCGCCTGGGCAAAGCGGTCGAGCGGATAGGAATTGAAGCTGTCCTTCACCCGGTTGAGCGCCTCGATCAGCTGCGCCTGGCCGATGGCGTAGCCGACGCGCAGGCCGGCCAGCGCATGCGACTTCGACAGGGTGCGGACCACCAGCAGTTGCGGGTAGCGCGCGACCAGGCCCACCGCCGATTCGCCGCCGAAGTCGATGTAGGCTTCGTCGATCACCACCACCGAATCCGGGTTGCCGGCCAGCAGGCGCTCGACCTCGCCCAGCGCCAGCAGCCGCCCGGTGGGGGCATTGGGGTTGGGGAAAATCACCCCGCCGTTGGGCGTCAGGTAATCGTCGACCTGGATCTCGAACGCCTGCGTAAGCGGAATCGCACGGTGGGCGATTTCGTACAGTCCGCAATACACCGGATAGAAGCTGTAGGTGATGTCCGGGAACAGGATCGGCCGGTCGTGCTTCAAGAGCGCCATGAAGGCATGCGCCAGCACCTCGTCGGAACCGTTGCCGACGAACACCTGGTCGGCCGTCACGCCATGATAGGCGGCGATGCCGGCGCGCAGCCGGTCCGAGTTGGGGTCGGGATACAGGCGCAATGTGTCGGCGGCTTCTGCGCGCACAGCATCCAGCACCCTGGGGCTCGGGCCGTAGGGATTCTCGTTGGTGTTGAGCTTGACCAGGTTGGCCAGCTTCGGCTGCTCGCCCGGTACATAGGGCGTCAGGCCGTGCACCACGGCGCTCCAGAATCGGCTCATCGCGTGGCGCGGCTCATTTATGGATCAGGCGATATTCGGCCGAACGCGCGTGCGCCTGCAGACCTTCGCCGTAGGCCAGGGTGGCGGCGATCCGCCCCAGCGTCTGCGCGCCGGCCTCGGACACGTGGATCAGGCTGCTGCGTTTCTGGAAGTCGTACACCCCCAGCGGCGATGAGAAGCGTGCGGTGCGCGAAGTCGGCAGCACGTGGTTCGGCCCGGCGCAGTAGTCGCCCAGCGCCTCGCAGGTGTTCCTGCCCATGAAGATCGCGCCGGCGTGGCGCAGTTTGGGCAGCAGCGCGTCGGGGTCGGCCACCGACAACTCCAGATGCTCCGGTGCGATGGTGTTCGAGATCGCCACGGCGTCGTCGAGGTCGCGCGTTTTGATCAGCGCGCCGCGGTTGGTGAGCGAGGTGCGGATCACTTCGCTGCGCGGCATCTCTTCGAGCAGTTTGTCGATCGCCGCCGCCACCGCGTCGAGATAGGCCGCATCGGGCGACAACAGGATAGCCTGCGCCATTTCGTCGTGCTCGGCCTGCGAGAACAGATCCATCGCCACCCATTCCGGCGGCGTATTGCCGTCGGCGATCACCAGGATTTCGGACGGGCCGGCGATCATGTCGATGCCCACGGTGCCGAACACGCGGCGCTTGGCCGCCGCCACGTAGGCGTTGCCGGGACCGACGATCTTGTCGACCTGCGGCACGGTCTCGGTGCCGTAGGCCAGCGCCGCCACGGCCTGCGCACCACCGATGGTGAACACGCGGTCGACACCTGCAATCGCGGCGGCGGCCAGCACCAGCTGATTCTGTTCGCCGCCCGGAGTCGGCACCACCATGATGAGTTCACCGACCCCTGCCACCTTGGCCGGGATCGCGTTCATCAGCACCGACGAGGGATAGGCAGCCTTGCCGCCCGGCACATACAGCCCGACGCGGTCGAGCGGGGTGACCTGCTGCCCCAACACGGTGCCGTCGGCCTCGGTGTAGGTCCACGAACCCTGGACCTGCTTCTCGTGGTAGCGGCGCACGCGCTCCGCCGCGGCTTCCAGTGCCTGGCGGGTATCGGCGGGCAAGGCTGCGAGTGCAGCCTGCAATTGCGCCGGGCTCAGCTCCAGGCTGGCCAGGGAAGCGGCCGGCAGGCGGTCGAAACGCTCGGTATATTCGAGCACCGCGGCATCGCCCCGCGCTTTCACTTCGTGCAGGATCGCAGCGACGGTCTGCTCGATGGCGGCATCAGTGGCATCGTCGAATTGCAGCAGGCGGGTAAGGCGCGCCTGGAAATCAGGCTGCGCGCTATCGAGGCGGGTGAGCGTAAGCACAGGATTCTGCTTTAAAAAGTCTGGCCAAAAAGTCTGGCTGCGATTGTACCGGTTTTTGGCATTTTGCCGCGCCCGGCAGCGCTCCCAGATAACAGTCATACCTATTCCGGAAATTAGACAAAGTCCAGATTGCTGATTATGATTGCCCCATGGATTACACGCGCGACAACATGGCCGGACTCCTGCGCAGCCACGACATCAATCCGACCCACCAGCGGATCGAGATTGCGCATGCGCTGTTTTCGCGCCAGGAACACCTGTCAGCCGATCAGGTAATGGCGATCGTCAATACCCGCCATTCCGAAACCTCCAAGGCCACGGTCTACAACACACTCAAGCTGTTTCTGGAGAAGGGTCTGGTGCGCGAGGTGATCGTCGACCCGAGCAAGGTGTTCTTCGACCCCAATACCCGCCCGCACCACCATCTCTACGAGGTCGACAGCGGCAGGCTGTCCGACATCGATGCCGGGCATGTGCGGATTTCCGGCCTGCCGCCGCTGCCGCCCGGCATGGTGACCGAGGGCATCGACCTCATCGTGCGCGTCCGCCGCAAGAACTGAGGCATTTTCCCCGTCGATGAAGCGGGTTCACATCGCCCCCACCCTGCTCGACGCCCAGTTGGCTGCCGACATGCTGTCCAGCCTCGGCATCGCCAACCACATCCTCAATGCCAATGCCGCCGGTGCGCTGGGCGAGCTGCCGTTCATGCAGGCACAGCCGGAGGTGTGGGTCGACGACGACACGCAAGAACGCCATGCGCGCGAGGCGTTGGCGGATTTTCCAAGCCCGGCACCGGGCGAAGAAAAAACCTGCCCGCACTGCAGCGAGCGCAATCCCGGCAATTTCCTGAGCTGCTGGCAGTGCGGGAGCGCATTGCCCGGCTAAGCCGCCCGCGGGGTCAGGACGACAGCAGGTCTTTTTGCAGCATTTCGAGATGCTGCTGATACTGGCGCGCAAAAATCCGCTCGAGTTCGTCGATCGCTTCCGCCGCGGCCACCCCGTGCACCAGGTGACGGGTCATCTGCGCGGAGGCCTCGTGAAAGATCTGGTTGCGTTCCAGCATCGGATAGGTCTGCATCAAACGCTGAATCGCCTTCACCACGTTTTCCTGCTCGGGGCGCGGGATCGGCAGCGGTTCGCTCGGCGGAGCTGCGGCAACCTCGGCCCCCTCCTTGACCGCCAGAAACTCGGCATATTCCAGCAAGGCCTGCTGCCGGGTTTCCGATAGCGACCGGAATATCGACACCAGGCGTTTGCTGTCGCGCATCAGCGCCCGCGCCCCTTGAGCGTGCGTTTCAGCGGAATGACATCGACATTGCACTGCTGAAACTTGTTTTCGACAAAGCTGATGAACGCATCGAGCAGCTTGCTGCGGAATTTCTCCTGCGCATAGACCATCGACAGCTCACGCGTCAGCCGGGGGTTCAACGGCACCGCAACCAGCGTGCCGAGCTGGATTTCCTTAGTGACGGTGGAAGCCGACATGATGGCCACGCCCAGGTTGGCCTCGACCGCACCTTTGATCGCCTCGCGGCTGCCAAGCTCCATTTCGATGTGCAGGTCGTCGGGATTGACGCCATTGCTCTTGAAGAAATCGTCGACCACCTCGCGCGTACCGGAACCGTGCTCGCGCGACACGTAGGGCTGTTCGGCAATGTCGGGCGCGTTCACGCTCGAACGCGAGGCCAGCGCATGATTGGGCGAACAAATCATCACCAGCTCGTCCTCGCAGCACGCCAGCGTGGTCAGGTTGGGATTGTGCGAAGGCGCCTCGATCAGGCCGACATCAAGCGAATGATCCGCCACCTTGGCCGCCACGGTTTCCGAGTTGGCAACGGTCAGACGCGCCTGCACCTGCGGAAAGCGTTCCTTGAACTCCCCCAGAATGCGCGGCAGCTGGTATTCGGCAATGGTGGTCGACGCGCCGATCATCAAGGGGCCCGTCACCTGCCCGGTCAACTCGCCCACGCGCGCTTCCATCTCGGCGGTCAACGCCAGAATGCGATCGGCATACCCCAGCACCAGATCGCCCGCGGGCGTCAGGGAAATCTTGCCGTGACTGCGCTCGAACAGGCGGGTATTGAAATGCTCCTCCAGCTGCTTGACCTGAAAAGTCACCGCGGGCTGGGTCATATAAAGGACATCCGCGGCCTTGGTGAAGCTGAGCTGCTTGGCGACGGTGTAGAATACCTGCAGTCTGCGGTCGGCCATTAATCCTCGCCTCCGGGTCAAAAAAGAAATTTATTCAACCACAAACCCGTCCGTGTTGAAACCTGCTCCCAACCAACCCATTGTATTCGCTGGCCTTTCGCCAGCGCCCGGGCGCCAGTCCCATACCCCCTGCCGCCGCCCCTGATTTGGCCACACCGTGAACCGCGCGTTTTACACCATCTTGCTGGCGCAGTTCCTGTCCGCATTGGCCGACAACGCCCTGCTGTTCGCGGCCATCGGCCTGCTACTGTTCTTTTCTGCGCCGGAGTGGTATTCGCCGCTGCTGCAAACGGTTTTCGTCATTGCCTATATCGTGCTGGCGCCGCTGGTGGGGCCGTTTGCCGACGCCCTGCCCAAAGGCCGCGTCATGCTCATCGCCAACACGGTCAAATTCGCCGGCTGCCTCACCATGCTGGCCGGGTTGCATCCCTTGCTGGCCTACGCCATCGTCGGCATCGGCGCGGCCATGTATTCGCCCGCCAAATACGGCATCCTGACCGAACTGCTGCCGTCCGAGAAACTCGTCGTCGCCAACAGCTGGATGGAAGGCACCACCGTCGCCGCCATCGTGCTCGGCGCCATCATCGGCGGCGCGCTCATCAACCCGCAGTTCGCGGAAGGCATACTTAGCCGCGCCGGGCTCTCGGCCATGGTCATCGCCCCCAAATTCGCCATCGTCGCCATTACCAGCCTTTATCTGGGCGCCGCCATCATCAACCTGTTCATCCCGCGCCTGCCGATCGACCACATGCTCCCCAGCAAGTCGCCGCTGTATGTCCTGCACGACTTCTGGCACAGCTTCAAGCTGCTGTGGCGCGACCCGCTCGGCCAGGTTTCGCTCGCCGTCACCACGCTGTTCTGGGGCGTCGGCGCGACGCTGCGCCTGCTCATCATCGCCTGGGCCGCACTCAACCTGAACTATGGTCTCGACCAGGCGACCCAGCTCACCGCCGCCTCCGCATTCGGCATCGCCATCGGCTCGATCCTGGCCGGCAAATTCGTTCGCCTGCAGCGCGCCATCAGCGTCCTGCCCGCCGGCATCATCCTCGGCTTCGTGCCGATCGCACTGATCTGGGTGGAAAGCCTGATCCCGGCCCTGCTGCTGTTGCTGCTGGCAGGCGTGCTGGCGGGTTATTTCGTGGTGCCGATGAATGCCCTGCTGCAACATCGCGGGCATCTGTTGATGGGGGCCGGCCATTCCATCGCCCAGCAGAATTTCAATGAAAACATCAGCATCCTGGTGCTGACCGGCGCCTATGCCCTGATGGTGCGCGCCGACTGGCACATCCACACCATCGTCTGGGTATTCGGGCTGTTCATCAGCAGCGTGATGACGGCAATCTGGCTACGGCATCGCCACGATGTCGTGCATTAGGTGTAGTTGCTCAGCACGCTGTTTCTCGTCTGCTCACACGATAACGGGGCGATTCGCCAGTTCGTCCGGATTGCCCCCGGAAGGGGATGAATCCCCGGACAACGGAAAATGCGCCGCCAGCAGCGCGCCGATCTGCTCGATGCCGGCCAGCGCACCGCGCCTGTATTCGCCCTGCCTGAAAGCGGCCTCCATCGCCTGCGCCACCGCCTCCCATGCGGAGGCCTCCACCCGCGCGGCAATGCCGCGGTCGGCGACAATTTCGATATCGTGGTCGGCCAGCAGCAGATAGACCAGCACGCCGCTGTTGTGCTCGGTATCCCACACGCGCAGCTGGCTAAACACCTCGATCGCACGCTCGCGCCCGCTCATG
>NZ_MKUG01000066.1 GCF_001897685.1 Thiobacillus sp. 65-1402
TCTGCATGAAGCGCGACCCCTTCACCAGCACCGTGGTGTCGGGCGCGAGTTCGTTTTCGAGTTCGGCAAGCAATTCCTGGATGCGTTCGAAGTGCATCGCGCCGGCGCCGAATGCGGCAGCGGTTTCTTTCGTCAACTCGCCCAGCGCCAGCAGCCTGTCCACCCCCGCGGCACGCGCGGCAAGGCCGATTTGCGCATGCATCGCCGCGGCGTCGCTGCCGAGTTCGCCCATGTCGCCCAGCACCAGCAGCTTCCTGCCGGGCTGCCGCGCCAGCACCGCCAGCGCGGCTCTGACCGAGTCGGGATTGGCGTTGTAGGTGTCGTCGATGAAGGTGCTGCCGTGCAGCGCGGCCGTTCTTTGCAGACGGCCCTTGACGCCGCCGAAGCCCGCCAGGCCGGCGACGATGCTGCGATGGCTGACGTCGAGCGCGAAGGCGGCGGCGGCGGCGGCAAGCGCGTTCATCGCGTTGTGCTCGCCCGGCACCTGCAGTTCCACCTCGAGCTCGGCATTCGGCAAGGCGATGGTCAGCATCGAGCCGAATCCGCCGGGCCGATAGCGGCCATGGATCGCCGCCGCCGGGGTCAGGCCAAAATCCAGCATGCAGCGGCGCGCATTGAGTTCGCGCCACATTCCGGCATACGCGCTGTCGGCGTTGAACACCGCGATGCCCGCATCGGTCAGGCCGGCGAAGATTTCGCCCTTGGCGCGCGCAATATTCTCAAGCGATCCGAGCAAGCCGATATGCGCCGCGAGCGCGTTGTTGAGCACCGCCACGTCCGGCCGCGCCAGACGCGTCAGATAATCGATTTCGCCGGCGTGGTTCATGCCCATTTCGAGCACGGCGAATTGGTGCGTCTCGCGCAGGCGCAGCAGCATCAGCGGCAGCCCGATGTCGTTGTTGAGGTTGCCTTCGGTGTTGAGCACCGCCGCGTCCGACCCCGCTTCCACCCGCAGGATCGCCGCCAGCATTTCCTTGACGGTGGTTTTGCCGTTGCTGCCGGTGATCGCCACCACCGGCAGTCTGAAGCGCGCGCGCCAGGCGGCGGCCAGCTTGCCAAGGGCGAGGCGGGTGTCGTCGACGCGGATGGCCGCGGCGATTTCCGGCGCCTGCGCGCGGTCGAGCACCACGCCGGCGGCGCCTTGCTGCAGCGCCTGCGCAGCGAAGGTGCCGCCGTCGAACCTTTCGCCGCGCAACGCGATGAAGAGGTCGCCCGGCTGGATCGCCCGGCTGTCGGTGGAGACGCGCAGCACCTCGGCGTCCGCGCCGGCAAACGGCACCTCGAGCATGGCCGCGGCCTCGGACAAACGCATCATGCTCATGTCCATGCCTCCAGCGCCTTCTTCGCCACCGCGACATCGGAGAACGGCAGCCGTTCGCCGCCCGTTTCCTGGTAGTCCTCGTGGCCCTTGCCGGCGATCAGCACCACGTCGCCCTGATGCGCGCCGCCGATCGCCTCGAAGATGGCGCGCGCGCGATCCGCCTCGACGTGCGGCTTGCCGCTTGTTCCGGCGAGGATGTCGTCGATGATGTGGCGCGGATCTTCGTTGCGCGGGTTGTCGCTGGTGATCCAGACCTCGTCCGCGCCGCGGGTGGCCGCCTGCCCCATCAATGGACGCTTGCCCTTGTCGCGGTTGCCGCCGCAGCCGAAGACGCAGATGACGCGGCCGCCGCCGACGATTTCGCGCAGGGTGGCCAGCACCTTTTCCAGCGCATCGGGGGTGTGGGCGTAATCCACCACCACCAGCGGATGAGCGTTGCCGCCGAACGCCTGCATCCGCCCCGGCGGCGGGGCGATGTGCGCCAGCGCCCGGCAGGCGTCGTCCAGCTTCACCTCCGACACCAGCAGGGCGGCGAGCGCGGCCAGCAGGTTGGCGGCGTTGAAGCGGCCCAGCAGCGGCACGTCGAGTTCGGCATCGCCCCAGTCGGTGTGCACGCGCAGATGCAGGCCGCTTTGCGACAGGTGCAGCTTTTCTCCCACCACGGCACCGCGCTGGAATCCGTAGCCGGCGACGCGCGACGGCCGCGTTTCGCTTTCCAGCTGCCGGCCGAAGGCATCGTCGACATTCAATACGGCCCACTGCAGTCCCGGCCAGTTGAACAGGCGCGCCTTGGCATCGGCATAGCTGCCCATGTCGCCGTGGTAGTCGAGATGGTCGCGCGACAGGTTGGTCAGCACCGCAACGTTGAAGCGGGTGCCATTGATCCGCCCTTGCGCGAGGCCGTGCGACGACACCTCCATCGCGCACCCCGCCGCACCTTGCTGCCGGTAGAGCGCAAGGCGCTGCTGCAATTCGACGGCGTCGGGCGTGGTGTTGAGCGCCGGCGTGAGCGCGCCGGGCTGGTCTCCGACAGGGGGAAAGCCGTTGCCGACGGTGCCGATGACGGCGGTTTTCCGCCCCAACTGCGACAACGCCTGCGCCACCCAGTGCGCCACCGAGGTTTTGCCATTGGTGCCGGTGACGCCGACCATATGCAGCGCGCGCGAAGGCTCACCATATATGTGGGCGGCGATTTCGCCGATACGGGTCTTCAGCCCGGCCACGCCCGCATTGGGGATGGCGAGCGCTGGGTCCCACTGGTAGTGGTCGGCCTCCCACAGCACGCCGTCGACACGCTGCGCCACCGCCTGCGCAATGAAGTCGCGGCCATCGCGGGTTTCGCCTGGATAGGCGGCGAACACCGTGCCTGGCACGGCCTTGCGGCTGTCGTTGACAAGCGCGTCGGGCGTGATGCCGAGCCGCTCCAGGATGTGCGGCACCGATTCCCGGATTGCCCGGGATGCGGGCGAAGCCGGGCTGGGCTTGGCGCTTGCGCCCTTCGTGTGGCCCGTGCCCTTGAGGGTTCCTGCCATCACGCGCCCCCGCCCGCCCGCACCGCCACGGGCGTGCTCTGCGTCATCCGCGTCGCGGTTTCCGGGGCGTCGGGCGGCAATGCCAACTGACGCAAGCTGGCCGCCATGACCTGGGCGAACACCGGGCCGGCCACGCTGCCGCCGTAATACACGCCGCCGGACGGCTCGTCGATTGCCACGCCGACGATGAGGCGCGGATTGGAGGCCGGCGCCATGCCGACGAAGGAAGACAGGTAACGGTCGGGCGCGTAGCGGCCGTCGACGATCTTGTGCGCGGTACCGGTTTTGCCCGCCACGCGATAACCCGGCACCCGGGTGCGCGTCCCGGTGCCCCCCTCCTGGGTGACCGTTTCCATCATGGCGCGCACTTCGCGCGCCACCTCGGCGGAGAACACCCGCTCGCCGACGGTTTCCTGCGGCTCGCGCTTCAGGAACGACAGCGGCATCACTTCGCCATCATTGGCGAATGCCATGTAGGCGCGGGTCAATTGCAGCAGGCTCACCGAGAGGCCGTAGCCATAGGCCATGGTGGCGTGCTCGACCGGCTTCCAGGTGCCGGCGTCGCGCAGCCGGCCGGCGGTTTCGCCGGGAAAGCCCGAACCCGGCAGCTGGCCGAAGCCGGCACGATGCAATACCGCCCAGTATTGCTGCGGCGTCAGCATCATCGCCATTTTGGCGGCGCCGACGTTGCTCGATTTCTGGATGATCTCGGTCACCGTCATGTGCGGGCGCGGATGCTCGTCGCGCACCAGCTTGGTGCCGACGCGCCAGGTTTGCGGCGTGTCGATCACGCTGTCCGGGTGAAACAGGCCGCGCTCCAGCACCGCCGCCGCGACAAACGGCTTGATGGTGGAGCCGGGCTCGAAGGTGTCGATCACCGCACGGTTGCGCATCGGCCCCGGCTGGTAATTGCGGCGGTTGTTGGGATTGAAGATCGGCTGGTTGGCCAGCGCGAGGATTTCGCCGGTCTTGGCGTCGAGCACCACCACGCTGCCGCCCTTGGCCTTGTGGGTGGCGATGGCGGCGGCGAGCTCGCGGTGCGCCAGGTATTGGATCTTGAGATCGAGCGCCAGCGCCAGATTGCCGCCCATTTGCGCGGTCTTGATCGGCGCCAGATCGCGGATGGTGTTGCCGCGGCGGTCGCGCAGAATCTGGCGTTCGCCCGCGCGTCCCGCCAGCCAGTCCTGATAGGCGCGTTCAACGCCCTCCTGCCCGAGGTCGTCCACATTGGTGAAGCCCACCACATGCGCGGCCACTTCACCCGCCGGGTAGTAACGACGGAATTCGCGCCGCAGGTGCAGGCCGGGCACCCCCATGGCGGCGATCTTGACCGCCTGTTCCGGGGTGACCGGGCGCTGCACGCTGAATTCACCGCGCGTCTTGCGCGTCAGCTTCTCCGCCAGCGCCGGCGCGGGCAGGCCCAGCACCCTGGCCAGGTGCGCGTGCTGATCGACCGTCAGCCGGAGCTCGGCCGGGCGCGCCCACAGCGACTCGACCGGCGTGCTGATCGCCAGCAGCTGGCCGTGGCGGTCGGACACCTGGCCGCGGTGCGCGGGCAGGGTGAGGTTGCGGTTGGCCACCGCGTCGCCCTTGCCCTGCAGATAATCGGTGTTCAAACCCTGCAAATAAAGCGCGCGCCCCGCCACCAGCACCAGCCCGGTGAGCAGCAGTCCGCCCACGGTCGCCATGCGCCAGGGCGCGAGGTTGAGCTTGAGCAGCTTGCGCGAATGGTAATTCATGGTGCGCCCACCAGCGTTTCGACGCGCACCCGTTCCGGCGGCGGCGCCACCAGGCCGAGCTGGGTGCGCGCGAGCGCGTCCACCCGCGCCGGATTGGCCCAGGTGCTCTGCTCCAACTGCAGTTTCCCCCACTGCTCGTCGAGCACGCGCGCCTCTTTTTTCAAGCGTTCCAGTTCCACAAAATAGGTACGCGCACGGTGCTGCGCCTGGATCACGGCCAGCGCGCACGCCACCAGCACCAGTGCCAGGACGATATCGAGACGGCTCATGCCGCCTCGCCCATGCGTTCCGCCACCCGCAACACGGCACTGCGTGCCCGCGGATTGGCCGCCACCTCGGCGGCGGTCGCGTGCTGGGCACGGCCCACCCGCTGCAGGCGGCCCGGTTTCAGCATGGCGGCCGGGATCGGCAGGCGGCGCGGCGCCTGTTCCCCCTGCGCCTCGTCGCGCATGAAGCGTTTGACGATGCGGTCTTCCAGCGAATGAAAGCTGATCACCGCGAGCCGCCCGCCGGGCTGCAGCCTGTCCACGCATTGCGGCAGCACGGCGCTCAGCTCTTCCAGTTCGCGGTTGAGATAAATCCGAATAGCCTGGAAGCTGCGGGTCGCCGGATGCTGCCCCGGCTCGCGCCGCCTGACCGCTGCGGCGATGAGATTCGCCAGTTGCCCGGTGCTGCGGATGGCCTCTGTTTGCCGCGCCGCAACAAGCGCGCGCGCAATCGATTTAGCAAACCGCTCTTCCCCGTAGGTGCGGATGACTTCACTGATCTCTCCCTCTGCCGCCGTCGCCAGCCAGTCCGCCGCCGACATCCCGCTGCCCGGGTCCATGCGCATGTCGAGCGGCGCGTCGAAGCGAAAGCTGAATCCGCGCGCGGCATCGTCGAGCTGCGGCGACGACACCCCGATGTCCAGCAAAATCCCGTCCACCTGCGCTACGCCGAGCTCGTCCAGCACGGCACCCAGACGCGAAAACGCACGCTGCACCAGGGTCAGCCGCGCATCCTGCAGGGCTGCGCCGGCGCGGATGGCATCGGGATCGCGATCCAGCGCGATCAGGCGCCCGGCCGGCCCCAGCTGCGCCAGAATCAGCCGACTGTGGCCGCCACGGCCGAAGGTGGCGTCGACGTACACGCCATCGGGCTTGATCCCCAGCGCCGCCACCGCCTCCTGTGCCAGCACCGGCACATGGGCGGGCTCAATCACAACGTAAACCCCTCCAGTTCGGGTGGCAGCGCGTCGTCGCTGAAGGTCAGCGCCTGGGCCACCTGGGCCTCCCAGCGCGACTCGTTCCACAACTCCACCTTGCTGCCCTGACCCACCATCACCACGCTCTTGTCCAGCTCGGCGAACTTGCGCAGCATCGGCGGCAGCAGCACGCGGCCGGCACCGTCCATGTCCATGTCGTGCGCGTAACCGACGAGCAGTTGTTTGAGGCTGCGGGTGCGGGGATTGAAATCGGACAGGCCGTTGAGCTTTTTCTCGATCGGCTCCCATTCGGGCAGGGGGTAGAGCAGCAGGCACTGGCCGGGGTCGGCGGTGACCACCACGCGCCCGCCGCCGTTCACCAGGAGGAGGTCGCGATAGCGCGCCGGCACCACGAGCCGGTTCTTGCTATCCAGACTGACAGTCGCGACCCCCCGAAACATGCTCCCCCCGTATTTGATTTTTGGCTGTGCTTGGCCGGGCGCATTCTCCCACAACTTCCCACCAATCACCACTTGCACCCACTATAGGGGATAGTTTGGGGGGGGTCAAGCCAAGGAACGCAAAAAAACCCCTATGCCTCAATGACTTAGGGGTGGTTTTGGGTTGTGGATAAGTTTCTGGAAAAACCGGTGCTTAGCCGATTGTTTTGCCGTCTTTTTGAGGACAAAACGCTAAGTTATTGAATTGCATGAAAAGTGGAAAAGTCGACCGATAAGCCGGGTTCTGTCGTGGACAACCATTCCTCTAGGCCGGCCATTGCTGACCGGCTCCAGCCACCTACCCGCAGACTCGGCGAGCCGCGTCATCGTCTGCCTATTTGGTGTTGCTCCGGATGGAGGTTACCGCGTTTCACCGTAACTTAATACGCTCGTCTCTGTGGCCCTATTCCTCGCCTCGCGGCGTCCGGCCGTTAGCCGGCATCCTGCTCTGTGGAGCCCGGACTTTCCTCTCCCACATGCATGGCAGCGGTTGTCTGATCGGCTTTCCCGTCTGGATTATAAAGCCTTAACTGGACCGAGGCCGCTGATTTGCCTATCCGAAGACAGCTGCCTTCCACCGGGCCGGGCATGATGCCCGGTTTTTCACGCGGCGACGCGCCAGCGGATGGCTTCGCCCGCGCGCAGCGGCACCAGGCTTTCGTCGCCCAGCTTGAGACTGGCCGGGACATTCCAGCTTTCGCGCTTGAGGGTGATGGTGTCGGTATGGCGCGGCAGGCCGTAGAAGTCGGCGCCGTGGAAACTGGCGAAGGCTTCGAGCCTGTCGAGCGCGCCGGCATCCTCGAAGGCCTCGGCATACAGTTCGATGGCGGCATGCGCGGTATAGATGCCGGCGCAGCCGCAGGCGCTTTCCTTGGCGCCCACCGCATGCGGGGCGGAATCGGTGCCGAGAAAGAACTTGGGGCTGCCGGAGATGGCTGCGGCGACCAGCGCCTGGCGATGCGCCTCGCGCTTCAGCACCGGCAGGCAGTACAGGTGCGGGCGGATGCCGCCCTTGAACATGGCGTTGCGGTTGTACAGCAGGTGATGCACGGTGAGGGTGGCGGCGACGTTGGCCGGTGCGGCGGCGACGAACTCTGCGGCGTGGCGGGTGGTGATGTGCTCGAGCACGATTTTCAGCCTGGGGAAATCGCGCAGCAGCGGGATCAGATGGCGCTCGATGAACACCGCTTCGCGGTCGAACACGTCGACCTCGGGGTCGACCACTTCGCCGTGCAGCAGCAAGGGCATGCCGGCCTCTTCCATCGCGGCGATCGCCTTGTAGGCGCGGGGCAGCTCGGTGACGCCGGAATCGGAATTGGTCGTCGCCCCGGCCGGGTAATACTTCACCGCGTGGACGAAGCCGCTTGCCCGCGCGCGGCGGATTTCGTCCGGCGTGGTGCTGTCGGTGAGATAGAGCGTCATCAGCGGCTCGAACGCGGTGCCGGCTGCGGCGGCCAGCAGGCGCTCGCGATACGCTGCCGCCCCGGCCACGTCGAGCACTGGCGGCTTCAGGTTGGGCATCGCGATGGCGCGCCCGAACACGCGCGCGGTGTCGGGCAGCACACTTTGCATGGCGGCGCCGTCGCGGAAGTGGATGTGCCAGTCGTCGGGACGGGTGAGGGTGAGGATGTCGGTCATGCTTTGTCCTGCTGATGCGGCTTGAGTGCCAGCGCCATTTTATAGAGTTCGGCCTTGCTGCGTCCGGTGATCTGGGCGGCGAGCTTGGCGGCGAGGGTGGGCGGCAGCGCGCCCTGCAGGATGTCGAGCACCCGCAGCGCTTCCGCATCGACCATCGCGGCGGCGGCCGCCGGCGGGTGCACGACGACGACGAATTCGCCGCGCACGTGGTTGGGGTCGGCGGCCAGCCAGGCGGGCGCCTCGGCCAGCGGCAGGGTGACGATGCTCTCGAATTTCTTGGTCAGCTCGCGCGCCAGCGTCGCCAACCGGCCAGCGTCCAGCACCGCGGCCATGTCGGCCAGCGTTTCCTCGATGCGGTGCGGCGCCTCGTAAAACACCAGTGCCGCCGGCAGCGCCGCCAGGGCTTGCAGTTGCGCACGGCGCGCACCGGCCTTGGGCGGCAGGAACCCATGGAACAGCCACGATCCCGACTCCACCCCGGCGGCCGACAGCGCCGCGGTCACCGCGGCGGCGCCGGGGATCGGCACGACCCTCAGCCCCGCCGCGCGCACCGCCGCCACCAGCCGCGCGCCGGGGTCGGACACCGCCGGCGTGCCGGCATCCGACACATAGGCGACCGCATCGCCGCCCGCAATCCAAGCGATCACCTTGTCGGCGGCGGCGCGCTCGTTGTGTTCGCGAACCGAGGTCAGCGGCTTGGAGATATTGAAATGCGCCAGCAGCTGGCCCGACACGCGGGTGTCTTCCGCCGCCACGCGGTCCACGCGCTGCAGGATGTCGAGCGCCCGCAAGGTGATGTCGCCAAGGTTGCCGATGGGCGTGGCGACCACGTAAAGCGCGGGCAGCAG
Source organism: Thiobacillus sp. 65-1402 (assembly GCF_001897685.1). Taxonomy (GTDB): domain Bacteria; phylum Pseudomonadota; class Gammaproteobacteria; order Burkholderiales; family Thiobacillaceae; genus Thiobacillus. The sequence continues at coordinate 8,762 of NZ_MKUG01000066.1, forward strand.
GGGGGTATGATGGGGCGTTTCGTTCATGTGCCGCCATTGTCGCAGATGTTGAAATCCCTGCTCGGGCAATCCGCCGAAGCGCGTGCCGAAGCCTTCCTGCAAACGCATGGCCTGAAGCTGCTGGCACGCAACTGGCGCTGCCGCTTCGGCGAAATCGACCTCATCATGCAGGATGGCGCCACGCTGGTGTTCGTCGAAGTGCGGCTGCGCAGCCGCGCCGACTTCGGCGGGGCGGCCGCCAGCGTCACGGCGAACAAGCAGCGCAAACTGCTCGCCGCTGCGCGGCAGTATCTGGCCACGCTGAAAACGCTGCCGCCGTGCCGCTTCGACGTGGTGGCGCTGTCAGGCGGCGCCCCGCCCGAGTGGATCATGAACGCCTTCGACGATGTGGGATAATTCCAGCCGATCATGCCTTTACACGACAGAATTCTCGGCCATTTCCAGGCCTCGGCGCAGACCGCGCGGGAGGCTGCCGCGACGCTTGCGCCGGCGATTGAACAAGCCGCACGCCACATGGTGCATTGCCTCGCCCAGGGCGGGAAAATCCTCGCCTGCGGCAATGGCGGTTCGGCGGCGATTGCGCAGCGTTTCGCTTCCGCGATGATCAACCGTTTCGAACAGGAGCGCCCGGGGCTGGCAGCGATTGCGCTCAGCGCCGACACCTCGACCTTGACGTCGATCGCCAACGACTGCGCCTACGATCAGGTGTTTGCGCGGCAGGTGAAAGCGCTGGGGCAGCCGGGCGACCTGCTGCTGGCGGTCTCGGCCAGCGGCAACTCGCCCAGCGTATTGCAGGCGGTGGCTGCCGCCCGTACGCGCAGCATGCCGGTCATCGCCTTGACCGGCCGCAGCGGCGGCGGCCTGGCGGAACAAATGCAGGACGACGACGTCTTCCTGTGCGTGTCCGCTGAATCCACGGCGCGCATTCAGGAAATCCATCTGCTATCCATCCATTGCCTGTGCGATGCGGTGGACAGCGTTTTACTAGGAGTCGAGGAATGAACAAACTGATTTATGGCGCGCTGCTGGGTGTGGCGCTGGCGCAATTGCACGGCTGTGCCGCCGTCGTCGTGGGCGGCGCCGCCACCGGTGCGGCGGCCGCCACCGACCGCCGTACCACCGGCGTCTTCGTCGCCGACCAGGAAATCGAATTGCGCGCGATGAACCGCCTGCGCGAAGCCATCCCGGAAAATACCGGACGGATTTCCGTCACCAGCTACAACCGCCAGGTGCTGCTGACCGGCCAGGTGCCGGACGAATCCATCCGCGCGCGCGCCGCCGAGGTCGTCAAGGGCGTTCCCGACGTGCGTACGGTATTCAACGAGCTCAGCGTCTCGGGCGTCATTTCGCTGACCTCGCGCACCAACGACACCGCCGTCACCGGCAGCGTCAAAACCCGCCTGCTGCGCGACGAACGCGTGCCCGGCACCAAGATCAAGGTCGTCACCGAGGCCGGCACGGTCTACCTGATGGGGCTGGTGACCCGCGACGAAGCCGGCATTGCCGCCGAAATCGCACGCACCACCTCGGGCGTGGCCAAGGTCGTCACCCTGTTCGAACATATCAACTGATGCCGCTGCCCGCGTTCGCCGCGTACGCGGCCCGGCAGCGTGCCGTGAGCGGCCGCCCATGATCTATCGCGACCTGCGCGACTTCATCGCGCAACTCGAAACAATGGGCGAACTGAAACGCATCGCCGTCGAAGTCGATCCCAGGTTCGAAATGACCGAAATCGCCGACCGCGTGCTGCGCGCCGGCGGCCCGGCACTGCTGTTCGAAAAGCCCAGGGGCGGCACGATGCCGGTGCTGGCGAACCTGTTCGGCACGGTCAAGCGGGTGGCGCTGGGGATGGGCGAGGACGATCCGGCGCGGCTGCGCGAAGTCGGCAAGCTGCTCGCCTACCTGAAGGAACCCGAACCGCCGAAAGGGCTGCGCGACGCCTGGGACAAATGGCCGGTGCTGAAGCAGGTGCTCAACATGGCGCCGAAGGAAGTGAAGAGCGCGCCGTGCCAGGAAATCGTGTGGGAAGGCGCCGACGTCGATTTGAGCCGCCTGCCGATCCAGCACTGCTGGCCGGGCGACGTGGCGCCGCTCGTCACCTGGGGGCTGACCGTCACCCGCGGGCCGCACAAGAAGCGGCAGAACCTCGGCATCTACCGCCAGCAGGTGATCGCCCCGAACAAGCTCATCATGCGCTGGCTGGCGCATCGCGGCGGCGCGCTGGATTTCCGCGAGCACAGCCTCGCGCATCCGGGCGAGCCGTTCCCGGTCGCCGTCGCCCTGGGCGCCGACCCGGCGACCATCCTCGGCGCGGTCACCCCGGTGCCGGACTCGCTGTCCGAATACCAGTTCGCCGGCCTCCTGCGCGGCGCCAAGACCGAGGTGGTGCAATGCCTCGGCAGCGAGCTGCAGGTGCCGGCGTCCGCCGAAATCGTGCTGGAAGGCGTGATCCATCCGAACGAGACGGCCTTGGAGGGGCCGTACGGCGACCACACCGGCTACTACAACGAGCAGGAGACTTTCCCGGTTTTCACCGTCGAGCGCATCACCATGCGGCGCGACCCCATCTACCACAGCACCTACACCGGCAAGCCGCCGGACGAGCCGGCGATCCTCGGCGTGGCGCTGAACGAAGTCTTCGTGCCGCTGCTGCAGAAACAGTTCCCCGAGATCGTCGACTTCTACCTGCCGCCCGAAGGCTGCTCCTACCGCATGGCGGTGGTGAGCATGAAAAAGGCCTACCCCGGCCACGCCAAGCGGGTGATGTTCGGCGTGTGGAGCTTCCTCAGGCAGTTCATGTACACCAAGTTCATCCTCGTCACCGACGACGACGTCGACGTGCGCGACTGGAAGGAAGTCATGTGGGCGCTGACCACCCGCGTCGATCCGGCGCGCGACACCCTGCTGGTGGAGAACACGCCGATCGACTATCTCGACTTCGCCAGCCCGGTGTCGGGACTCGGCAGCAAGATGGGCATCGACGCCACCAACAAGTGGCCGGGCGAGACCACGCGCGAATGGGGCACGCCGATCGTGATGGACGCGGCGGTGAAGGCGCGCGTCGATGCGATGTGGAACGATCTCGGGCTGTAGCGCAGATGAGCGACAAGCCCGCCGGCCGCCGCACCTGCCTCTACACGCCCGAGCAGCTCGACGCCATCGTCGCCGACATGGCACGTCAGGCGGCCGGCCTCTTGACCGGACGCACGCGGGTCGCCATCGTCGGCATCCTGCGCCGCGGCGCGCCACTGGCCGATCGCCTGCATGCGCGGCTGCGCGAAACCTGGGGCCTGACCGACTGCGTGCGGCTGGATCTCAAGATCGAACGCTACGCCGACGACCTCACGCTGCTGCACCCG
>NZ_MKUG01000067.1 GCF_001897685.1 Thiobacillus sp. 65-1402
GTTGTGTGTAATGGAATGGGATATATGCCGCCAGCAAACACGCCGTCCTCCCCAGCCCCCAAGCTTCTCGATCAGGTACGTGACCGAATCCGCGTCAAGCATTACAGCATTCGCACCGAGACGCAATATGTGCAGTGGATTCGGCGTTTCATTCTGTTCCACGGCAAGCGTCATCCGCGCGACCTGAGCACGCAGGAAGTCGAGGCGTTTCTGACGCATCTGGCGGTGGAGGGCAATGTGGCGGCGGCGACGCAGAATCAGGCTTTGTCGGCCTTGCTTTTTCTGTACCGCGAGGTGCTGGGGATCGAGTTGCCCTGGCTCGACAAGGTGACGCGTGCCAAGCGCCCACGGCATTTGCCGGTGGTGCTGACGCGCGACGAGGTGCGGGCGGTGCTGGGGAAGATGGAGGGGGTGTATGGTCTGCTGGCGCGCCTGCTTTACGGCACGGGGATGCGCTTGATGGAGGTGATCCGGTTGCGGGTGAAGGATGTGGAATTCACGCGCGGCGAGATCGTGGTGCGCGATGGCAAGGGGGCGAAAGACCGGGTGACCATGCTGCCCGAGTCGGTAAAGGCCGATTTGCAGGCCCATCTGGCATGGCGACGCGATCTGTTCGAGCGGGATTTGCGGGCAGGCAAGGCCTCGGTTTACCTGCCGGATGCACTGGCACGCAAGTATCCGAACGCGCCGACGGAGTGGGGCTGGCAGTATGTGTTTCCGTCGGGCAGCTATTCGATCGACCCGCGCAGCGGCGAGGAACGCCGGCATCATCTCGACGAAAAGCTGCTGCAGCGCGCGATGAAGCGGGCGGTGCAGGCGGTGGGCCTGGCCAAGCCCGCGACGCCGCATACGCTGAGGCATTCGTTCGCCACGCATCTGCTGGAGCGCGGGCAGGACATCCGCACGATTCAGGAACTGCTGGGCCACAAGGACGTGGCGACGACGATGGTTTACACCCATGTATTGAACAAGGGCGGACACGGGGTGTTGAGCCCGCTGGATATGTGATGACGGACGAAGACTACATGCGCGCCGCGCTGGAGGAAGACGCAGGCGCTGGGTGATAAACTGTCAAGGCAGCTATTTACTGGAGACAGCCATGCAAACAGCGAAACAGGAAGTCGCTTCCCTGCTCGAACGGCTGCCGGAAGGCAGTTCGCTGGAAGACGTGCAATACCATCTGTATGTCATCGAGAAAATACGGCGCGGGCTGGAGCGGGCAGAAGCCGAAGGCGCCATATCGCAAGTGCAGGCAGAGGATCGTCTGGGTAAATGGTTGATCAAGTCGTAGTCTGGTCGCCCGAAGCACTGGACGACGTAGATGACATAGCGCGTTATATCGCGCGCGACTCAGCATTTTATGCGGCTGCGGTTGTCGAAAAAATACTGGTGGCAGCCTCTGGGCTGGGCCAGTTTCCTCAGACAGGACGCATCGTCCCCGAACTGAACCAACCCGACTTGCGGGAACGTTTTGTATACAGCTATCGTTTGATTTATCGGATTCAGCCGGCACACATACTGGTGACGGCCGTCATACACGGCAGACGTCTGTTGGACGATACGGCGACCAGCCGAATAACGGGGAAATGACTCTCGCCTCCAGAGATTTTGTATGACAACCATCGCTGTTTCTCCCGAATTTCAGGCAGTCATCTCACGCAACCCGTGTTGCTTGCTGAATGTCCGGCCAGGCCAAAAACTCGGGGCACGCGTTCGGGGCGGCTACATCGAATCGATCGCTGAACAACCCACACTCGCCGCGCGTGCTTTTCTATCCGGAATCGACACCCGGGTCGAGCGCGAGAACGACCGCGCATGACCAGCCAGAAAGACATAAACCGGGTTGACTCTTGCGACTGGCTGGAACACGTATGACCGAAGACGAGGATTACATGCGCGCCGCGCTGGAACTCGCGCGCCAGGGCTGGGACGCGGGCGAGGTGCCGGTGGGGGCGCTGGTGGTGTGCGGCGGCGAGATCGTCGGGCGCGGCTATAACCAGCCGATTTCCAGCCACGACCCCACGGCGCATGCCGAAGTGATGGCGCTGCGCGATGCGGCGGGGCGGCTCGGCAATTACCGGCTGGTGGGCTGCACCCTGTATGTGACGATGGAGCCGTGCGTGATGTGCGCGGGGGCGATCCTGCATGCGCGGGTGGCGCGGGTGGTGTACGGGGCGAAGGAATACAAGACCGGCGCGCACGGCAGTATCGTCGACGTGTTTGCCGAGCCGCGCCTCAACTACCATTGCGAGATTTCCGGCGGGGTGCTGGCGGACGACTGCGCGGCGATGATCTCGGGCTTCTTCGAGGCACGCCGGCAGCAGAAAAAGGAGGCAGCGCAATGAGCGATCTGGTGATCGAGGTGGACATGCGCCTGCAGCAGTTGTACCTGTGGGAGCCGTATCCGGACGGCGACATGCTGATCCGCCAGTATCCGGTGTCCACCGCGGCCAACGGGGCGGGGGAGCAGAGCGGCAGCTACTGCACGCCGCGCGGGCGCCACCGCATCGCGGAAAAGATCGGCGCCGGCGCGCCGCTATGCGCGGCCTTCAAATCGCGCCAGCCCACGGGCGAAATCTGGACCCCCGAACTCGACGCGGCGAACCCCGGGCGCGACTGGATCCTGACGCGCATCCTGTGGCTGGAAGGGCTGGAGCCGGGCAAAAACCAGGGCGGCACGGTGGACACCCGCAACCGCTATATCTACATCCACGGCACCAACGAGGAACACAAGCTCGGCACGCCGGCATCGCATGGCTGCATCCGCATGAAGAATGCGGACGTGGCCGAACTGTTCGATCTGGTGAAGGTGGGGACCGAGGTGCGCATCAGCGCATGAGGCATGCTGCCGTCGGGGCAGCTGAAAAACAGCCCTGGGGGGCTTTCCCGCGTAATTCAGTATCGTCTCTGCGGAGCGGGTCGCGGCCCCGAGGTGGCGTCCTTGTGGCGGAAGTTGATGCGGCCCTTGGTCAGGTCGTAGGGCGACATTTCGATGGTGACCTTGTCGCCGGCCAGGATGCGGATGCGGTGCTTGCGCATTTTGCCGGAGGCGTAGGCGGTGATCTCGAAGCCGTTGTCCAGGGTGACGCGAAAACGGGTTTGCGGCAGCACTTCGCTGACGACGCCTTCCATTTCGACTAATTCTTCTTTCGACATGATTTGATTCCTCATGGTGGGCCGACGGCACGACGATGCGTACGCTGGCGCGTGGGTGGAAAGGTGAACGATCGCAGCGGGGAGCTGCGGCAGCCGCGCCGGGGTTGCGCGGTGGGAAAGCCAATGAGGAAAGCCGACAGGTTGCCCGCCAGGGGCAGAGGGACTGACCAAAAGACCAATTCGTCGGGCCAGTATGGGGGCCGGCGCGCGTCTTGGCAAGGCGGGCGGCGGCCCGCCGCTGTGGGACGGGGCTGCGGCGGAGCCCTGCGCCGGCCGGCGGGGATTTCCCCGCCGCCTGAGGGGGCAATTGCCGCTAGCCGGCGGCGCCGGCGGCGTCCGCCGGGGATTCGAGATGCAGGGTGCGGGTGGGGAGGGCGATTTCCGCGCCGTGGGCCTGGATGATGGCGGCGACTTTCAGCAACACGTCCTGCTTGACCTCGTGGTAGCGCGCCCACTCGACGGTCTTGGTGAAGGCGTAGATGAAGAAATCCAGCGACGAGGTGGCGAACTGGTTGAAATTGACGATCAGGGTGGCGCCGGTGTCGATCTCGGGATGCGCCTGCAGCATGGTCTTCACGTCGGCGACGATGGCGGCCATCTTGTCGAGGTCGGCATAGCGGATGCCGATGGTTTCCTTAATGCGCCGGTTGGTCATGCGGGTGGGGTTTTCCACCACGATGGTGGTGAACAGGGCATTCGGCACGTAGATCGGGTTCTTGTTGAAGGCGCGCACGCGGGTGTGGCGCCAGCCGATGTATTCCACCGTGCCTTCGATCTGCTTGTCCGGCGAGCGAATCCATTCGCCCACGGTGAACGGGCGGTCCAGGTAGATGGTGAGGCCGCCGAAGAAGTTGGCCAGCATGTCCTTGGCGGCGAAGCCCACCGCGATGCCGCCGATGCCGCCGAAAGCCAGCACGCCGGAAATGCTGAATCCCAGCGTTTGCAGGATGACCAGGGCGGCGAGGATGACGACGCTGACACGGCCCAGCTTGGAGAGGGCTTCGACCGTGGTGCGGTCCACCGCCTTGCCCGCCGCGCGGCGCGCGAGAAGATTGCCGGAGACGTTGTTGATCAGCCGCAGCAGGAACCAGGCGAGCGCGGCGACGACGAGCATGTCGCGGACAAGCCCGACGAAATCGGGAACGGGCGTGCCGCGGTGCTGGTGCGCGATCTGGATGGCGAAGGCCGCGCCCGCCACCCACAGGATCAGCGTCAGCGGCTTGCGGCTGGCCCTGATCAGGGCGTCATCCCAGATGGCCGAGGTGCGTGCGGCGATTTTTTCGATGTGGCGCAGCAGATAGTAGGCGCCGACATTGATGGCGAGAATCGCGGCAATCGCCATCAGCGCCTCGGGAAGCCAGGGCTGGGCCAGGGAGGAAAGAGCGAATTGTTGAGCCAGATCGTTCATGAGCGGGGTTGGCGTATGGGCGGGAGGCTGGGCGGTGAAGCAGGACGTCCGGAGTGATTGTAAGTTGAAACCGCGGTGTCGCCGGAGTGCGCACTCCGGCGACACCGCCGAATGGGATGAAAGGCGGCAGCAGGATAGGCGCCGCGGTTGTTTCCTATACTGAACAGCCCAAGCGCTACGAGAGGAGTCGAGCCATGAACATGCGGATTGCATTGCCCTTGCTGCTGGCGGCCCTGGCTGGAGGATGCGCGGGACTGGACAGCCTGGGGGGAACGAAATATGGCGCGGCGGACGGCGCCGTGGCGAGCCAGACGGATCGCGACGGCACCCTGGCCAAGCTGGAAAACATCGAGGTGGACGACAAGTTCAAGCTGGGGGTGGGAACGGCGGCGGGCGCTGTGGCGGGCGGCATTCTCGGCGCGGGAGTGGGCGACAGCACCACGGCCACGGTGGCGGGGGCGGTATTGGGCGGCCTGGCCGGAACCTATGCCGAGAGCAAAATCCATAAGGCGGATGCGCAGCGCGTCACGGTCGACATGAAGACCGGGGGGCGCGTGACGATCGTGCAGCCGATGGATGGGCGCCTGCGCGAAGGCATGGGCGTGCGCGTCGAAGGCAGCGGCGAGAACGCCCGCGTGGTGCCGCGCTGAAGCGGCGCAGCCATTCGCCGGGCGCCTGCCGTCAGGCGTCAAGGCGTGGAATGGCGCGGTATTAGATGGCCAAGCCACGCTGAAAACCTTGATTGTTGCGTGGCCTTCTGCTGTCTTTTGTACCATTCGCCGCGGGCCTTATTGGCGGTATCCGTGACGGCATCGGACGGCTAGCATGCCCGGCTCGATAATAGCCGTCCGCCCGCCTTATGGCCCGTAGTGCCGTCCCCCTCACCGATAGCCGTATCCGTCAGACCAAGGCGCCCGACAGACCGACTAAGCTGGCCGATGGCGGCGGCATGTATCTGCTGCTGCGGCCGGATGGTTCGCGTTACTGGCGGCTGGATTACCGCTTCGATGGCAAGCGCAAGACGCTGGCGCTGGGCGTGTACCCGGAGATTTCGCTTGGCGAGGCAAGAAGGCGCCGCCGTGCGGCGAAGACGCTGCTGGCGGCCGGGCAGGACCCCGGCGCGGTCAGGAAGGCCGGCAAGGCAAACAAGCCGGGGGCCGGCGCGGATGAGCAGGCCTATGCCCTGGCCATTCTCGGCGAGGGGATGTGGGATTGGGATCTGCGTAGCGGCAGGGTCAGGCATAGCGCGCAGTGGGCGCGCCTGATGGGGCTGGACGAACGGCAGCAGGAACACGACTGGCAGCAGGCCGTGGCGGCGCTGCATGAGCAGGATCGGGAAGCGGTGATGACGGCGATACGGCGCTGCCTCGAGGGCACGGCCGCCTTCGAGTGCGAGCACCGTATCCGCCATGCCGACGGCGCCACGATCTGGGTGCGGAACCGCGGCGAGGTCATGCGGCGCGATGCCGACGGCACGCCGCTGCGCATGGTGGGCAGCCTGCGCGAGGTGACCGAACAGCGGCATGAGGCGCTGGTCATGCGCTGCCACAATCTGCTGCTGCAGACCATCGCGGCGGTCAACGAGATGCTGATGGCGGAACTGCCGGAACAGGAACTGATGGCGCGCATCTGCCAGGAACTGGTGCGCGACAATCTGTTCCGCATGGCCTGGATCGGCCTGGTCGACGAGGACGGCGTGACGGTGCGCCCGGTGGCGGAGGCCGGCAGCGTCCGCGGCTATCTGGCCCAGGCGGATATCCGCTGCGACGACTCGCCGCAGGGGCGGGGGCCCACCGGCAACGCCATTCGTTCGGGTGCCACGGCGATCAACGACGATACCGAGACCGATCGGCAGTACGCGCCGTGGCGGGAGCAGGCGCGTGCCCAGGGCTATCGCTCGTCGGCGGCGACGCCGCTGCGGGTGCGCGGGCGCGTGATCGGCGCGCTCAATGTCTACAGCGATGAAGCGCATGCGTTCGGGCCTGAAAAACGGATATTGCTGGAAAAGCTGGCCGCCGATCTCGGCGTGGCCATAGGGAATCGCGCGGCACTGGCCGCGCTGCGCGAGAGCGAGGAGCGCTTCCGGCTGATTTCCAGCGTTGCCACCGATCTGCTGTATTCCTGCCTGCAGACGGGGACGGGGTTTCATGCCATCGACTGGGCAACGGCCTCGGCGGATCGCATCTTCGGCTATACGCTGGACGAGATACTGGAGCAGGGCTGCTGGCGCAGCTACGTGCATCCCGACGACCTACCCGAGTTCGACCGCAACATCACCCACCTGGCGCCGGGGCAGCGCAGCGAGTGCGAGCTGCGCATCCTCGCCCGCGATGGCGCAATCCACTATATCCGTGCCTATTCCATGGAGGTGAAATCGGACGACGGGCAGCATCGGCTGTATGGCGCCTGCCAGGACATCACCGAGCGCAGGCAGGCGGAAGCGCGTATCGCGTTTCTTGCCCATCACGATGTCCTGACCGGCCTGCCCAACCGCGTGCTGTTGCGCGACCGCTTCGAACAGGCGCTGGCGGTGGCGCAGCGGGCCCAGTCGCATGTGGCCATACTGTTTCTCGATCTCGACAACTTCAAGGTGGTGAACGACAGCCTGGGGCACGCCGCCGGCGACGAACTGCTGCTGGCCGCGGTCTCGCGCCTTTCCCGCCGCATGCGCGACAGCGATACCATCAGCCGCCAGGGTGGCGACGAATTCGTTCTGCTGCTGAACGACATTCCCGATCTGGATACGGTAAAACGGATTGCCACCGGTATCCTCAGCCATCTGGCCGAACCGCTGGAGATCAACGGCCACGTGCTGAACACATCCTGCAGCATCGGCATCGCGATTTATCCCGAGGACGGCAGCGATTTCGACAGTCTGCTGCAGAAAGCCGATACCGCCATGTACAACGCCAAGGATGCCGGCCGCAATAGCTACCGCTTCTTCGACGAGCAGATGAACCTGCAGGCGCATGAGCATTTGATGCTGCAGCATCGGCTGCATCAGGCGCTCTACCGTGCGGAACTCCAGGTGCATTATCAGCCGCAGCTGGAAATCGGCAGCGGCAAGGTGATCGGCGTGGAGGCGTTGCTGCGCTGGCAGAATGCGGAGTTGGGCGAGGTGGCGCCGGGCCGCTTCATCCCGGTGGCGGAAAGCTGCGGCCTGATCGTGCCCATCGGCGCCTGGGTGCTGGAACAGGCTTGCCGTCAGGCCCAGGCGTGGCGCCAGGCCGGATTGTCCGACCTCGCCGTGTCGGTCAACCTGTCCGCCATGCAGTTCCGCCGTTTCAGCCTGATCGAAATGGTCGCGGGCGCGCTGGGCAGGAGCGGCCTGCCGCCGCATTTGCTGGAACTGGAACTGACCGAGTCCATCCTGCTGCAGGATGTGGAGAGCACCCTGGATACGGTGCGGCAGCTGAAGCGCCTGGGCGTACGCTTGTCCATCGACGATTTCGGCACCGGCTATTCGTCGCTCAGCTATCTCAAGCGTTTCGCCGTCGATCGGCTGAAGATCGATCAGTCCTTCATGCGCGACGTCAATACCGACCCGGACAATGCCGCCATCGTTCGCGCGGTCATTCAGCTGGCCCGCAGCCTGCGCCTGAATATCATCGCCGAGGGGGTGGAAACGCCGGCGCAACTGGCTTTTCTGCGCGAGGAAGGATGCCGGGAAGCGCAGGGCTACCTGTTCAGCCGGCCGCTGCCGCCGGCCGCCATGGAGGCTTTTTTGCGCGAACGCATCGCACTGGCCGACGCGGCGAACGGCGGGGCGCTGTAATTCCGGTTCGCCTCCCGGCGCCTCTCGCTCTATGCTGGAAGAATGTTGGTTGCCATTGCGGGTAACGGCGATGAGTCACAAGCGCGAGAGTTTGCTGCGATCCATTTTTGAAGGGCCGATCAGCGGCAATGTCCACTGGCGCGAGGTGGAATCGATGCTGACGCACCTGGGCGCCAGAGTGGAGCCGCACCACGGTGCGAATTTCCGCGTGGTCCTGAACGGGGTGGAAGGTTTCTTGCACCGCCCGCACAACAGCAACACCTGCAGCAAACAGGAACTGCGCCATGTCCGCGATTATCTGGTGTCGGCCGGCGTGAGCCCGTCGCAGGACCGGGCCGGAGAGCAATAGCCGGCGGCTGGATCAAGGGCGCATTGCCTCCATCGATAGGTGATCCGATTGATTGAGAAATTTGCATAAGTGCTTTTTGTTTCTATAGTTTTTTTATGCGTTGCCGACGCAAAAAAAAACGGGAGGGACGAAATGCAAGTGACTCGAAGACAGTTCTTCAGAATCTGTGCGGCGGGGGTTGGCAGTTCCAGCCTCGCGGCGCTGGGTTTCGCACCCGGCGAGGCGTTGGCGGAAGTGCGCGCATTCAAGCTTGCCCAGGCCACGGAAACCCGCAACACCTGCCCCTACTGCTCGGTGGGCTGCGGCCTTTTGATGTACAGCCTGGGCGACAAATCCAAGAACACCGAAACCGCGATCTTCCACATCGAGGGCGACCCCGACCATCCGGTCAACCGCGGCACCCTCTGCCCGAAGGGCGCCGCCCTGGTGGATTTCGTGCGCAGCCCCAATCGCCTGAAGCACCCGGAATACCGCGCGCCAGGCAGCAAGGAATGGAAGCGCATTTCCTGGGACGATGCCTTCGACCGCATTGCCCGCCTGTTGAAGGACGACCGCGACAAGAACTTCATCGCCACCAACGACAAGGGCGAAACGGTCAATCGCTGGCTCACCACCGGCGTCCTCGCCGCTTCCGCCTCCAGCAACGAAACCGGCTACGTGACGCACAAGGTTGTCCGTAGCATGGGGATACTCGGATTCGACAACCAGGCGCGTGTCTGACACGGCCCGACGGTGGCAAGTCTTGCCCCGACGTTTGGCCGTGGAGCGATGACCAACCATTGGGTTGACATCAAGAACACGGACCTGGTTCTGATCATGGGCGGCAATGCCGCCGAGGCGCACCCGTGCGGCTTCAAGTGGGTGACCGAAGCGAAGGCGCACCGCAAGGCGCGCCTCATCGTGGTCGACCCGCGCTTCACCCGCTCGGCCGCGGTGTCCGATTTCTATGCGCCGATCCGCGCCGGCACGGATATCGCCTTTCTCGGCGGCGTCATCAACTACCTGCTGACGCACGACAAGATCCATCACGAATACGTCAAGAACTACACCGACTCCAGCTTCCTGGTGAAGGACGAGTTCGCGTTCGAGAACGGCCTGTTCTCCGGCTACAACCCGGAGAAACGCAGCTACGACAGGTCGTCCTGGGGCTACCAGATCGGCGAGGACGGCTACGCCAGGGTCGACCCCACGCTGCAGCATCCGCGCTGCGTCTTCCAGTTGATGAAGGCGCACTACAGCCGCTACACGCCCGAGATGGTTTCCACCATTTGCGGCACGCCGCAGGCGGCCTTTCTCAAGGTGTGCGAGACAATCGCGGAAACCTCGGCGGCCAACAAGACCATGACCATCATGTACGCGCTGGGCTGGACCCAGCATTCGGTCGGATCGCAGATGATCCGTACCGGTGCGATGGTGCAGTTGCTGCTGGGCAACATCGGCGCGCCCGGCGGCGGCATGAACGCGCTGCGCGGCCACTCCAACATCCAGGGGCTGACCGACCTGGGGCTGCTGTCCGATCTGCTGCCGGGATATCTGACGCTGCCGCGCGACGCGGAGCAGAGCTTCGATGCCTATATCGACAAGCGCGCCTCCAAGCCGCTGCGTCCGGGGCAGCTGAGTTACTGGCAGAACTACAAGAAGTTCCACGTCAGCCTCATGAAGGCCTGGTTCGGCGACGCCGCCACAGCGGAGAACAACTGGTGCTACGACTGGCTGCCCAAGATGGACAAGGGCTACGACTTGCTGCAGGTATTCGAGGACATGGGCCAGGGCAAGGTCAACGGCTACGTCTGCCAGGGTTTCAACCCGCTCGGCTCGGCGCCATGCAAGGTCAAGGTGTCGAATTCGCTGTCCAAACTGAAGTTCCTCGTCATCGTCGATCCGCTGGCGACCGAGACCTCGGAATTCTGGCAGAACCACGGCGAGTACAACGACGTCGACCCGGCCAAGATCCAGACCGAGGTGTTCCGCCTGCCGTCGACCTGCTTCGCCGAGGAGGATGGCAGCTTGATCAACTCAGGACGCTGGATGCAATGGCACTGGAAAGGCGCCGAGCCACCCGGCGACGCCCTGGGCGACCAGGAAATCATGGCCGGCATCTTCCTCAGGATCCGTGCGCTGTATCAGAAAGAGGGCGGAGCCTTCCCCGACCCCGTCCTCAACCTGACGTGGAAGCACAAGGTGTCGTCGTTCCCGTCGCCCGAAGAGCTGGCGCGGGAATTTTCCGGCAAGGCGCTGAAGGACGTGACCGATCCCAAGGACCCGACCAAGGTGCTGGTCAAGGCCGGCGAACAGTTGAACGGCTTTGGCGAACTGCGCGACGATGGCTCGACCTCCTGCGGCTGCTGGATTTTTGCCGGCGCCTGGAGCGAGAAGGGCAACCTGATGGCGCGGCGCGACAACGCCGATCCCTTCGGCATTGGCCAGACCCTGAACTGGGCCTTCGCCTGGCCGGCCAACCGGCGCATCCTGTACAACCGTGCCTCCTGCGATCCGAGCGGCAAGCCGTACGATCCGACGCGCAAGCTGATCGCTTGGGATGCCGGGGCGGGCAAGTGGACGGGGGCCGACGTGCCGGATTTCGTGGCCGATTCGGCGCCCGAAAACGGGATGAATCCCTTCATCATGAACCCCGAAGGGGTGGCGCGCTTCTTCGCCGTGGACAAGATGGCGGAAGGTCCCTTCCCCGAGCACTACGAACCCTTCGAGACGCCGCTGGCGGCCAATCCGCTGTCGCCTAAAAACCCCTTGGTGCGTTCTTCACCGGCGGCGCGGGTGTTCAAGGACGACTGGGCGACGTTCGGCAAGGCCGACAAGTTTCCGTTCGTCGCCACCACCTACCGGCTCACCGAGCACTTCCACTTCTGGACCAAGCATGCCCGCCTGAATGCCATCACCCAGCCCGAACAGTTCGTCGAGATCGGCGAGGAGCTGGCGAAGGAGAAGGGCATCAAGGCCGGCGACCATGTGCGGGTGAAGTCCAACCGCGGCCATATCGTCGCGGTCGCGGTGGTGACCAAGCGCATCATGAGCCTGAACGTGAACGGCAAGCGGACCCATACGGTGGGCATTCCCCTCCACTGGGGCTTCATGGGCCTGGCGAAGAATGGCTATCTCACCAACACCCTGACCCCCTTCGTGGGCGACGGCAACACCCAGACGCCGGAGTTCAAGGCGTTCCTGGTCGACGTCGAAAAAGTGTAGGAGGCGAACATGGCACTGCAATCGCTCGACATCAAGGCCCGTTCCGCCACCACGACTCAGCCGCCGGTCGCGCGCGATCCGATTCACGTCGCCAAGCTGATCGACATTTCCAAATGCATCGGCTGCAAGGCCTGCCAGGTGGCGTGCATGGAATGGAACGACCTGCGCGACGAGGTCGGCACCAACGCGGGAACCTACGACAACCCGCGCGACCTCACCGCCCAGTCGTGGACGGTGATGCGCTTCTCCGAGGTGGAGGTGGAGCAGGGCAGGCTGGAATGGCTGATCCGCAAGGACGGCTGCATGCACTGCGACGATCCCGGCTGCCTCAAGGCCTGCCCGGCGCCGGGGGCGATCGTGCAGTACCGCAACGGCATCGTGGATTTCCACGAGGAGCACTGCATCGGCTGCGGCTACTGCATCACCGGCTGTCCGTTCAACATCCCGCGTCTGTCGAAGAAAGACAGCAAGGTCTACAAGTGTACGCTGTGCTCCGACCGCGTCGCCGTGGGAATGGAGCCGGCCTGCATCAAGACCTGTCCGACCGGTGCGCTGGTGTTCGGCACCAAGGGCGACATGATCCGTCATGCGGAAGGGCGCATCGCCGACCTCAAGGAGCGCGGCTACGCCAATGCGGCGCTGTACAACCCCGAGGGCGTCGGCGGCACCCACGTGATGTATGTGCTGCAGCATGGCGACAAGCCGGAACTCTACGCGAATCTGCCGAAGGACCCGCACATCAGCCCGCTGGTCAGCCTGTGGAAGGGCATCGCCAAACCGTTGATGAGCCTGGGCATCGGGCTGGCGGTTTTTGCCGGGTTCTTCCATTTCGTCACGGCCGGACCCAAGGAGGTGGAGGAAGAGGAAAAAGCGGATTGAGCCGCGCCATTCCCGATCTTTCACCTGACATCAAGGAGCGATCATGAGCACGATGATTCAACGCTACACCGCGCGGGAACGCAGCAACCACTGGGTGGTGGCGATTGCCTTCATCCTTGCCGGCCTCTCGGGACTGGCGCTGTTCCACCCGGCCTTTTTCTTTCTCACGAATCTGTTCGGCGGCGGCCCCTGGACGCGCATCCTGCATCCCTTCATCGGCGTGGCGATGTTCCTGTTTTTCATGGCGATGGCGGTGCGATTCTGGGGGCGCAACCGCTTCACGCCCGCCGACCGCGAATGGCGGAAGCGCATCAAGGATGTGCTGTGCAACCGCGACCAGGGCCTTCCCGAAGTCGGCAAGTACAACGCCGGGCAGAAAATCCTGTTCTGGCTCATGGTGGTGAGCATCCCGGTGCTGCTGGTTTCCGGTGTCGTCGTCTGGCAGCCGTGGTTCGCGCCGTTTTTCCCCATCGGACTGCTGCGCGTGGCGGTGGTCGTGCATGCCCTGGCAGCCTGGATCATGATCCTCGGCATCGTCGTCCACGTCTATGCGGCGATCTGGGTCAAGGGAACGGTCCGGGCGATGACGCGCGGCACGGTGTCGGCCGCCTGGGCGAAGCAGCATCACCGCGCCTGGTACCGCGAGATGACCGGCAAGTGATTATTGGCGACTTCACACAAGGGATACGCTAGCGCATATGACCACCACTCTCCTGCAGCCCGGCCAGATCGAAGCGGCGGCCGGCAGTATTCCCGAATTGCGGCTGCCGCCCGCCGACCTGTTCCTGACGCGTGCGCGGAGGCTGGAACAACTGGCCGCAGGACACACCCTGGGCGACTACCTGCGCTTTGTCGCCCGTCTTGCCCGTGCCCAGCAGGAACGCCTCGATGACGGCCCTGCGGCGAGCCTGCCGGCGCCCGAACTGCTGGCGCAATGCCGCGAATACCGCATGCCGCCACTGGCTCCGGCCGGATTGGCGCGTCCATCCGGATGGCGCGATACGGCGCGACAGCTGGCCCTGGCGGTTCAGGAGGCACTGCCCCTGGCCGGCCGGGCGGCGTTGCGGCCTGTCCTCGAAGGCCAGGATGCCTGGCTGGAGGCGCAGGCCGGGCATCTGCTCGAGGCAAGCCTGCACGAACTGGATGCCGCCGTGGCACCGGTGATCGGCGCCGCCCTGCAGGTGCACTGGGTCCAGCTCGCGCGCCAACTCGAATCCGCCCAGGTGGCGCGGCCCGAGCATCCCAACCTGTGCCCGGTATGCGGCTCGCATCCGGTCAGTTCCGTGGTGCGCATCGGCGGCGCCGAAAATGGCCTGCGCTACCTGCATTGCGCATTGTGCAGCTCGGAGTGGCACGTTGTGCGGGCCAAGTGCAGCAACTGCGACAACACCCGCGGCATCGTCTACCATCATCTGGAAGGCGGCGACAACGGGGTGCGAGCCGAGAGTTGTCCGGAATGCCGGACCTATCTGAAAATCGTTCACCAGGACAAAAACCCGCTGGCCGATCCGGTGGCCGACGATCTCGCCAGCCTGGCGCTCGATCTGCTGATGGACGAGGCGGGTTTTGCCCGCAGCGGGGTCAACTGGTATCTGATTCAGGGCAGCCTGTAAAAAAGTCCGTGCAAAGAGAGCCGTAGCGCCGCAAAACACCGATTCATAAACTGCAAAGGGATTGTCTATCGTGCATAGCGCCCCGCATCTCCGTCCGCCCTCGATCGACCGCGTCCTCAGCTGGAGCGCGGTCGCCCCGCTCATCGCCGAATACGGCCGCGAACCGGTGCTCGCCGGCGTGCGCAGCGTGCTCGATTCGGCCCGCCAGGCCGCGCGCGATGGCGCACTGGTCGACTACACCGAACCCGGCCTGACGGTCCATCTTGCGGCGCATCTGGCGCAGCGCAACGCGCCCCGCCTGCAGCGGGTGTTCAACCTCACCGGCACCGTGCTGCATACCAACCTGGGCCGCGCGCCGCTGCCGGATGAGGCGGTGGACGCCTTGGTCATGGCGGCACGCCATCCCTGCGCGCTCGAATACGACCTTGCAAGCGGCGGCCGCGGCGACCGCGACGACGTGGTGGAGGGGGTGCTGTGCGAGCTCACCGGCGCCGAGGCCGCCACCGTGGTCAACAACAACGCCGCCGCAGTGTTTCTGCTGCTGAACACCCTGGCACTGAGGAAACAGGTCATCGTCTCGCGCGGCGAACTGGTGGAAATCGGCGGCGCCTTCCGCGTTCCCGACATCATGAGCCGCGCCGGCGCCAGACTGGTGGAGGTGGGCACCACCAACCGCACCCACCTGCGCGACTTCGAAGGCGCCATCGATCCACGCTGCGCCATGCTGATGAAGGTGCACACCAGCAACTATGCCATCCAGGGCTTTACCGCCAGCGTGCCGGAGGCGGAACTGGCGACGCTTGCCCATGCCAATGGGCTGCCCTTCGTGGTCGATCTCGGCAGCGGAACGCTCATCGACCTCACGCGTTTCGGCCTGCCGCGCGAACCGACGGTGCAGGCTTCGCTGGCGGCGGGCGCCGACCTTGTCAGTTTCAGCGGCGACAAGCTGCTGGGCGGGCCGCAGGCGGGCATCCTGGCGGGTCGCCGCGACCTGATCCAGCGCATCAGGAAGAACCCGCTCAAGCGCGCCCTGCGCGTCGACAAGCTCACCCTGGCGGCGCTGGAGGCGGTGCTGCGCCTGTACCGCGACCCCGACCGGCTGGCCGCCCGGCTCACCACCCTGCATCTGCTGACCCGTCAGGCCGGAGAGATACAGGCCCAGGCTGCGCGCCTGCTGCCATCCATGCAGCGGGCGCTCGCTGGCTGGCCGGTGCGCGTGAGCGCCGAGCCGGCCCTGTCGCAGATCGGCAGCGGCTCGCTGCCGATCGACCGCCTGCACAGTTGCGCGCTGGCGGTGCGGCCCGCCACAAGGAAAAGCGGCGTGCTGCACGACATCGAGGCCGCATTGCGCGGCCTTCCGGTGCCGGTGATCGGGCGCATTGCGGACGGCGCTTTGCGCCTGGACCTGCGCTGTCTGGCCGTGGCCGACGAAGCGTGTTTCGCAACCCAGCTGGCGAGGCTGACCGCATGAATGTTCGGGGGCAGCCGTTCTGCATGCAGGACCGCGAATCCTTGCCGGCTTGCGCCCTGGCATCGACGGAAGCGGCCGCATCATGATCGTCGGCACCGCCGGACACATCGACCACGGCAAGACCACGCTGGTGCATGCGCTCACCGGCGTCGACACCGATCGTCTCAGGGAGGAGAAGGCGCGCGGCATCTCCATCGAACTGGGCTACGCCTATCAGCCGCTGCAAAACGGCGAGGTGCTTGGCTTCATCGACGTGCCCGGCCACGAGCGCTTCATTCACACCATGCTCGCCGGCGCGGCCGGGGTCGACTTCGCCCTCCTGGTGGTGGCGGCGGACGACGGCGTGATGCCGCAGACGCGGGAGCATCTGCATATTCTCGACCTGCTGGGAATCCGGCGCGGCGCGGTGGCGCTGAGCAAGGCCGACCGGGCCGACGCCGGGCGGATCGCCGAGGTCGAACGCGACCTGCGACTGTTGCTGAGCGATACCCTGCTGGCCGGCATGCCGGTGTTTCCGGTTTCGGCGGCGAGCGGGCAGGGCATCGAAGACTTGCGCAGGCATCTGCACGAGGCCGCGCAATCCACGCTGCGGCCTGGCGGCGACGGCGGGTTCCGGCTGGCGGTCGACCGCAGCTTTTCCCTCAAGGGAGCGGGGACGGTCGTCACCGGAACGGTGTTTTCCGGCAGCGTGCGGGTGGGGGACGACTTGCGCATTACGCCCAGTGGAAAGATCGCCCGCCTGCGCAGCCTGCATGTCATGAACCAGGCGGCGCAGCTGGGCACAGCCGGACAGCGCTGCGCCCTCAACCTCGGCGGTGTGGGCAAGGACGAGATTCAGCGCGGTGACTGGATCGTCGCGCCGCGCCTGCATGCGCCCAGCGCACGCCTCGACGTACGGCTCGATCTCTCCGCGCATGCCCCGCATGCCTTGCAGCACTGGTCTCCCGTTCATCTCCATCTGGGGGCGGCCCATGTCATGGCACGGGTGGCCCTGCTGGAAGGCGTCGTTCTGGCACCGGGCGGCACCACGCTGGCCCAGCTTGTGACCGATCATCCCGTCGGCGCGCTGCACGGCGACCGTTTCATCGTGCGTGACAGCGCGGCGCGCCACACCATCGGCGGCGGCGCGGTGCTGGACCCGGGCGGGCCGGCGCGCAAACGCAAAACGCCTTCGCGCCTGGCCGAACTGGCCGCACTACAGATTGCAGACCCGGCACCCCGCCTGGCCCGCTTGCTCGAACTTGCCCCGCAGGGGATGAACCTCGACAGCCTGGCCGTGAACTGGAACCGCGAACGCGTGGCGGACGATTTGCCGTCCGGCAGCAGGCTCGTGCGCGCCGGCACCGAGAATTGGGCTTTTTCCGCTCCGCACTGGTATTGTCTGCAGGAGAAACTGCTGGCCGATCTGGCCGGTTTTCACGAACGGTTTCCGGACGAACTGGGCCCCGATGCGGCGCGGGCCCGGCGCATGTTTCTGCCCCGCTTGCCGGCTGCGGTATTCGCGGTATTGAGCGAGGAACTGCTGGCAGCGGATAAACTGCAGCGCAGCGGGCCGTGGCTGCATCTGCAGACGCATCGCATCACCCTCGGCCCGCAGGAAGAAGCGCTTTACCGGCGTATTCATCCCCTGCTGGCGGAGGCTGCCTTCGACCCGCCCTGGGTGCGCGATCTGGCCCGGCTGAGCGGCCATGACGAGACGTCGGTTCGGCGATTGCTGAAAAAACTGGCGCGCCAGGGCAAGCTGTACCAGGTGGTGCACGACCTGTTTTATCTGCCGGAAACCCTGGCCGGGATGGCATCGGTGGTACAGGAACTGGAAAATACGGCCGGCGAGACGCGCGCCGCCGCGTTTCGCGACCGCACCGGCCTGGGCCGCAAGCGCGCGGTGCAGGTGCTGGAGTTTTTCGATCGGGTGGGCTTCACCCGTCGGGTGCGCGAAGCCCACCGGCTGCGCAATCCGGACCTGTTCGGCAAGGCGGAACAGGCCGTTTGAATCAAGTTTTAACTGGAAGGGAAGCGTTCCTGGTGGTGCGGCCGGACTTCAAATCCGGTTGGGGGTGTCAGTCGCTCCCGGGTGGGTTCGACTCCCACTCCCTTCCGCCACTTTTCGTTGGCATGGCGATCCGGCATGCCTGCCGACATGTCCTGCCGAAAGCCCCGGCCCGCTCTGCGGGCAAATTGACAAGGCCGCGATAGCTGCTAGCGTGAGTTGGACGAGCGGCATTTCCGCCGCCTGGCGCCGCGACATCCTCGAAGCGCAGCCTTCGTCCGTATGACAAGGCATCTCGCCATGCGGAGGAACGCCGACGGACATGGGAGGGCATGGTGTTCACCGACAATCCGTTCATCCCGGCGACAGATTTCCTGCCCCCTTCCTACCTGCAGGCCTACATCGTTCTGATGGTTCTCGCGGTTGTCGCGGGAACCGTGTTTGACCTTCATCGCAAACGCAGCGCCGAATTCTTCGCGCGGCAGCAGCAGCGCTCGCGCGTTGCCGCGGTGCGGCAACTCAGCGGTGCGGAAATGGCCGCCATTGCGGCCAGAACCCTCGCGAACGAGGTGGCGACTTCCGGCGAATTCTGCAACCGCAGCCGCAGGGTTTCCCATCTCCTGATGTCCTATGGCTTCGTGCTCTATCTGGTTACGACCCTTGTGCTGGTATTCGGCTACCCGGCGGACCCGCATACTCCGGCTGTCCTGCCTGTCCTGTGGAACGTCGGCATCCTGATGGTGCTCGTCGGCGGCTACTGGTTTTTCTTCTTCCTCCGGGTCAACGTCGCCCATGACGGCCATTCACCCTGGCGCCTGGTGCGCGCCGACCTGTTCATCGTCGCGCTCCTCGCAAGCGTGACTTTCGCCCTGATATTCGAGGTCGTGACGGTGGCGCAGAACACGCTTGCCAACAGGGTGTTTTTCGGCCTCTACATCCTCTTCTCGACGCTGCTTTTCGGTTCGGTAGCCTGGTCCAAATTCGCCCATATGTTCTACAAGCCGGCGGTGGCCCTGCAGAGAAGGCTGGAGGAGGCGAACGGATCGTCGGATCTGCCGGCATCCGCAACGGCGGGAGAGGGCCGATGCCCACCTTCACCTACATGACGCGATGCGACGGTTGCGGACAATGCGTGGATATCTGCCCGTCCGACATCATGCATATCGACCCGGTCTATCGGCGCTCTTACAACATCGAGCCCAATTTCTGCTGGGAGTGCTACTCCTGCGTGAAGGCATGCCCGCAGCATGCGATCGACGTTCGCGGCTACGCGGATTTCGCGCCGCTGGGACACAGCGTCAGGGTGCTGAGGGAAGAAGCCGCTAACACCATCTCATGGAAGATACGCTACCGTGACGGGCGGGTGAAGGCATTCACCTTCCCGATCAGGACCACCCCCTGGGGGTCGATCAAGCCGCCCTCCGCCTACGAGGCGCCCGGCGCCGATGCCATGGACTCCCCGCTGCTCGCGCACGAACCCGCTGCGCTGATGGTGGCGACGCTGCCATCGCTGCCGCCTTTCGATCCGAAGCGGGGGTGAGGCCATGGGCTTTTTCTCATCCAGAAAAATCCGCTTCGTCGATGCCGACATCCTGATTGTAGGGGGCGGGTTCGGCGGGTGCGGCGCCGCCTACGAATCCCGCTATTGGGGGCGCAACCTGAAGATCGTCGTCGCCGAAAAGGCGAACATCGAGCGCAGCGGCGCCGTCGCGCACGGCCTGTCGGCGATCAACTGCTACATGGGTATGCGCTGGGGCGAGAACCAGCCGGACGACTTCGTGCGCTACGTGCGGGGCGACCTGATGGGCCTGGTGCGCGAGGATCTGGTTTTCGACATCGCCCGGCATGTGGACGCCACCGTGCACAAGTTCGAGGAATGGGGCCTGCCGATCATGAAGAACCCGGAGACCGGCAGGTATCTGCGGGAAGGGAAATGGCAGGTGATGATCCACGGCGAGAGCTATAAGCCGATCATCGCCGAGGCCGCCAGGAAGTCCGCCGAAGTGATCAACCGGATCATGGTGACCCATCTTCTGATGGACAGGACGCGCGCCAACCGGGTCGCCGGCGCGGTCGGCTTCAACGTCCGCGATGGCGCGTTCTACGTGTTCCGGGCGAAGGCCGTCATCAACGCCGCCGGCGGGGCTTCGCACGTGTTCAGGCCGCGCTCGGTGGGCGAGGGGATGGGCCGGACCTGGTACGCGCCCTGGAGCAGCGCCTCGGCCTACGCCCTGCTGATACAGGCGGGCGCAAAAATGATCCAGATGGAGAACCGGATCGTGCTCGCCCGCTTCAAGGACGGCTACGGGCCGGTCGGCGCCTGGTTTCTATTGCTCAAGGCCTTCGTCACCAACGCCTGCGGCGAGCATTTCGAGGCGTCGATGCTGGAGGAAATGAAGGCTCTCGTCGGCAAGTACGCGGAGACCGCGCCCCTGCCGACCTGTCTGCGCAATCATGCCCTGCTGCAGGAGATCAAGGCGGGCAAGGGGCCCATCTACATGCATACCCAGGACGCGATCGACACCCATGAGAAAGAGACGATCAGCTGGGAGGACTTTCTCGACATGACGGTCGGCCAGGCTGTCGTCTGGGCGTCGCAGAACATCGACCCGAAGGAGACGCCGTCCGAGCTGATCACCTCCGAACCCTATGTCATGGGTTCCCACGCCACCTGTTCGGGGGCATGGGCGAGCGGGCCGGAGGACTGCGCCCCGGCGGACTACCAGTGGGGATACAACCGGATGACCACGGTCGATGGCCTGTTCGGTGCCGGTGACACCATCGGCGGTTCCGCGCACAAGTTCTCGTCCGGCTCGTTTACGGAAGGCAGAATCGCCGGCAAGTCGGCCGTCAAATATGTCATGGACCTGGCAGGAAGCCCGCCCCAGGTGGACGAAGCGGAAATCAACCGGCTCAGGGACAGGATCTTCCAGCCGCTGGCAACCTACGCGGTCAACCGCAACGAGATCGTCGCCGGGAGCGTGGCGCCAGGCTACCTCTCCCCGCTGCAGGGACTGCAGCGGCTGGAGAAGATCATGGACGAGTACGTCGGTGGCGTCAGCATGTTTTATGTGACCAGCGGGCCGATGCTCAACCGCGGCCTCGAACTTTTGCGCATGCTGGCTGAGGATCTGGAGCATCTCGGCGCCGAGGACCTGCATCAGTTGCAACGGGCCTGGGAGCTTCATCATCGCGTCCTGACCGCGGAAGCGGTCACCCGGCACACGCTGTTCCGGGAGGAAACCCGCTGGCCCGGCTATTACTATCGCGCCGACCACCCGAAGCTGGTCGACCCCGACTGGCATGTATTCACCGCATCGCGCTACGACGCCGCAGAAAACGATTGGCAGATGAGCCGGCTGCCTGTCCACCACATCATCGCGTAGCGGGCAGCTATATTTCAAGGACCAAGCCGGCCGGCACGCGAGCCTCGGCCATGCGCTAGCCCGGTGTACGGGGTTCCGCCAGGAGGTGCCTCATGTCGGGGAAAACCACCGCTGTCACGCGTCCGCAGCAGCTCTGGGAACGGCTGTTGCGCAACGCGCCGATGTTCATCCTCGACGTGCGCAACCGCGACGAGTTCGAGCGCTGGCGGGTCGAAGGCCCGCATTCCGTCGCCGCGCTCAATATCCCTTATTTCGAGCTGCTCGACCTGGAAGGCGAGGAGGATGTCGCCGAGGCCGTGATGCGCGGGGTGAAGGCGCAACTCATGGCAAAGCTGCCCGCCGACCGCCCCATCCTTGCTGTCTGCGCCGAGGGCAACACCTCCGCTTACGTTGCGGAAGGGCTGCGCCGCCTGGGTTTCGATGCGACGAACCTGGCAGGCGGCATGGCGGCGTGGGGCAACTTTTACGCCTGGCTCCCAGTCGAGGAGGGCGAGCGCTTTTCGCTTTACCAGGTGGTGCGTCCGGCGCGCGGCTGCCTGAGCCACGTTCTGGCGAGCGAGCATCGCGCCGCAGTCTTCGACCCCGCCCGCCATCTCGGGATTTACCATGAACTGGCTACTGCGCTGGATGCGCGGATCGAACGGGCGCTGGATACGCATCTCCATGCCGACCATCTGAGCGGCGGGCCGGCGCTGGGCCGGGACGACCATATTCCCTACCATCTGCATCCCTACGACGCGATCCATCCGCTGGACCTGCTGCCCGCTCGCGTGGCTTATCGCCCGCTGGAGGCGGGGCAGACGCTGCGCATCGGCCGGGCCGAGGTCAGGGCATTGCATTTTCCCGGCCATACCCTGGGGATGGTCGCCTTTCTCATCGAGGGGCGTTATCTGCTGAGCGGTGACAGCCTGTTCCTGGAATCGGTCGCCCGTCCGGACCTGGGCGGCAAAGCCGAGGCATGGGCCCCGTTGCTATACGACTCGTTGAAGCGGATGGCGGAACTGCCGGACGAGACGGTGGTGCTGCCGGCCCATTTCAGCGATAACGCGGCAGGCGATGGAAACGGCGTCTTCCGCGCCACCCTGGGGGAACTCAAGCAGCGCAATCCGGGCCTGCTCAAGCTGGCCGAGGGCGAAACAGCTTTCTGCGACTACATCCTGGCGAACCTGCCGGTGTTTCCGGCGGCCTATGTCGAGATCAAGCGGGCCAATGCCGGACTGGCCAGTCCGGACGAGCGCCAGGCGCAGGCGCTGGAGCTGGGAAAAAACATCTGCGCGGTGGGGAAAACACCGCCCCCGCGGCCTGGCATGGCGTGACCCGCTTCCTCTGCGACGCCGTCTTCACGGCGGCAGGGACGGCGAGGTTCAGGCACCCCGTCACCCTCTGCATAAAACCCATTGAAACAGCGTGTTGCCAGTGTTTTTTAATGCTGTACAGCATGGTTATTCCTGGGTGAATCCAGGTCGGCATGCAAACAAAATCAATGCGTTACGCTGCGCATCTCAACATGGTTTCACAGAAGCCCATGCAACTATTGGCCGATGCCGATAATGTCGGCCTGCTCGTCGGTGCCGAGCGGCTCTTCGGTGTCGAGCTGATGCTGCAGCACGGCGAGATCGGCTTCGGAGGCATCGCTGCCGGTACGCGAGCGATGGACGATGCGCTCGCGCAGGGTGGCGACGGGAACCGGGAAATCGAGGATGTGGAATTCGACGCGGCGCGCGCGCGCGGTTTCGCGCAGCAGGTCGCGTTGCCAGCGCGCGGTGAAGGTGGCATCGACGATGACCGGCCAGCCGGCATCGAGCAACTGGCCGGCGAGCTCGGCCAGGTGACGGTAGGTTTGCCGGGTGGCATCGGTGGCGTAGAGATGCGTTCCGACCTCCGAGCCGCTGCGCGCCAGGGCGTCGAGTCCGGCCAGCCGTTTGCGTTCGACGTCGGAGCGCAGGCGGATCGCGCCGGGAGCCTGCATCAGGGCGCGGGTGACGGTGGTCTTGCCGGAGCCCGACAGGCCATGGGTGACGTCGAGGCACAAGGGACGGGGGTGCGTCAGCGCGGTTGCTAGTTCCAGCAGCGCGCGCGTTTCGGCGAGCACGGCGGTACGTTCCGGACCCGCGGTCTGGCCGCTGCGGATCGCGGCGACCTTGGCGCGCACCAGCGCGCGGTAGACCGCGTAGTAACGCAGCAGCGCGAGCCCCGCGTAATCGCCGGTCTGTTCCAGCCAGGCGTTGAGAAACAGCCAGGCCCAGTCGGCGTGGCCGCGCTGCAGCAGGTCCATGTAGGCGAACGCGGCCTCGGACTGGATGTCGATCCAGCGCAGTTCCGGATTGAATTCGAGGCAGTCGAACACCAGCAGCCGATCGTCGACCCAGGCCAGATTGCCGAGGTGCAGGTCGCCGTGGCATTCGCGCACGAAGCCGTCGCGCTTGCGCGCAGCCATCAGCGGTGTCAGGCGGGCGTGTTCGGTTTCGCTCCAGCGTTGCAGGGCGTCGAGTTGCCGGCGGTCGGCGGCGGCTTCGAGGTGCGCCGCGATCTGCAGGAAATTCTGCGCCACCGGCTGCCGGATGGCGTCCGGGCTGCCCCACGGCTGGCCCTCCGCGGCACGCGCGCACTCCTGCAGATGGAAGCGGGCGATGGTGGCGGCGATGGTTTCGACCTGCCGTGCGGTCATTTGGCCCTG
This sequence comes from Thiobacillus sp. 65-1402, assembly GCF_001897685.1. Taxonomy (GTDB): domain Bacteria; phylum Pseudomonadota; class Gammaproteobacteria; order Burkholderiales; family Thiobacillaceae; genus Thiobacillus. The sequence goes on from NZ_MKUG01000067.1 coordinate 23,909, forward strand.
CGCATCGAGCCGGTCGAGCGTGGCGTCTGGCGGGAACTGGCGCATTTTCACCGCGTATTCGAAGGCCGCGCCGGCGCCGTTGATGCGCGGGGCGGCGGGGCTGCCGGCGATGGGCACGACGTCGAGATAGATGGTCGGCGCAAGGCGGCGGTTGAGCCGCACTTCGTCGCGGCAGGCATGCAGGCGCTTGTCGAGGCTGCTGAAATCGAGGAAGCCGAGGTTGAGCGGCTTCTTGATCTTGTAGGCGAATTCGCCGGTGAGCAGGACGTGGGAGATGTGGGTTTCGATCACCCGGACCGGCCCTGCCGCGTGGTCGTAGCAGGCCGGGTCATGCAGGCTGCGGATCAGTTCGGGCGTGTCGCTCATCGCTTCCGGCAGCGCGTCCGTGCCGGCCTGACCGTGGCGTGCATGCTTACAGCTGGCGCGCGTAGTCTTCCAGCTGCCGTTTCGCGGCATCGAAGGCGTCGCGCAGCGCGACGTAGACGTCTTCGTTCTGCTGCCGGTCCACCACGATTTCCGAACCGGGCACGCCAAGGTCGATGCGGACGTTGAACGGCTTGCCCTGCTGCTGGTGCTTGGCGGGCTGCTCGACCACCACCCGGCAGCTGACGATGTCGGCGAAGACCTGTTCGAGCTTGTGCGCCTTGTCGCGGATGTGCGTGTCGAGGGCGTCGGAATGGGGCATGTCGCGGAAAGTGATTTGAAGCGGGGTTTTCATGCAGAGGGACTCCGTTGGGTTTCGGGATAGGATGAAGCTGGGTTGTTTTGTTGCGCTTACATTTTCGGGTGGCCTTCCTGGGCGTATTGCTTTTCGCGCCGCTCCTGGCACACGATGCAGCGCTTGGCGGTCGGATAGGCCATCAGGCGGTCAAAACCGATCTCACCTCCGCAGTCGATGCACACAGCGTATTCCTCGTTCTTGATGCGCAGGAATGCAGCCTCGATGTCCCGCAGGCCCTGAACCTGGCGGTCCAGAATCGCCACGTTGAAATCCGCCAGTACATTTGCCATCGATTCGTCGCCGCTGTCGCCGGGTTCGCTGTTGAGCAGGTCGATGCGATGCTGGTCGCCCGAGTTTTCCAGTTCTGTGCGCACTTCGCGCAACAGCATCTGGTAATCCGTCTTGAGTTTTTCGACCAATTGGTCGAGTTGGGATTGATGAAGTGCGGCCATCGAAGCTCCTGCGCGTGTCGGGTTTGGGCTGCCTGCCGGAAGTGTCAGGATAGCAAGCTCCCATTTCAATGGCGACCCCCCGGCGCCATCGGCGCGCCCGCACAGGATGGGGGAGGGCTTCACCCGGGGTTTGCGCAGGCTGCGGGTGCCCGCGCCTGGATGAATGCCAGCGCGGCATCGGCCGGCAGCGGTTTGCTGAACAGGTATCCCTGCATGAAATCGCAGTGGTGCGAGGTCAGCAGGAGACGCTGCGCCTCGGTTTCCACGCCTTCCGCGGTCACGGCCAGCCCCAGATTGTGCGCAAGCGCGATGGTGGCGGTGCAGATGGCGACATCGTTGGCGTCGCTCTCGATGTCGCGGACGAAGGACTGGTCGAGCTTCAGGGTGTGGATGGGCAGCAGCTTGAGATAGCTGAGCGAAGAATAGCCCGTGCCGAAATCGTCGATCGACAGGCGCACGCCGAGATCGCGCAGGGCTTTGAGCTGGCGGATGCTGGCGTCGGGGTCGTGCATGGCCGCCGATTCGGTGATTTCAAGTTCGAGGTCGGTGCCCGTCAAGCCGTGTTTTTCCAGCGCTTGCGCAACCTGCGCCAGCAGGACGGGGGAGTGCAGTTGATGCGCCGACAGATTCACGGCCATGGTCACCTCCGCGACCCCGGCGTCCCGCCATGCGCGCAGCTGGCGGCAGGCCTCGTCCAGCACCCATCCGCCCAGCGGCAGGATCATTCCCGTTTCCTCGGCGACGGGAATGAACAGTGCCGGCGACACCAGCCCGTTGCGCGGATGGCGCCAGCGCACCAGCGCCTCGACCCCGACGACGCGGCCATTCCAGCTGTCCAGCTGCGGCTGGTAATGCAGTTCGAACTGGTTTGTCTCGATCGCCATCCGCAGGTCATGTTCCAGCATCAGGCGTTTCACCGCGGTCAGGTTCATCTCTGCGGTGAAAAACTGGACATTGTTGCGGCCCAGCGACTTGGCGTGATACATGGCGGCGTCGGCGTTCTTCATCAGCGTGTCGCCGTCCTCGCCGTCGCCCGGATAGAAGGCGAGGCCGATGCTCGCCGTCGAATGCAGCTCCTTTTCGCCGATACGGTAACGCTGGGCCAGCACCTGCAGAATCTTCTGCGCAACGCGGGCGGCGGCCGCGACATCGTCCACTTCGGTCAGCACCACCACGAATTCGTCGCCCCCCAGGCGCGCCACGATGTCGCTCTCGCGCGTGTTGTCGCGCAGGCGGCGTGCCGCTTCCTTGAGCAGGGCGTCGCCTACGGCGTGGCCCAGGGTGTCGTTGATGGTTTTGAAGCGGTCCAGGTCGAGGAATATCACCGCCAGTGCGCGCTGCTCGCGGCGCGTCATGGCCAGCGCCTGTTCCAGCTGGCTTTGCAGGCTGAAGCGATTGAGCAGGCCGGTGAGGGCATCGTGATACGCCAAATGGCGGATCTGCGCTTCGGCCGCCTTGCGCTCCGAGATGTCGGTGAAGCTGGCGACGTAATGGGCGATCTGGCCGTCGGCATCGCGGACGGCGGAGATCGACATCCATTTCGGGTAGAGGGTGGCGTCCTTGCGGCGGTCGATGATCTCGCCCTGCCAGTAACCCGTCTCGTTCAATGCGGTCCACATGGCCTGGTAGGTTTCGGCGGGCGTCTGCCCGGAAGCGAGAATGCGCGGGTTGTCGCCGCGAATCTCGTCGATGGCGTATCCCGTGAGGCGGGTGAAGGCGGGATTCACCGCCAGGATGCGGTTGCCGCTATCGGTGATGAGGATGGCCTCGCCACTGTGCTCGAACACGTTGGCATAGAGCCGCAGCGCCTCTTCCACCTGTTTGCGCTCGGTGATGTCCTGCACGGTGCCGCGGGAGCGGAGCGCTGTGCCTTGCGCGTCGAAGAAGGTCTCGCACCGTTCGTTCACCCATTTGACTCGGCCATCCGGCATCCTCAGCCGGTGGACGATTTCGTAGGGGGTGCGGGTCGTCAGCGAGTCGGTGTAGGCCCGGTTGACCCGGTCGCGGTCTTCCGGATGGATCGCGCCCAGGAATGCCTCGTAGGAGACGTCGAACGCCGCCTTGTCGACCTCGAAGAGACGGAATATCTCGTCCGACCAGGTCAGCTTGCCGCTGGCCAGGTCGAGTTCCCAACTGCCGACCTGGGCGATGCGCTGCGCTGCGCTGAGGCGTTGCTCGCTTTCCTGGAGCGCTGCCTCGGCCATTCTTTTTTCCGTCACGTCGATGCCGATGCCGACCATGAAGGCCGTCTCGCCGCGCTCGTCGAGCAACAGGGTGTTCGACCATTCGATCAGCCGTCTGGTGCCGTCCCGGGCAACCCAATAATTGGTATGCGATGCGCGCAAGACATGCGGATTGCTGACAAGGGCGTCGAAGGCCTCCTCATGCACGCTGTCCCGCTCTTCCGGCGTCAGCAGGAAATCCCAGACAAAACGCCCCTCGGCCTCAGCAAAGGAATAGTGCGTCAGCTCCTCGCAGGCGCGATTGAAGCGGCGGATGCGCCCTTCGCGATCGAGCACCAGCACCAGGGCTCCGGCCTGATCGAGAATCGCGCTCTGCAGCGAGGATATTTCGCGCAACTCCTGCGAGCGCGCTTCCACCTGGGCTTCCAGGTTGTAACGGGCGTCCGCCAGGGCGTCGGTCATGTGATTGAAGGCGCGGGCCAGCCGGTTCAGTTCATCGATCTTTTCCTGCGGCGCCCGTTGCGACAAGTCGCCGGCAGCAATGCGGTCGACCACCCGGGTAAGGC
>NZ_MKUG01000068.1 GCF_001897685.1 Thiobacillus sp. 65-1402
CCCACAGTTTGCCCCCTTCGGGCAGCGCCCGGTTGTGCTGGGAGCGGACCAGCCAGTCGGCGGGATGCTCCAGATCGCGGGCTTGCGCCATCAGGGCCACGATGTCGGCCTCCCGATCCGCCACGTACACCAGACGGGTGTCCGGCAGGCTGGCCGCCAGTTCGGCGATGCGCATGTAGCCTTCCGTCCAGCGGGTGCTTTCCAGCAGGCCGCCCCGTTGTCCGTCCGCGTCCTTGGGCTCGCGCGCCCACATCCAGGCATCCAGCACCCCCAGGGGTTCCCGTTCCGGGCTAACCGCGTAGGTGGGATGGACGTACATGCCACGCTGCGCTTCATAGGACAGCGGTCCCAGACCGGCAATGCCTTGCCCGTTGAAGTCCAGTTCCGTGGTGTCCTGCAGGCACAGGACGACGGGATGGGCGCGCATGCGCGCCTCGGAACTGCGCCAGTGCGGCGCAAGGATGGCTTCCCATTCAACGTCGTCCTGGGACAGAAAGCGATACGCCGCCTGGGTTTCCGCCCAGCCTCCGCACGCTTGCGGAATGCTGGCCATCGGATTGGCGGCCATGCGCTCGGCCAGCAGCACCGTGCGCTTGTCCAGACGCCTGTCGCCGAGATCGATATCCTTGAACTCCTCCGCCGCCCAGCTCATCACGCAAACCTCGTATTACCAGAGAAGTCAGCATGTTACGGTGAGGCATTGAAGTTGTGTGTAATGGGATGGGTCAAGGAGGGTTGCGTTGCCGAGATAACCGGACAGAAGCGTAACAAGGTATTTAAATTTGTGGGCTATCTCGATCTTTACGAGATGGCTGCGTAACCCTGCAAGCTGTCGGCTGCTGAACTCGCGGCTTGGCTGGGCGCAAAAATCGGGGCGAGGGATGCGGTGCATGGGGCGTAGATCAATTTGATTCCTGCGGAATGCGTAGCATTATTTGCTACGAACGAAGCAAAAAATGAAACACACGGTGAATGTCATGCGGCCCGAAACCGTAAAGGTTGAGTTGATGCGAAATTCGGGGCAGGCGCGTCATTTCCGTGGCATGTTTCGAGATTCGTGGGCCGGATCAATGGTATTTCCCCACTGTATAATTCGTGCTGGCCGAGCCAGGGATTTCTGGTTTGACGGCGAGTGCCTGGTCTGGTCGGCGTCTTGATCGATAAGTTCGATACGGACCACTTCGTAATAAATACATTGTTGAAGTAGATAAAACACTTTTGGGTAAGGGGCGATGCAGTTGATTTTTGGATTGGTTCTCACCTTGCTGGCCACGCCTGTCCTGATCTGGGCGGCACACAATTACGGTTTGCTCGACCACCCCGATGAACGCAAGCACCACCAGGGCGCAATTCCTGTGGTGGGCGGCTTGGCCATGTCGTTTGCGATTGCGGTCTCGGCTGCGTGGTACCTCGCGGGTGCCGACATCTTTTGGGGGCTGCTTGTCTCGGTATCGATCATTGTTGTCGTCGGTTTTATGGATGACCGGACCGGGCTGTCGGTAAGAAGGCGTTTTCTAGCGCAAGGCATTGCGGGCCTGATCATGACCTTGTTCGCAGGGGCGCAGCTAACGAGTCTTGGCGACCTGTTCGGTTTTGGCCCCGTCGCTCTGGGCGCGTTGGCGGTGCCTTTTACGATCTTTGCGATGGTGGGCATGGCCAACGCGCTCAATCTTTCCGATGGCATGGATGGTTTGGCGGGAGGGCTGGCCCTCATCACCACCGTATTCACTGCCGCCGTAGCCTTTTTTTCGGGCAGAGCGGACACATTGCTTGTCCTGCTGATACTGGGCGGGGCGCTGATCGGCTTTTTGTGCTTCAACATGCGCTTCCCCTGGCAGCGTCGTGCCAGGGTGTTTATGGGCGATTCCGGCAGTCTGATGCTGGGGTTCCTGTTGGCCTGGGCGGTCATCCGGGTCACTCAGGGCAGGGAAGATGCGCTATCGCCTGCAGCGGCGCTGTGGTTCTTCGCCATTCCGCTTTGGGACACGGTGAGCCTGATGCTGCGGCGCATGCTCAAGGGCAAAAGCCCCTTTCACCCCGGCCGTGACCATCTCCACCACATTCTGCTGCGCGCTGGGTATAGCGACAGCCAGGTGGTGCACTTTATCCATCTGGTTGCGGTGGCGTGCGGGTTGATCGGCTTTCTCGGCTGGCGCTGGGGGGTACCCGATGCGGTGATGTTCTACAGCTTTCTCGCGATATTCGGCCTCTATTTCTATGGCGTGCAGCATGCCTGGAAGTTGATGCGTCTGATTGTGCCTTTGCGCCGGCAGGACCAGACGCACGGGTGATCCCGCGAAATTGCAGCGGCGCGAAAATCGCGGCGCCGGTGCGTGGTTGTTGCCGCTTAAGCGGCCTACAAACCACGGCCTACTCCTTGCGGGTGCTCCTGCAATGCAGGCGTGGCGCGCTCGCCATGATTGCCATAATGGTAGGCATTACTGATATTTCTGCCTATTAAATTAAGCATCTGCGGTAACCATGGACTTGCATTATCTTATATCAACGCCCACTATAGTGGGCGTTGATATAAGATAATGCCTAATATTATGAGCAAGTTCGAGATGCCGGCGGGGGTGACTCAGCGAATTACTCAGCTGGGCCAGCGTATCCGGGTTGCGCGGATACGGCGCGGCTGGTCGGTGGCCGATCTCGCCGCCAAGGCCGGCATCAACCGCAATACCCTCACTGCGTTGGAGCAGGGCCGGCCAGGCACTGCGATCGGCGTCTGCATCGCGGTTCTGTGGGCGCTCGGCCTCGATAAAACCCTGGACGCCGTCGCCGATCCCGATACTGACCTGCACGGCAAGGCGCTTGAAGCATCTCGCCGCCCCACACGCGCCGGCAAGTCCAGGATGACGAGCGACGACTATGACTTCTGAGCGCGAAGCCTATATCTACATTCAGCTCCCAGATACTCTGGAGACGGTGACGGCGGCGTTGCTCAGAGTGCAGGCGATGCCCGACGGCACGCAGATCGGGCGCTTTCGCTATGGCGACCGCTATCTTCAGCGGCAAGAGGCGGTTGCGCTCGATCCGTTCCAGTTGCCTCTGGCTAAGAAGGTCTTTGAGTTTACCCAGCTCAAAGGCATCCCCGGGGCGGTGCGGGATGCCGGCCCCGATGCCTGGGGGCGGCGCGTGATCGAGCACAAGCTCGAACGCAGCGCCGCTGACCTTCAGGAGATCGACTATCTGCTGCACGGTCCGCAAGACGGAGCGGGCTATTTGAGCTTCGGGCTGAAGGCCGAACCGCCCGCGCCCAAGCGCCAATACAACCGCACACACCAGTTGGCCGAATTGATCGCAGCCACGCAAGCGATCGAAGACGGGAAACAAATAGCTGCGCACCTGCTCGAACATCTCGATCCCGGTACCAGCATGGGCGGTGCGCGGCCGAAGGCCACGATCGAGGATGCGCAATGTCTCTGGCTCGGCAAGTTTCCCGCCAAAGATGACCGCTGCAATCTGCAGCGTATCGAATTCGCGACGCTTGATCTTGCACGCCGCTGCGGCCTGAACGTCACACAGGCGCGGCTGCAAACGGTTGGCGACTGCGACGTGCTGATGCTGCAGCGCTTTGACCGCGAATACAACGACAAAGGCTACTTGCGCTTCGGCCTTGTCAGTGGGCTGACCGTGCTTGATTGCGGCGACAGCTATCTGGACCGGGAACGCTGGTCATACCCGCTATTGGCGGACAACCTGCGCCGCTGGTCCGACAAGCCCGAAGCCGACTGTGCCGAACTGTTCAGGCGGATGGTCTTCAACGCTGCCGTGACCAACAACGACGATCACCCGCGGAATCATGCGATGTTGCGCAGACAGAAGGGGTGGCGGCTGTCGCCAGCCTATGACCTGGTACCCGCGCCCGTCGTCAGCCTGGAGCGGCGCGACCTGGCATTGACCGTCGGCAACTATGGTCGCACCGCCAGCATCTACAACCTGCTGTCGCAGGCGGGCCGCTTCGGCTTGTCAGTGGAAGAGGCTCGCGCGGAAATCGATCGAATTATCGATGTTGTCCGAAACTGGCGCGACAGCTTCTTTGCCTGTGGGGTATCGGCCAAAGACATTGACTACATCGCGCCCGCAATGCTGCCTGATTGTTTCTTCTTTGAGACGCGGCCCGATCATCAGAATATTTGCAGAAACGGATCCCAACTGTGAATGACTTGTCGCACATCGACCAACCCATATCGATGCCAACGGAAGACTCCTTTGAGGCAGTGGGCGGAGGAGCCCACGTAGGGGACATCGATCCGCCGAAAAGGGTCGCCCGCGACGTGCTGACCCCAATCCATTACCGCCCTATCGGAGCGGGCCGATAATGCCGACTGTCGCCGTCATCGGCGGCGGCCCGGCCGGTTTGATGGCGGCCGAGATGCTCGCGCAAGGCGGCGTTCAGGTCGATCTGTACGACGCCATGCCTTCGCTGGGGCGCAAGTTCCTGCTGGCCGGGGTGGGCGGGATGAACATCACCCATTCCGAGCCGTTCGACGTTTTTCTGTCGCGTTACGGCGCGCGTGCTGCTGCGATCAAGCCGCTGCTGCAAGGCTTTCCCCCTGACTCGCTGCGCGAGTGGATACACGGATTGGGGGTCGAGACGTTCGTCGGTTCGTCGGGGCGCGTGTTTCCCCGGGACATGAAGGCCGCGCCGCTGCTGCGCGCGTGGCTGCACCGGCTGCGCGAATCCGGGGTGCGGTTTCATGTGCGGCATCGCTGGCAGGGGTGGGACAAGCCTGGCGCGCTGCGCTTTTCGACCCTTGAAGGGGAGCGCCTCGTTCAGGCCGATGCGGTGGTGCTGGCGCTCGGCGGCGGCAGTTGGGCGAAGCTGGGATCGGACGGCGCATGGATGCCGCTGCTGGCGCAGCGCGGGGTTGGGGTTGCGCCCTTGCTGCCGTCGAACTGCGGCTTCGATGTGGCGGGCGGCTGGAGCGAACACCTGCGCAGCCGTTTCGCCGGGCAGCCGCTGAAAACCGTGGCGCTGCGTTTCACCGCCGCCGCCGGGCAGCCGCATGAGCGCCGTGGCGAGCTGATGCTGTCCGATGGCGGCATCGAGGGCAGCCTGGTGTATGCGCTGTCGGCGCCGCTGCGCGATGCGATTGCCGTGCAGGGGGCGCTGACGGTGCAACTCGATCTGGCTCCCGACAAGACGCTGGCGCAGGTCGTCGCCGAGGTCGCCCATCCGCGCGGCGCGCGTTCGCTGTCCAGCCACCTGCAAAGCCGCGCCGGGATCCGGGGCGTGAAAATGGCGCTGCTGCGCGAAATCCTGGCGGAGGCGCAATTGAACGACCCGGCCGCACTCGCCCGCGCGATAAAATCGCTGCCGCTCACCCTCGTTGCCCCACGCCCGCTCGACGAGGCGATCAGCAGCGCCGGCGGCGTGCGTTTCGAGGCGCTCGACAACCGCCTGATGCTGCGCGCTCTGCCGGGTGTGTTCTGCGCGGGCGAGATGCTCGACTGGGAGGCGCCCACCGGCGGCTATCTGCTGACGGCCTGCTTCGCCAGCGGGCGCGCCGCCGGGATGGGGGCGCTGGAGTTTGCGAGAGCCGCGAGTTGAGGACCGGGAGCCACCGGCGTAACGATTGCGGCAGTGGTTTTTTGTAGGAGGCCCGCCCCCGGGCCGATGGGGTGGTGTTCGCGTCGGCCCGCAAATCGCGGCGAGGGCGCCGCTCCTACCGTGGGCGCGTGGGTTAGGTAGGAGCCCCGCCCCGGGGCGATGGATCGCCGCGGCGCTTGCGGGCTTTGCGATGACTGTTTCAACCGATACGTTTAAAACACATGCTGCGACTGACTGAACTCAAACTCCCGCTCGACCATCCGCCCGAGGCCCTGCGCGCGGCGATCCTGCAGCGACTGGAACTGGCGGATGATGCGCTCGTCGGCTTCAGCATCTTCAAGCGCAGCTACGACGCGCGCAAAAAGCACGCGCTGCTGCTGATCTACGCGGTCGATGTCGAGGTCAAAAACGAGGCGGCGCTGCTGAAGAAATTCCGCAACGACCGTCATCTCGCGCCGACGCCGGACATGGCCTATCAGTTCGTCGGCCATGCGCCCGAGAATCTGCGCGAGCGCCCGCTCGTCGTCGGCTTCGGCCCCTGCGGCATCTTCGCCGCGCTGGTGCTGGCGCAGATGGGCTTCAAGCCCATCGTGCTGGAGCGCGGCAAGGCGGTGCGCGAGCGCACCCAGGACACCTGGGGGCTGTGGCGCAAGCACGTGCTCAATCCCGAATCCAACGTGCAGTTCGGCGAGGGCGGGGCGGGGACGTTTTCCGACGGCAAGCTCTACAGCCAGATCAAGGATCCCCAGCACCTGGGCCGCAAGGTGCTGACCGAATTCGTCAAGGCGGGCGCGCCGGAAGAGATCCTCTACGTCGCCAAGCCGCACATCGGCACCTTCCGCCTGGTCGGCATGGTCGAGGCGATGCGCCACCAGATCGAGGCGCTGGGCGGCGAGATCCGCTTCCAGCAGCGCGTCACCGATGTGCTGATCGAGGACGGCCCCGATGGTAAAAGTATCCGCGGGGTGACGCTGGCCAGCGGCGAAACGCTCGCCAGCAGCCACGTCGTCCTCGCGCTCGGCCACAGCGCGCGCGACACTTTCGAGATGCTGCACGCGCGCGGTGTCCATATGGAGGCCAAGCCGTTTTCCGTAGGCTTTCGCATCGAGCATCCGCAGTCGCTGATCGACCGTGCCCGGCTGGGGGCGAACGCCGGCAATCCGCTGCTCGGCGCAGCCGACTACAAGCTGGTGCACCATGCAAAAAACGGCCGCACGGTGTACAGCTTCTGCATGTGCCCCGGCGGCACGGTGGTGGCGGCCGCCTCCGAGCCGAACTGCGTGGTGACCAACGGCATGAGCCAGTATTCGCGCAACGAGCGCAACGCCAATGCCGGCATCGTCGTCGGCATCGCGCCCGCGGATTTCCCCGGCGACGATCCGCTGGCCGGCATCGAACTGCAGCGCCGCCTGGAAGCGCGCGCGTTCGAACTGGGCGGCGGCAATTACGACGCGCCGGGCCAGCTGGTCGGCGATTTCCTCGATGGCAAGCCGTCCACCCGGCTCGGCAGCGTCGAGCCCTCGTACAAGCCCGGCGTGCATCTCACCGATCTGGCCTCCACCCTGCCGGACTACGCCATCGAGGCGATCCGCGAGGCGCTGCCGGCGTTCGACCGGCAGATCAAGGGCTTCGCGATGAAGGACGCGGTGCTCACCGGCGTCGAGACGCGCACCTCGTCGCCGCTGCGCATCACCCGCGGCGACGATTTCCAGAGCGTCAACGTCAAGGGCCTGTACCCGGCGGGCGAGGGCGCGGGCTACGCCGGCGGGATTCTGTCGGCCGGGGTGGATGGCATCAGGGTGGCCGAGGCGGTGGCGCGGCAGATGCTGGCAGAAACGGCGGGCGCCAAGCCGCTGTAGGAGGCCCGCCCTCGGGCCGATGCCGTGATGGTCGCGCCGGCCCGAAAATCGCGGCGGGCACCCAGAAGGCATAAAGGCGCCGCTCCTGCAATGGGGCGCGGGTTAGGTAGGAGGCCCGCCTCCGGGCCGATAGGGGATGTTCGCGTCGGCCGAAAATTATGGCGGGGGCGCCGCTCCTACGTGTTGGTGTTGTGGGTGAGCTGCACAAGTCGAAATATTCCATCCCTTATCTTGAGCCAGCCATGCCGCCACAAAACGCCATGCCGCACGGAAAGGATTTGCGCAAAGGACGGGTATCCCTGCCCAGGCAGGTGTACCACATCACCACTGTCACCTTCGACCGGCAGCCGGTTTTTTCCGATTTGCGCCCGGCGCGCGTGCTGATCAATGCGCTGCGGGAAGCCCAGGCGCGCGGCGATGCGACGACACTGGCTTTTGTGATCATGCCCGATCACATGCACTGGCTGCTGCAGTTGGAAGGTGCGACAGCATTGTCGAACGTGGTCGGTGCGGTCAAAGCCGTGACGGCGCACGGTTTGGGAGGACGAATCTGGCAGAGCGGATTTCATGACCATGCCCTGCGCCAGGAGGAAGACTTGGCGAAGCTGGCCCGGTACATCGTTGCCAATCCCCTGCGTGCAGGCCTGGTCCAGCGGATCGGGGATGACCCGCATTGGGATGCTGTGTGGCTGTAAGGACGCCGTACGAAAATCGCGGCGGGGGCGGGTTATGTAGGAGGCCCGCCCTCGGGCCGATGGGGTGGTTGTTCGCGCCGGTCCGAAAATCGCGGCGAGGGCGCCGCTCCTACAAGGGCGGGGGTTACGTAGGCGGCCCGCCCCGGGCCGATGGGCTCCCGCAGACCTATTTTCCGAATTCATCGAAATTTCATTTGCCTTGAATTCCATATTTCAAATATCATTGAAACATGGAAACGAAAACCGTCGTCACCGCCCTTGCTGCTCTGGCTCAGGATTCCCGTCTGGCCGTCTTCCGTGCGCTGGTCCAGGCCGGTCCGGCCGGCCTCGCCGCCGGCAGGATCGGCGAACTCACCGGCATTCCGCCATCCTCGCTGTCGTTCCATCTGAAGGAACTGTCGCACGCCGACATGGTGAGCTCGCAGCAGGCGGGGCGCTTCGTCATCTACACCGCGAATTTCGCCACCATGAACGCGCTGCTCGGTTTCCTCACCGAAAACTGCTGCGGCGGCAATCCCTGTTCGCCGGTCTGTTCGCCGGCCTGCGCCGCCGACAAGGCGTCGACGTGAACCGCCTTTACGGCATATCGCAGTCGCGTGATCGCTGGTTTCTGCCGCTGAACTTCCCTTTATTCATCTTCATTTCATCAAGGATCACCCGTGACTGAAAAGCCCTATACCGTGCTGGTGCTGTGCACCGGCAATTCCTGCCGCTCGCAGATGGCCGAAGTGCTGCTGAACCATGACCTCGCCGGCCAGGTGCGCGCGCTGTCCGCCGGCACTCGGCCGCAGCCGAAAGTGGCCGACGGCGCGATCGCGGCGCTGAAGGATGCGGGCCTGAATACCGACGGCCTGCACCCGAAGGACATCGACGCGGTGATGACCGAGGACATCGACCTGGTGGTGACGGTGTGCGACAACGCGAAGGAGGCCTGCCCGATCTTCCCGAAGCCGATCCCGGCCATCCACCTGCCGTTCCACGACCCGCACGGCGAACCGCTGGAGAGCTTCCTCGCGGTGCGCGACGACATCCGCGCCCGCTTGGTTGCCGCGGTGCGCGAGAAGTTCGGCCTGCAAGTGGCTGCCGCCTGAATCGACGGAGACGCTGCCATGTCCGACCCCGCTTTCAATGTGCTGTTCTTGTGCACCGGCAATTCGGCGCGCTCGATTCTGGCCGAGTCGCTGCTGAACGCTCTGGGCAAGGGGCGCTTCCGGGCGTTCAGTGCGGGCAGCCATCCCGGCGGGCGGGTCAACCCGTTTGCGCTGGAATTGCTGGAAAAGAACCATTTCCCCACCGGCGAACTGCGCAGCAAGTCGTGGGACGAGTTCGCGCAGCCCGCTGCGCCGCAGCTCGATTTCGTCATCACCGTTTGCGACAACGCAGCAGGCGAGGTTTGCCCGGTGTGGCCGGGCCAGCCGATCACCGCGCACTGGGGCATTCCCGACCCGGCTGCCGCCGGGGATGGCGACGAGGCCAGGCGCCACGCCTTCGTCGATGCCATGAACCGGTTGCAGCGCCGCATATCCATGTTCGTCAGCCTGCCGTTCCGCACGCTCGACAGCATGCGGTTGCAACAGGCCGTGCGCGAGATCGGGAAGGCGACATGAGCGCGCCAACCTTGATGGAGTCCGCCCGATGAGCGCACAGTGCGAAGCGACCGGAACGCGCGCCGCCAACATGGCCGGGGCAGCCGCGCCGATGAGCGTGTTCGAGCGCTGGCTCACGTTGTGGGTGGCGCTGTGCATCGTCGCCGGGGTGCTGCTGGGCCAGATCTTTCCCGCGCCGTTCCAGGCGCTGGGGCGGATGGAGGTGGCGCAGGTCAACCTCCCGGTCGGCCTGCTGATCTGGGTGATGATCATCCCGATGCTGATGAAGATCGACTTTGCCGCCCTGCATCAGGTGAAGTCGCACTGGAAAGGCATCGGCGTGACGCTGTTCGTCAACTGGGCGGTGAAGCCGTTTTCGATGGCGCTATTGGCGTGGCTGTTCATCCGCCACCTGTTCGCACCATATCTGCCGGCGGAACAGCTCGACAGCTACGTCGCCGGCCTCATCCTGCTGGCCGCCGCGCCGTGCACCGCGATGGTGTTCGTATGGAGCCGGCTGACCGGCGGCGACCCGTATTTCACCCTGTCGCAGGTGGCGTTGAACGACGCCATCATGATCGTCGCTTTCGCGCCCGTCGTCGGCCTGCTGCTCGGCCTGTCGGCGATCGTGGTGCCGTGGGACACGCTGCTCGCCTCGGTGGTGCTGTACATCGTCATCCCGGTGATCCTGGCGCAGGCGTGGCGTACGCTGCTGCTGAAACGCGGCCAGGCGGCGTTCGATGCGGCGATGGCCCAGCTCGGCCACGCCTCTATTCTGGCGCTGCTGGCGACGCTGGTGCTGCTGTTCGCCTTCCAGGGCGAGCAGATCATCGCGCAGCCGCTGATCATCGCGCTGTTGGCGGTGCCGATCCTGATCCAGGTGTTCTTCAATTCCGGCCTGGCCTACTGGCTCAATCGCAAAGTCGGCGAGAAGCACAGCGTGGCCTGCCCGTCGGCGCTGATCGGGGCCTCGAACTTCTTCGAGCTGGCGGTAGCGGCGGCGATCGCGCTGTTCGGCTTCCAGTCGGGCGCGGCGCTTGCCACCGTGGTCGGCGTGCTGATCGAGGTGCCGGTGATGCTGCTGGTGGTGAAGATCGTCAACCGCAGCAAGGGCTGGTACGAGGCCGGTCTGGTTGCCGGTAAAGGAAAACGGCATGTTTGACGCCCTCGCCACCCTGCTGGTTTTCGATCTCGCCGGTTTCACGCCGGCTACCCCGCTGGGCGCGGCGCTGCATTTCTTCGTCATGGACGTGGCGAAGATCCTGGTGCTGCTCACCCTGGTGATCTACGCCATGGGTTTCTTGCGCGCGCTGCTCAAGCCCGAAAGGGTGCGCGAATTCATGCGCAACCGCGGCAACCTGCAAAGCCGCTTCATGGCGGTGGGACTGGGCGCGGTGACGCCGTTCTGCTCGTGCTCGTCGATCCCGCTGTTCATCGGCTTCGTCGAGGCCGGCATCCCGCTCGGGGTGACGTTGTCATTTCTGATCGCCAGCCCGATGATCAACGAAGTCGCTATCGTGGTGCTGGCGTCGGTCATCGGCTGGAAATTCACCGTGCTGTATGTCGCCGCCGGGCTCAGCGTCGCCTTGATCGGCGGCTTCGTGCTGGAGCGTTTCAAGCCGGAGCGCTGGATCGAGGACTACGTGTGGAAAATCCGCGTGGGCGAAACCGCCGCGATCGAAGAGGACACCTCGCTGCGCGCCCGGCACGGCTATGCGGTCGCCCAGGTGAAGGAAATCGTCGGCCGTATCTGGAAATTCATCCTCATCGGGGTGGGGGTCGGCGCTTTCATCCATGGCTACGTGCCGGCGGATTTCGTCGCGAAGATCGCCGGCGACGGCGGCGTGCTGTCGGTCGTCGGCGCGGTGCTGGTCGGCGTGCCTCTGTATTCCGACGCGGTGGGCATCATCCCCATCGCCGAGGTTCTGCTGCAAAAAGGGGTGCCCATCGGCACCGTGCTGGCGTTCATGATGGCGGTGACCGCGTTGTCGCTGCCGGAATTGATCATCCTGAAGAAAGTCGCGAAGGTGCCGTTGCTGGCGCTGTTCACGGCCTACCTCAGCATCGCGTTCATCATCGTGGGCTTGCTGTTCAATGCCTTGAAAGGGGTTTTATGAGTACCGACCTGCATCCCTCCATCGTCGCCCTGGTTTCGCTGGCGGCCAATGTCGCGGCCAACCATCCCGGCCAGGGCCTGTGCCAGATCGAGCGCCTGAAGGACTACGGCGTGTCGCGCGAGCAGATCGACACGGTGATCGAGATCGCGCGCCACATCCGCGACGAAACCGCGCAAAAGCTCGACGCCAAGTTCGATGCGGCCTACGCTGGCCATTTTCCGCAGGCGGCCGACCGGCTCGCCGCCATTGCGGCGGCGGAAAGCGGTGCCTGCTGCACCCCCACGCCTTCCGGCAAACCGTGCTGCTGAGGCGCGGACGCGAACAAGGAGTCCTCATGACTATCAACGAACACGACCAGATCCGCCAGCAGGTGCGCGCCGCCTACGGCGCCGTGGCGCGGACCGAATCCAGCGGCTGCTGCGCGCCGAGCGCGGGCTGCTGCGCGCCGTCGGATCAGGACGTCGCCGAGC
>NZ_MKUG01000069.1 GCF_001897685.1 Thiobacillus sp. 65-1402
GCTGCCGTCACCTCGGGGCTGGCCAAGGTGCTGTGGCTGAAAAAGCGTCTCGGCCTCACCGACGCGCGGCTCTACCTCAATCAGGCCGACTGGCTGGCGGGCCTCTTGACCGGCCGGGTCGGCATGACCGACTACCACAACGCCCTGAAAATGGGCCTCGATCTCGACGAGCTGAAATGGCCGGCCTGGGTGGAATACCTCGCCGACGTCGACTACCTGCCGGTGCCGATCGCGCCGGGCGCCCGGCTCGCCACCGTGTCGCGCCCGCGTGCGCGCTACCTCGGCGTGAACCCCGGCTGCATGGTGCACGCCGGCACCACCGATTCGATCGCCGCCTTCCTCGCCGCCGGCGTCAGCCAGAGCGGCGACGCCGTCACCTCGCTCGGCAGCACCCTGGTACTGAAGCTGCTGTCCGACAGCCGGGTGGAATCGACCGCACACGGCGTCTACTCGCACTGGTTCGGCAGCCGCTGGCTGGCGGGCGGCGCCTCCAACGCCGGCGGCGCGGTGCTGCGGCAGTTCTTCGACGACCGCCAGCTTGCCGCGCTCTCCGAACGAATCGATCCCGCCGTCGCCAGCCCGCTCGATTACGTTCCCTTGCCGCGCACCGGCGAGCGCTTCCCGACCAGCGACCCCGCACTGGAACCGCGCCTGTCCCCGCGCCCGGCGGACGACGCCGAATTCCTGCATGGCCTGCTGGAAAGCCTGGCGCGCATCGAGGCGCGGGGTTATGCCCTGCTGGCCGAGTTGGGCGCCACCCCGGCGGGCCGGGTCGAGACCGCCGGCGGCGGCGCGCGGAACGCCGTGTGGACGCATGTTCGTCAGCGTCTGCTCGGCGTGCCGGTGGCTTGCGCCGCCCACACCGAAGCCGCCTACGGCGCGGCGCTGCTGGCGCGCGATGGCCTGCAGCGCTTCGCTTCGCCCCCTCAATAAAGCCCATTCCTCCGCCTGCAAGACAAGGGTTTGTTCTATGTTGATAATGATGTCGTGCTGCAGCCGGAACCCGTGAATCGCGCTTGACTCCGTTTCGCCCGCGGCCAAGTCCTTCAACAGCGAAGGCGGGCGGGCGGGTTTCGACCGCCTCCCGGCAAATGATGACAGCGGCGCGCTGGTCGCCCTGCTGTCCGCTCTGCAAGAGAGGCCGCCATGCACACTCCTACCCGAGAAGCCCACACCCCCGATCCGAAATGCTGCTGCTGCGGACTCAGGCCGCGCCGCACAAGCGGCAACGATGTGCTGCGCCTGATCGCCGTCGTGCTGCTCCTGCTGCCGGTGATTTTCATGCTTTGGGGTTGCCCGGCGCAGACCGGCCCTGAAGCCTCCGGATCGAGGACTGGCCGTCTTACCACGGGATCGCGGTAGGAACGGCGCCTTTATGCCCACCGGGTACCCGCCGCGATCCATCGCCACGACGCGCCCGTGAAAGCTGACCGGGCTTGCAAAGCCGCCAAAGCCGCGCAGGCCGCCGATCCACTGCGGACTGAAGCATGTAGTGGGCCGTATGCCTCAACAACCGCGTTCAGCCGACTTCGACGAATTCCAGGGTGTTGGCGTCCGGGTCACGGCAGAACAAGGCCGCGCGGCCCGACCTGCTCGCGGTGTATGTCACCCCGGCCGCATCGAGCCGGCTTGCCAGCGCTGCCATGTCCTTGACGCCCAGCGCGATGTGGCGGTCGCGGCCGCCATGCTCGGGACGTGGCGAACCCGCATCCGGGTTGGGCAACTGCATCAGGTGCAGCTGCTGCCCGTTGCCGAGTTCGTACCACTCGCCGGGGTAAGGCAGGCCGGGGCGGTTCGGGTAAAGCTTCAAGCCCAGCACCGCTTCGTAGAAGGCCTTCGCGCGCGCCAGGTCGGAAACCAGCAGGCCGGCGTGCAGCAGGGAATTGATCTCAGACATGGCGTGCCTCTTTCAGTTGGTCGTCTTCCATGCGGCCGGAAAACAGGCTGGCGGTGACGATCATGGCGGCGCCGACCCATTCCTGCACGCCCATGCGCTCGTCGGACAGGAAGTAGGCCGCGATCGCGGCCACCACCAGTTCGAACAGGAAGATGACGATGGCCTGGTTGGCCGGCACCCGCGCAAGGCCGTACTGCACGGCGTAGGTCATGCTGCCGATGGCTAAGCCGAGGCCGATCAGCAGCAGCCAGGTGCCGCTTGCGGCAGCCGCCATGAAATCGAGCTCGGCCGGTCTGAGCGCCAGGCCGATCAACGCCAGCACGGCCACGCCCGCCCACACCGACACCGACTTGGCGCCTTCGGCCACTCCATCCAGGTGCCGGCTGATGACGTTGCTCGCCGCGAACATCACCCCGGCCGACAGGCCCAGCCACTCGGCACGGTGGCTCGGCAGCGGCCATTCGCCGGGCTGCCACAGCATCACCAGCGCACCGCCCGCCGCCAGCGCCATCACCGCCCAGCCGGCGCGGTTGAGCTTTTCATGCAATAAAAATCGTGCGAACAGCACCGTCCACAGGGGCGACAGGTAGAACAGCAGCAGCACGCGCACCACCTCGCCTTCGAGCACCGCCAGCACGTAAGCCAGATTGGTCCAGCCCGCCGCCAGCCCCAGTGCCGACAGCCACAGCCAGTGCCCGCGCGCAGCGCGCAGCGCGCGAACATGCAGCCAGCCCAGCAGCAGCAGCGGCGTCGCATAGGTGAAGAACCCCGACGCGATGCCGCCCACGCCGGCCTGATCCAGCAGGCGATAGGGGTACCACACCAGCCCCCACAGCGTGGCGGCGTAGACCAGACTGGCGATGGCAAGGGTGCGCTGCAAGGGAATCGACGACATAGGGCTTTATAATGGAAGACGTAAATGAAACCTGTACTGCAATGAATCCGCGCCTCGAACTACTCCACCCCTATCCGTTTCAAAAGCTGCGCGAACTGTTCGCCGGCGTGACGCCGAATCCCGACCTCGCACCGATCAACCTGTCGATCGGCGAACCCAAGCACCCGACGCCGCAATTCATCAAGGACGCGCTGGTCGCCGGACTGGACGGGCTGGCGAATTATCCCATCACTCAGGGCTCGGATGCGCTGCGCGGCGCCATTGCGGCATGGGCGCAGCGGCGCTACGGCGTCAAGCTCGATCCGGCGAGCGAAGTGCTGCCGGTCAACGGTTCGCGCGAGGCGCTGTTCGCGTTTGCCCAGGCCAGCGTCGATTCCAGCCGCCACGGCCGCCGCGTGGTGCTGTCGCCCAACCCGTTCTACCAGATCTACGAAGGCGCGGCGCTGCTGGCCGGCGCCCGCCCCTTCTTCCTCAACACCCTGCCGGAAAACGACTTCGCCATGGACTGGTCGCGGGTGCCGGAAGACCTGTGGGAGCAGGTCAACCTGGTCAACGTCTGTTCGCCCGGCAACCCCACCGGCAAGGTGATGTCGCTGGACGACTGGAAAGAACTGTTCGAGCTGTCGGATCGGCATGGCTTCGTCGTCGCGGCCGACGAATGCTATTCGGAGATCTACTTCGCCGAAGGCGCTCCGCCGCTCGGTGCGCTCACCGCCGCGCAGCAGCTCGGCCGCGGCTTCAAGAACCTGATCGTGTTCAACTCGCTGTCCAAGCGCTCCAACGTGCCCGGCCTGCGCTCCGGCATGGTGGCGGGCGACGCCGCGCTGATGAAGTCATTCCTGCTCTACCGCACCTATCACGGCAGCGCGATGAGCCCGGTGGTGCAGGCCGCCAGCGTCGCGGCCTGGAACGACGAGGCGCACGTGGTCGAGAACCGCCGCCAGTACGCCGAGAAATTCGCCGCCGTGATGCCTATGCTGAAAGGCGTGCTGCAATTCGATGCCCCCGACGCCGCCTTCTATCTGTGGGCGCGGGTGCCGGGCGGCGACGATGCCGCGTTCGCGCGCGGCCTGTATGAAAAACAGCATGTCACCGTGCTGCCCGGCAGCTACCTCGCGCGCGACGCCGCCAACGTCAATCCGGGCAAGGGTTTCGTCCGCATCGCCCTGGTCGACAGCCTGCAGGCCTGCGTCGAAGCCGCCCGACGCGTGGCCAGCCACGCCGGCGAGGCGGCGTAAGCCGCCGATTCCATTTCCATCGCTTTAATTTCAACCTTCAATCACAGGAATCCATCATGCAAGACCTGCAGAACATCATCGAAGACGCTTTCGAACGCCGCGCCGACATCACCCCGCGCAATGCCGACGCCAAGGTCAAGGACGCCGTCATGTCGGTGATCGAGATGCTCGACCGCGGCCAGCTGCGCGTCGCCGAGCGTGCCGAAGGCCAGAACTGGATCACCCACCAGTGGCTCAAGAAGGCAGTGCTGCTGTCGTTCCGCCTGGAAGACAACGCCTTCATCAAGGGCGGCTTCACCAACTATTTCGACAAGGTGCCGTCGAAGTTCGCCGATTACAACAGCCGCGACTTCCGCGACGGCGGCTTCCGCGTGGTGCCGCCGGCGGCGGCGCGGCGCGGCGCCTACATCGGCAAGAACGTGGTGCTGATGCCGAGCTACGTCAACATCGGCGCCTACGTCGACGAAGGCACCATGGTCGACACCTGGGCCACGGTCGGCTCCTGCGCGCAGATCGGCAAGAACGTGCACCTCTCCGGCGGCGTCGGCATCGGCGGCGTGCTCGAACCGGTGCAGGCCAATCCCACCATCATCGGCGACAACTGCTTCGTCGGCGCCCGTTCCGAGGTGGTCGAGGGGGTGATCGTCGAGGACAACTGCGTGATCTCGATGGGCGTGTACATCGGCCAGAGCACCAAGATCTACGATCGCGAAACTGGCGAAGTGCATTACGGCCGCGTGCCCGCCGGTTCGGTGGTGGTGTCCGGCAACCTGCCGTCCAAGGACGGCAGCTACAGCCTGTATTGCGCGGTGATCGTGAAGAAGGTCGATGCCAAGACCCTGTCCAAGGTCGGCATCAACGAGCTGCTGCGCGGAATCTGAGCCCCGGCCCCGGCATTGCCGGCTCATTGACCCGAAAAAAGGAGACGCCATGAAACGCACCCTCGTCGTCACCGCATTGCTCGCCGTCGGCCTGACGGCGTGCCAGGAGAACCCGGTATCCGGCCGCAAGCAGCTGGTACTGGTGTCCGAGGAGCAGGCGCAGTCTTCATCGGCGCAGGCCTACGCGCAGACGCTGAATGAGGCGCAGAAGAAGGGCAAACTCAGCACCGATGCGGCGCTGAACAGCCGCGTCAAACGCATCACCGACCGCCTGATCGCGCAGGCGGGCAACATGTATGCGCCCAGCCGCAGCTGGAACTGGTCGGTCGCGGTGATCGACGAGCCGACGCTCAACGCCTGGTGCATGCCGGGCGGCAAGATGGCGATCTACACCGGCATCATTCACAAGCTGAAACTCTCCGACGACGAAATCGCCCAGATCATGGGCCACGAGATCGCCCACGCCATGCTGGGCCATGGCCGCGAGCGCATGTCGCGCGCCATCGCCATGCAGGGCGGTATGACGCTCGGTTCCATCGTCGCCGGCCGCGACCTCAGCGTGCTGGCGCCGGTGGCCGACATTGCTCTGACCCTGCCCAACAGCCGCGCCGGCGAAAGCGAGGCCGACCGCTACGGCATCGAACTCGCCGCCCGCGCCGGATTCGATCCGCGCGCCGCAGTGCGCCTGTGGGAAAAAATGAGCAGCGCCGGCAACGGCGGCCCGCCGCAATTCCTCAGCACCCACCCCTCCCCCGACAACCGCATCCAGGCACTGAACGCGCTGGTGCCACAGATGATGCCCATCTACGAGAAAGCACGTTGATGAACATGGAACCCGCCTCCGGCGAAAAAATCGCCAGCCTGAAAACCCTGACCACGGTCATCTATGCGCTGTATGCCGTTTCGCTGTTCATCGGCATCACCGCCGTCGTGGCCATCGTGCTGAACTACCTCAAGCGCGAGGACGCCCGCGGCACCTGGCTGGAAAGCCACTTCGGCTGGCAGATCAGGACGTTCTGGTGGGGCCTGCTGTGGCTCGTCGTCGGCGCCGCCACTTGGATCATCCTCCTCGGCTGGCTGGTATGGGGGGTGGCTTGCGTCTGGTTCGTCTACCGCATCGCCAAGGGCTGGCTCAACCTCAACGACAACAAGCCGATGCCCGTCCAGTAGTGGCGCGCCCGACATGGCGGGGCGATCGGCCAGCCCGCCCCTGAGCCCGATGACTGCGCTTGCACGCCGTGTTTTCGCCTGCCTGCTTGCCGGCCTCAGCCTGGCGGCCCCGGCCGGGGAGTTGCCGCCGCTTGCCCGCGCGGTGACGGGCGGCGACAGCGAATATGCCGTTCGTCCCGGGGATTCCCTGATCGCCATCGGCGCCCGCTTCGGCGTGGCAGCCAAGGTCCTGGCGCGACAGAACGCCATTCCCTTCGCAGCCATCATCCGCCCCGGCCAGCGCCTGCGCATCGACAATCCGCATATCGTGCCGGCGGCGCTCGACGACGGCCTGCTCATCAACATCCCGCAGCGCATGCTGTTCGAATTCGACGCAGGCAAACTGGTCGCGGCCTACCCGGTTGGCCTCGGCAAGCCCTCCTGGCCCACGCCGCAAGGCGAGTTCGAGATCGTCGCGCGGGTGAAGAACAAGACCTGGAAAGTGCCTACATCCATCCAGGAAGAAATGCGCAACGAGGGCAAGGCCGTGCTGGAGGAAGTGCCTCCCGGCCCCGACAACCCCCTCGGCGCCCACTGGCTCGGCCTCAGCATGTGGGGCTACGGCATACACGGCACCATCGCACCGGCGAGCGTGTTCCATTTCCAGAGCCATGGCTGCATCCGCCTGCACCCCGACGATATCGCCGAACTATTCGAGCGGGTGGAGGTCGGTACTGCTGGCCGCCTCGTCTATCAGCCAGTCCTGCTGGCGGCAACCGGGGACGGCCGCATCCTGCTCGAAGTCCATCGGGATATCTACAATCAGGGCAGCGACCCGGCGCAGGCCGTTCGCGATCTCGCCGAAGCCCATGGCATGAGCCGCGACATCGACTGGTCCAGGGTGGATGCCGCAATCGCAGCGCAGGAAGGCCTGGCCCGGGAAGTCGGCCGCCAGACGCGCAACGGATCGAAAGGAACGCCGTGAAACACACTCTCAGCCGCCGCCAATTTCTCAGACTGGGCATGCTTGCCGTCGCGCTGCCGCTGCCGGCATTCGCCAGCCCGGAGGCGGCCGAGCGCCGGCTTGGCTTCCTCAACCTGCATACCGGAGAAAAGCTCGACCTGCCCTACTGGATAGAAGGCGACTACGTGCCGGAATCGCTCGCGGAAATCAACCGCGTGCTGCGCGACCACCGCACCGGCGCGGTCGCGGCCATCGACATTCAGCTGCTGGACCTGCTCGACCGCGTCAAGGCCGCACTGGGCACCGCGCAGCCGTTCCAGGTCATTTCAGGCTACCGTTCGCCGGTCAGCAACAGCCTACTGGCCACGAACTCTTCCGGCGTCGCCAGGCGCAGCCTGCACATGGAAGGCAAGGCCATCGACATCCGCATCCCCGGCGTGCAGCTGGCCGACCTGCGCCGCGCCGGCCTCATGCTGAAAGGCGGCGGCGTCGGCTATTACCCGGGTTCCAACTTCGTGCACCTCGATGTGGGGCGGGTACGGACCTGGGGCGGCTAGCTGCCGCCTTGCCGCGAAAAATGCACACCGACAGGACGGGGCCTTGAGCACCCGGCAAAATACCCGCGGCCGGATGAAAGCGCACAGGGTTTTTTGAAGTAAATTCGGTATCCAGTGCTGGCCATGCCGGGACTGATCGTTTGCATGACAGCGAGGCCCGGAATGAACCGCACACTGCCTATCGCATCGGACCGTGGCGTCAGCCGGCGCGCCTTCCTCAAGTTCTGCGCCATGGCCGCCTCGCTGCTCGCGCTGCCGCCGGGCGCGGCGGCCATCCTGGCCGATTCGCTTGCCAGGGCCCGGCGCCTGCCGGTGGTATGGCTGTCGTTCCAGGAATGCACCGGCTGCACCGAATCGCTCACCCGCTCGTCCGCCCCCTCCATCGAGCGGCTGCTGTTCGAACTGATTTCGCTGGACTACAGCCATCTCCTCCAGGCCGCCGCCGGCGCGGCCGCGGAACAGGCGCGGGAAGCAAGCCTGGCCGCAAACCACGGCCGGCTCCTGCTGGTGGTGGACGGTTCCGTGCCGACTGCGCTCGGCGGAGCCTGTTCCACCATCGCCGGCGAGGACAACCTGAGCCTGCTCGCGCGCTGCCTGGACGCCGCCGAGGCGGTGCTTGCCGTGGGCACCTGCGCCGCCTTCGGCGGGCTGCCCGCCGCCGCCCCCAATCCGACCGGGGCGATGGGCATCGCCGAACTGATGGCGCAGGGCCGGGTGCCGCGCCGGCCGCTGGTCAACCTGCCCGGCTGCCCGCCCATCCCCGAGGCGATGAGCGCCGTGCTGGCCCACCGCGTGGCCTTCGGCCGGTTTCCTGAACTCGACGCCCAGGGCCGGCCGGTGGCGTTTTATGGCGAAACCGTGCACGACCGCTGTTCCCGGCGCGGCCACTACGAGGCGGGCCGCTTCGCCAAGAGCTTCGACGACGCCGGCGCGCGCGCCGGCTGGTGCCTGCTGGAACTCGGCTGCAAGGGGCCGGTGACCCGCAATGCCTGCTCCACCCTGCGCTGGAACGGGGTGAGCAACCCGGTCGAATCCGGCCACCCCTGCCTCGGCTGCAGCGAAGCGGGATTCTGGGACCGCGGCAGTTTCTACTCCCCGCTTGCGGCGCCGGCGGCAGCCGCCCCCGAACCCCAGGCCCGGCGGGGCGCCGCGGTGTACGACCGGAATTGCGCCAGCTGTCACGGCAGCGCGCCGGGCGGCCTGGCGACCCCGACCGACGAGGTGCCGGCCCTGCTGCGGTCGGGCAAGGTGCGCGCCCACCGCTTCAGCCTGGAGGACGGCGACATGCAGGCGCTACTGGATTACCTCAAGGAAGCGCGCTGACGCGGCCGGCCCGCGCGCAAACAGGAACCGTGCGGCACGCCCGGGGCAGGCAAAAGCCGCTTTCCCCGGACCACAGAATGGTCTTTACTGGATGCGAGGGCTGCCGCCATGAAAGAGATTCTCCCCGGCGTATTCCACTGGAAAACCTTCCACCCAGGCATCCAGGCCTACGTCCACTCCTACTACTGCAATGCCACCGATCCGCCGCTGCTGATCGACCCGCGGGTTCCGGCGCAGGGAATCGAATGGTTCGCGGCGCGCGGCGCGCCGCGGCATATCTATCTCACCAACCGTCACCATTACCGTCACAGCGACCGCTTTGCCGCCCGCTATGACGCGCAGGTGTGGTGCCACAAGGACGGCCTGCACGAATTCAGCCACGGCGAGAGGGTCACGGGATTCAGCCACGGCAGAGAACTGCCCGGCGGCATCCTGGCCCTCAAGGTCGCCACGCTGTGCCCCGAGGAAACCGCGCTCTATCTGCCGCTGCACGGCGGCATCCTGAGCCTCGGCGACGCCATCGTGCGCGAGCGGGGCAAGCTCGGCTTCGTGCCGGATGCCTACATGGGAGACGACCCGCAAGGCGTCAAGCATGGCCTGCGCAGAATCTTTCTCAAGCATCTGCGCGAACGCGAGTTCGACCATCTGCTGTTCGCCCACGGCGCCCCCCTGATCGGCGGCGCCCAGGCCAGCCTCGGGAAGTTTCTGCAAGGAATCGGGCCCTGACCCGGCACGGCGACTGCCTTCCGCGACAGCAAGCCCCACCTGCAGCGCAGCACACAACAAAACGGGGCCAGGCAATTCGCCTGGCCCCGGTCTTTACGCCGCAGTTTGCTCGGGATTGCGTTTACATGCGTCCCAGATCCTGGATCGCATCCACCACCATGCCGGTGCCGATCG
This sequence comes from Thiobacillus sp. 65-1402, assembly GCF_001897685.1. Taxonomy (GTDB): domain Bacteria; phylum Pseudomonadota; class Gammaproteobacteria; order Burkholderiales; family Thiobacillaceae; genus Thiobacillus. Next base: position 9,805 of record NZ_MKUG01000069.1, read on the forward strand.
CGATCAGCAGGATATCGCTGGCCACCCGCACGTACTTGTGGCCGGAAGGCGGCACGCCCAGGCTGACCACCACGCGCGGCGGCAAATCGTAGTAGACCACATCCCGCGGCAACGGCCGGCCCCGCTGCCATTTCTTGGCCTGGCCGGGCGGCATGCAGCCGTTGTGCTTTTTCGCCAGCCCCGGCGGGCAGCGGCCATGCCGGAAGCTTTCCTCGTAATAATCGCGCACCACCGTGCGCTGATGGTCATTGAAATACACGCTGACCCGCGCGTCGCCCCCGCGATCGCCCCCATGATCGCCCCTGTAGTCGTCGCGGCGGCCGTCGTGACGATCGCCGTTGCGCGGGCCTTCGTCGTGCGGGCCCTGGGCACTTTTGCCCGGCTTGCCGTTGCCCGCCCATTCCGGCTTGTCGGCCAGAACCGGGCTGGCTGCGAAGATTCCGGTCACCAGCAAGGCCAGGGCGCATTTTCTTTGCAAGTGTGTTCGCATACTTTTTCTCCGCTCATCAAGGTCTGTGAATTATCCACCGCTCAAACATTCTGGCAATCAACGCGCCGCCCGTTTGTGCGGGCTTTGTCGCGCCACCCCGGCAGGCGCCGCGCTCATGCCGACAGCCACTGGATCAGCCGCACCGCCGCGCCGGCGACAGCCAGGCAAATCAGGCAGGCGAAAACGATCTTTGCGAATTTCGGCATCGGCTCGGCTGGCGAGTGCCATTGGCTATTTGGCAGCGCCGGCAGGATAACCCACCGATTGCGCGAGGACGACGCGTTGCTGGCGTCCCAGCCCCAGGGCGGCGCCCAGTGCCTCGCGGTCGACCAGGCCGCGCACCACCACTGCCAAGCCCGCCGACGCGCAATACAGATACACGTTCTGGGCGACGAAGCCGGCGTCGGCAGCGCTGTAGAACATCTTGTCCTCGGCCCCGGCCCCGCTCATCCGGTCGAAGTCCGCCACATACACCAGGTTCACCGGCGCGGTCGCCACAAAATCCTGTGCGCCGGTCAGATGGCGGATGTCGCCGGCCGCCACTTTGATCAGCGCGTGCGCCGGCGGATCGTAGCGATACGCGCCGTCCGCGGTCGTCACATACACGTCGATCTCGCGCCAGTCGCGCGCGGAGGGCGCGGTGCGCTGACCCGAATCCGGCCGGTTCACCCCGTTTGCCGCCCACAGCAGGTTCGACAGCAACTGCGGCGGCAGCGGCTGGCTGCCGAACGCCCGCGTCGAATGCCGCGCCTGCAATGCCTGCATCAAAGGCATGCCGCCCGCCGTCTCGGGCGGCGGCAGCCTGGTCGTGCCGGCATCCTGCGCCAGTCCGCTTCCCGTCATGCTCATCATCAATACCCCCGCGACGCGCCACCATCCCATGTCGGTTTCTCCCTTGCAGAGAACGAACGGCCTCTCTCAATCTAGACCCGCCGCCCGCCGGAGCAAGTCCTCGTCCGGGCGGCGGCCTCGGCAACTCGTCGGGATCGACGCCCAGCGCACCCCCCCGGCGCGGTCCGGCCGCCAGTCGCGCTTACAAGGCCTTGCCGCTGCGAATCACCCCGACCGCGATGCCTTCGATGACCAGTTCCTGGCGCCTGAGGTCGACCACGATGGGCTCGAAGTCGGGGTTTTCCGGCAGCAGTTGCACGCTGTGGCCGCGCTTCTGGAAACGCTTCACCGTGACCTCGTCGCCGATCCGCGCCACCACCACCTGCCCGGCCTTCGCCTCGGCGCTGCGATGCACCGCGAGCAGGTCGCCGTCGAGGATGCCGGCGTCCTTCATGCTCATGCCGCGCACCTTCAGCAGGTAGTCCGCGCGCGGCGAAAACATGGCGGCGTCGAGCTGGTAGTGCCGCTCGACGTTCTCCTGCGCCAGGATCGGGCTGCCTGCCGCCACCTGGCCCACCAGCGGCAGACCGCCGCCGCCCTTCAGCCGGATGCCGCGCGACGCCCCCGGCAGCAGCTCCAGCACGCCCTTTTTTGCCAGCACCTTGAGATGCTGCTCGGCGGCGTTCGGCGAACTGAAGCCGAAGCGCTGCGCAATCTCCGCGCGCGTCGGCGGCAGGCCGGTGGTTTCGATCCACTCCCGGATGAGGTTGAAAATTTCTTCCTGGCGGCGGGTCAGGTCACGCATGGGGCTTCCTCCAAATGCTGTATGCATGTACAGTTGTATTTGCATACAGTATAAATACCGGATCCCGAAAACGCCATACGCGCCAGGTGCTGCCGCCTGGCAGGCACATGCAACCGCACACACGCAGGAGAAGCCTCATGATGAAGCTCGGAAAGATCAGCCCCCTCGCCTTCAGCCGCATGAAGCAGC
>NZ_MKUG01000070.1 GCF_001897685.1 Thiobacillus sp. 65-1402
AGTTCGGGGTGCCGCCGGAGCGCATCATCGACTACCTCGCGCTGGTAGGCGACGCCGTCGACAACGTCCCCGGCGTCGCCAAATGCGGGCCGAAAACCGCGGTGAAATGGCTGGCCGAATACGGCACGCTCGACAATCTGCTGGCGCATGCCGACGCCATCAAGGGCGTGGTCGGCGACAACCTGCGCGCCGCCCGCGACTGGCTGCCGCAGGCGCGCGCGCTGATCACCATCAAGACCGATGTCGCGCTGCCGTTCGATTTCGACGATCTCGTCCTCGGGGCGCGCGACCGGGACGCGCTGCGCGCGCTGTTCGAGCGTTACGAGTTCCGCACCTGGCTGCGCGAGCTCGACGCCGCCGCCACCGGCGCGGCCGCGGCGCCCGAGCAGGACTGCAGCGGCGAGCATCGCGCCGGCTACGAAACCATCCTGACCGAGAGCCGGCTCGACGCCTGGATCGCCAGGCTGGAAGCCGCGCCGGCGTTTGCGCTCGACACCGAAACCACCAGCCTCAACGCGATGCAGGCCGAACTGGTCGGCGTCTCGTTCGCCACGGCCCACGGCGAAGCGGCCTACCTGCCGCTGGCGCATCACTATGCCGGCGCGCCCGCGCAGCTTGACCGGACTGCCGTCCTGGCCAGATTGAAGCCGCTGCTGGAAAACCCCGACCCCAGGATCATCGGCCAGCACCTCAAATACGACCGCCATATTTTCGCCAACTACGGCATCGCGCTCGGCGGCGTCATCGACGACACGCTGCTGCAGTCCTACGTGCTCGAAGCGCACCAGTCGCACGAGCTTGGCAACCTGGCGACGCGCCACCTCGGCCTGGCGACGCTCAGCTACGACGACGTCACCGGCAAGGGCGCGGCGCGCATCGGCTTCGAACAGGTGGCGATCGAGCGCGCCGGCGAATACGCGGCGGAGGACGCCGACGTCACGCTGCGGGTGCGCGATGCCCTGGCGCCGCAGATCGCCGCCTCCGACAAGCTGGCTTTCGTGTACAGGAACATCGAGCTGCCGGTGGCGCAGATCCTGTTCCGCATGGAGCGCGCCGGCGTACTACTGGATCGAAATTTACTGGCGGTGCAAAGCGGCGAGCTTGGCAGGAAGATGCTGGAACTGGAGCAGCGCGCCTACCAGGAAGCCGGGCAGCCATTCAATCTCGGCTCGCCCAAGCAGATCGGCGACATTCTCTTTACGCAAAAGGGTCTGCCGGTGGTCAAGAAAACCCCGGGCGGGGCGCCCTCCACCGACGAGGAGACGCTGGAGCAGCTGGCGCTCGACCACCCCATCGCGCGGGCAATCCTCGACTACCGCGGCCTGGCCAAGCTGAAGTCGACCTACACCGACAAGCTGCCGCAGATGATCGACCCGGCCACCGGACGGGTGCACACCAGCTATTCGCAGGCGACCGCGGTGACCGGGCGGCTGGCGAGCTCCGACCCCAACCTGCAGAACATCCCCGCGCGCACCGCCGAGGGCCGCCGCATCCGCGAAGCCTTCATCGCGCCGCCCGGCCACGTGTTGCTGTCGGCCGACTATTCGCAGATCGAACTGCGCATCATGGCCCACCTGTCGGACGACGCCGGCCTCTTGAAGGCCTTTGCCGAAGACCGCGACATCCACACCGCCACCGCCGCCGAAGTGTTCGGCGTGCCGCTGGCCGACGTGAGCAGCGACCAGCGGCGCATGGCCAAGGTCATCAACTTCGGCCTGATCTACGGCATGTCGGCATTCGGCCTGGCGTCGCAACTCAACCTCGAGCGCGCCGCCGCGCAGGCCTACATCGACCGCTATTTCGCACGCTATCCCGGGGTGGCCGACTACATGCAGCGCACCCGCGAGGCGGCGCGCAGCCAGGGCTACGTCGAGACCGTGTTCGGCCGCCGCCTGTACCTGCCCGAAATCAACGCAAAAAATCCGCAGCGCCGCCAGGGCGCCGAGCGTGCCGCCATCAACGCGCCGATGCAGGGCACCGCCGCCGACCTGATCAAGCTGGCGATGATCGCGGTGCAGGGCTGGCTCGACCGGGAAAAGCTGGCCAGCCGTTTGTTATTGCAAGTCCACGACGAGCTCATCCTCGAAGTGCCGGAGCGCGAACTCGACCGCGTGCGCGCCGAACTGCCCGCGCACATGTGCAACGTCGCCACGCTCAAGGTGCCGCTGCGCGTCGGCGTCGGCGCGGGCAGCAGCTGGGAGGCCGCACACTGATTGCTGCGCCCATGAAAAAGGGCAACCCGGCCTCGCCGGGTTGCCCTGCTGGTTGCCGGGTCCGGCGCCCTACTTTTTCAGGCTGTCGCGAATCTCGCGCAGCAGAACGATGTCCTCCGGCGTGGCGGCGGGGGGGGCAGGCGGTGCTTCCTTCTTCAGCCGGTTGACCTGCTTGACGAGAATGAAGACGATGAAGGCCAGGATGATGAAATTGAGCAGGATGGTCAGGAAGCTGCCGTAGGCGAATACCGGCACCCCGGCTTTCTTCACTTCCACCAGCGTCATCGCCACGCCTTCCGGCACGCTTCGCAAAGGCAGGAACAGGTTGGAAAAGTCGAAGCCGCCGAACACCGCGCCGACGATCGGCATGATGAGGTCATTGACGATCGAGTCGACTATCTTGCCGAAGGCCGCGCCGATGATGACGCCGACCGCCAGGTCCATGGCGTTGCCCTTGACCGCAAATTCCCTGAATTCCGACATGAAACCCATGTTTTCCCCCTGTTTTTCGATGAAATTCGATCTTATGGATGGTAGCCGCTAAGACGGCATGCCTCCAGCCCGAAATGTAAATTCTCTCCGGCTTGGTCGGGGCCCGCGACGCGGGTAAAATGCGATCCCTTATGCGTATCGGCAGCCACCACCTCAAGAACCGCCTGATCGTCGCCCCCATGGCCGGGGTGACCGACCGGCCTTTCCGCCAGCTTTGCAAGAAGCTGGGCGCCGGCATGGCCGTGTCCGAGATGGTGACGTCGAACTCGCTGCTGTACGGCTCGGCCAAGACCGCGCGGCGCGCCAACCACGAAGGCGAGGTCGACCCGATCAGCGTGCAGATCGCCGGCGCCGATCCGGCGATGATGGCGGAAGCCGCGCGCCACAACGTCGACCGCGGCGCGCAGATCATCGACATCAACATGGGCTGCCCGGCCAAGAAGGTATGCAACGTGATGGCGGGCTCCGCCCTGCTGCAGGACGAAGCCCTGGTCGGCCGCATCCTCGACGCGGTGGTCAAGGCGGTGCCGGAAGTGCCGGTGACGCTGAAGATCCGCACCGGCTGGGACCGCGAGCACAGGAACGCGCTCAACATCCTGAAGATCGCCGAGAGCGCCGGGGTGCAGGCGCTGGCGATGCACGGCCGCACCCGCGCCTGCGGCTACAGCGGCGAGGCCGAATACGACACCATCCGCGCGGTGAAGGCGGAAGCGCGCATCCCCGTCATCGCCAACGGCGACATCACCACGCCGGAAAAGGCGAAATACGTCCTCGAATACACCGGCG
>NZ_MKUG01000071.1 GCF_001897685.1 Thiobacillus sp. 65-1402
GCAGCGCCACCACCTCGGCGCCGATGCGGTGGTCGAGGTTGCCGGTCGGTTCGTCGGCCAAGAGCGCGGTCGGGCGCATGATGGTGGCGCGCGCGATCGCCACGCGCTGGCGCTGCCCGCCGGAGAGTTCGGCAGGGCGGTGAAAGGCGCGGTCGCGCAGGTCGAAAGCGTCCAGCGCGGCGTCGACGCGGGCCTTGCGCTCGGCCGGCGCGATGCCTTCGAGCATCAGCGGCAGCTCGATGTTTTCCGCCGCGGTGAGGCGCGGCACCAGGTGAAACGACTGGAACACGAAGCCGATCTTCTCGCGGCGCACCCGCGCCTGCTCGTTCTCGGAAAGACCGGTGACGTCGGTGCCGTCCAGTTCGTAGCGACCGCTGTCGGAACGGTCGAGCAGGCCGATGACATTCAGCAGGGTGGACTTGCCGGAACCCGACGGCCCCATGATGGAGACGTATTCGCCCGATGCGATGTCGAGGCTGATGCCGTTGAGCGCGCGCACTTCCTGGTCGCCCATGCGGAACACGCGCGTGATCGCGGCGAGGCGGATCATGGCTTCGCGGCTTTCATGTCCTTCAGGGTATTGGGGGTGACCCGGGTGCCCGCCTGCACATCTTCTCGGTCGAATGACAGCAGCACCCGCTCGCCGGCGTTCAGCCCGCCGGTGACTTCGGTGAACGCCCAGTTGGCCAGCCCAGTTTTCAGTCTGCGCGTTTCCAGCCGGTCGTCCTTGCCCAGCACCAGTACCGTGCCGTCCTGCCGGATCGCTTGGGTGGGCACGCGCAGCACCTTGTCGCGGCGCTCGGTGACGATTTCGGCATCGGCGCTGTAGCCGACCAGCAGGATCTGCTTGGGCGGCGCGTCGAAATCGACCTCGACGTCGACCGTGCGCGCCTGCTTTTCCACCTCGGTCACGTACGGCGCAATGCGCCGCACATGGCCGGGAAAGACGTGTCCGGGCAGGGCGTCGAAGGTGATGCGCGCGGGCTGGCCGGGCTTCAGCCTGGGAGCGTCGACCTCGTCCATCGGCGCGCTGACGTAGAGGCAGGTGTCGTCGATCAGGTCGACCGCGGGCGGGGTGGGGATGCCGGGCGGCGACGGCGTGGTGAATTCGCCGACCTCGCCGGTGACCTTGGCCACGATGCCGGCAAACGGCGCGGTCAGCGTGGTGCGCTCCAGCCCGGCCAGGGCGACGCGGATCTGCGCCTGCGCGCGCTTGACGTCGGTGGCGAGCGCATCGCAATTGGCCTGGCGGGCGCGCGCTTCGGCACGATCGTCCTCGCCGCGCTGCGGGCTGACGAAGCCGCGCGCGGCAAGCTGCTGGGTGCGCTCGGCGTTACGCCGCGCGTTGTCGGCCATGATGCAGGCTTCGCGGCGGCGCTCCTCGCTGGTGGCCAGCTGGCGGGCGGCGAGTTCGCGTTGCGCGGTAAGGTCGCGGTTCCACAGTTCCAGCAGCGGCTGCCCTGCCTTCACGCGGTCGCTTTCCTTCACCCACAGCTTGACGATCTGCCCGCCCGCCACCGGGGCGAGGCGGGCACGGCGGCAGGCCTTGACCGTGCCGGCGCGGGTGTTGACCACGGTGGCTTCCACCGTGCCGCGCGCGATCGTGGCGAGTTCGACTGCGGGCGGCAGCGGCCGGGTGAAGCGCCAGGCCGCATAGGCCAGCGCAGCGAGCGCCAGCACGACGAGTACAAGACGCAGCCAGGTTTTCGGTTTCGGCATGATAGGGCGGGGCAGCAGCGAAGCGGCCCAATGTAACATTCGGGGATGCTGAAAACCATTATTCCGGCCCGCCTCGAATTCAAGGACGGCGTGCCGTATTCCGCCGCCTACGGCGACATCTACCATACCGCCGACGGCGGCGTCGGGCAGGCGCGCCACGTCTTTCTGCAGGGCTGCGGCCTGCCGCAGGCATGGGCGCATCGCGCCCGCTTCGTCATGCTGGAAACCGGCTTCGGCACCGGGCTGAATTTCCTGGCGACCTGGGCGGCGTGGCGCGACGACCCGGCGCGCCCGGCGCGGCTGCATTTCCTGTCGGTCGAAAAGCATCCGTTCGGCGCCGACGACCTGGCGCGCCTGCATGCGCAATGGCCGGAATGGGCGGCGCTAGCCAACGAACTGCGGGCGAACTGGCCGACGCCGACGCCGGGTTTCCATCGCATCGCGCTCGACGGCGGGCGGGTGCAGCTCACCCTGATGCTGGGCGACGCGGCGGACTGCCTGCCGCAGGTCGAGGCGGGCGTCGACGCCTTCTATCTGGATGGTTTCGCCCCCGACTGCAACGCCGACCTCTGGCAGCCCGGGCTGTTTGACGAACTCGCGCGGCTGGCCAACCCGGGGGCGGCGGCGGCGACCTACACGGTGGCGGCAACGGTGCGCGAGGGGCTGAAGCGGGCGGGCTTCGCCTGCGAAAAACGCGCCGGCTACGGCCGCAAGCGGCATTGCCTGAGTGCGCGTTTCGCCGCCAAGGCCGGCGCCGATGAACCCGCCGTGCCGCGGCGTGTCGCCGTCATCGGCGCTGGCGTCGCCGGGGCGGCCGTGGCGCACGCGCTGGCGCAGCGCGGCGTCGCCGTCGTCGTGCTGGAGCGCGCGGGAGACAGCGCGCAGGGGGCCTCCGGCAATCCGCTGGCGGTGTTCCGCCCGGTGCTTTCGCGCGACGACAACCACGCCAGCCGGCTGACGCGCGCGGCCTTCCTGCACGATCTGCGCGCGTGGGCCGCGCTGGGCGATGCGCCGGAATGGTCGCGCTGCGGCGTGCTGCATCTGGCCAAAAATGCGGATGCGGCGGCGCGGCAGCGGTTGGCGCTGGCCGGCACCGCGCCGCCCGCCGACTACGCGCGCTGGGTGGAAGCGGACGAAGCGCGCGAGCTGGCGAACTGGCCGGTTGCCGCGGCCGGGGTGTTTTACCCGGCGGCGGGCTGGGTGGTGCCGGGAAGCCTGTGCCGCGCCTGGCTCGATCATCCGGCAATCCAGTTGCGAACCGGCTGCGCGGTGGCGCGCGTGCAGGGCGGCGCTGCCGGCTGGCAGGTGCTGGGCGAGGACGGCGCGGTGCTGGCGGATGCCGATGCCGTGGTGCTGGCCAACGCGCGCGCCGTCCTGGATCTGGTTGCGGGGCAGACCTGGCCGCTGCACGCCGTGCGCGGCCAGGTCACGCGGCTGCCGCCCGGCGGCCTGCCGGAAATCCGGCGGGTGATCGCGCGCGAAGGCTACGTGGCGGCGGGCGCGGGCCAGCTTGTGGTCGGCGCAACCTACGAACACGATGACGACGACAGCGCACCGCGCAGAGCGAGCGATCTTGCCAATCTGGCCCGGCTGGAGGCGATCCTGCCGGGGGCGGGCGAACGCTGCGCGCTGGCGGCAGTGAGCGGGCGCGCAGCGCTGCGCGCCACGCTGCCGGACCGGCTGCCGATGGTGGGGGCGGTCGATGGACAGGCGGGCTTGTATGTGGCGGCGGGCTACGCGTCGCGCGGGGTGGTGTGGGCGGGCTTGCTGGGCGAGGCGCTGGCCGACCGCATCACCCGCCAGCCGCTGCCGCTGGAACGCGATTTGATGCGGGCGATCGCTCCCGGGCGCTTCGCCCGCTGATCAGGCGGCGGTGAGGGGGGTGCCTTTGCGCGCGGCGACCGCGAGGCCGGCATGGTCGTACAGGCCGCCCTGGCTGGTTGCGCTGTGGACCAGCACATTGAGCGCCTGCCGGGTGGAGCTGAGGCGCAACTCGATCAGCGAGCCGATGCGCTGGTTCGCCGCCTGAACCTCCTGTTCCAGCGCGCATAGCCGCTGCCAGCGGGCGCGCTGTTCGGGCTGGCCGTGCCGCGCCAGCCAGGCGTCCACGCCGGCGCGATCGGCGGCGTGTCCGGCGGCCAGCAGATCGGCATGGCGCTTTCGCGCATGCTCGCTCACGGCCTGCAACTGCGTCAGCTTGGCGGTGTTCAACTGGGCCAGGCGGTCGGCCTCGCCCGCGATCAGTGCCCGCTCCTCGTCCTGCAGGATCTCCAGCAAGCCCTGCCAGGCAGCGCTTTCTGCCGCCAGACCGGCAAGCGGAGCGGGATCGGGAGACGCCGGCTTATCTGGCGACATGGAGCATTTCCTTCACCGAATCGATCAGGCCTGCGGCGATGTTTTCGGGTTTGATGCTGTACTGGCCGCTGGCGATGGCTTCCTTGATGCTGTCCACCCGCGCCCGGTCGATCGGCGGGATCGCCGCCAGCTGGGTCTCCAGCTGTTTCAGCTGGGCAGCGCGCGGACTCAGCGTGACATCGGTCTGCTCGGCGCCGGTACGCTTGTTCGCCTGCGGCTGGGCAGGGCGGTTTTCGACGGAGGAGGGGAGCGTAACCTGCTTCAGGCCTGGATCGATTTTCATGGCGGGTTCCTGGTTTCGGGTCGGGCGGCACGGGGAGGACATTCCCCAAGCTACACGAGTAACGTCAATTTACCAATATTCTGAAGTCGAGGCGCGGCTCAAAAGGCGACGACGACCTGCTGGCCGTCGTGTGCGACGCCGCTGATCACCTGGCCGGAACGGGTTTTCACCCGCACCCGGTCGCCGCGCCCGGCATTGGCCAGCGCCTGGCCTTCGCTCTGCACGGAAAATCCCGGGCCGTTCAGCACCAGCCGGGTGACCTGGCCCTGCTGCACCGCAAGCGGGGGACGCAGCAGGGCGCTGCGCAGCGGCGCGCCCGCGGCCAGCCCGGAAACCGCGCGGTAGCCCAGCATCGCGTCGGCATCGGTGACCACGTCGGCGGGCAGGCTGCCGAGATCGCCCTCGCGCAGCACGATGTCGGCGGCGGTCAGGACGTGATTGGTGGGAAGCGGCTGACGGGTGACGGCATACGGGCCGATCACCCGCACCTGCGCGGGCAGGTAGACCGTCCATTGCGCCGGCGCCAGGCAGCGCACGCCGACGCTGATCTTGCCGATGCTGCGGCTGCCGGCGGGCTGGAACGCGTCGAGCGCGGAACAGGCGGGCAGCGCAGTGCGCGGCGCTTTGACCTGTATCGTCACCTTGCCCGGCAGGCCGCTGGTCTGCGTTTTCAGGAAGCGCTCGGCGTGGGCCTGCAGCGCCGCGGGGTCTTGCGGATCGGCCGCGTGGGCAGCGGCCGCCAGGCTCAGGCAGGCGGCGGCCAGCCACAGCCTGCGGGCAGGTCCGCCTGCATGGATCGGTTCTGCAGCCATCCTCGGCTCCTCGATTCGCTTTTTCACAGTGCGTCATTCTAGGAAGCGCGGCCCCATCCGAAACGCCGAAATGAACCGGCTTTCTGCCGCTTATCGTGCGATTGAATGGACAGGCGCATGTCTAGGATGCAGTCATCGCAAAAAGGCTTTGCAGCGCAGGCGGCAAAGTAAATGAGGTGACGACCATGCTGAACCGGCTGGATGACATGCTGAATTTCCACCAACAGGCGCTGCGCATCCGCGACCAGCGCCAGCAGGTGCTGGCGTCCAACATTGCCAACGCCGACACGCCGCATTACAAGGCGCGCGACATGGATTTCAAGGCGGCCCTGCAAGGCGCGCTCAAGGGCGGCAGCACCCCCGGCGCGACGCCGCTGGCCACCACCGCGCCCGGGCATCTGGCGGGCAATTCCGGCCAGACCGCCGCGGCGGGGCTGCTCTACCGCACCCCCGCCCAGGGCAGCGTCGACGGCAACACGGTGGATGTCGACGCCGAGCGCGCCGCCTTCGCCGAAAACGCCATTCAGTATGAGTTCAATCTGACCCGGATCAACCAGCAGATCAAGGGTCTGCTGAGTGCCATCCAGGGATAAGGAGTTCGGGCATGTCGCTGTTCAATATCTTCAACGTGGCCGGCTCGGCGATGAACGCCCAGTCGCAGCGGCTGAACACCGTCGCCAGCAACCTCGCCAACGCCGACAGCGCGACCAGCGCCAGCGGCGCGCCCTACAAGGCCAAGCAGGTGGTGTTCAGCGCGACGCCGGTGGGCGAAAACGGCGCCACCGGGGTGAACGTGGCGGCGGTGATCGAGGATCCGTCGCCGATGAAAATGGTGTACGACCCGAAAAATCCGCTGGCCGACGGCAAGGGTTACGTGGCCATGCCCAACGTCAACGTGGTGGAGGAGATGGTCAACATGATTTCCGCCTCGCGTTCCTACCAATCCAACGTGGAAATGATGAACACCACCAAAACCCTGCTGCTCAAGACCTTGAGCCTGGGCCAATAAACGAGGACACGCCATGAGTACGGTACAAGACGTAGGCAATGTCAGCAGCCAGTTCGGCGCTGGCGCAGCCAAAACAGCGAAGAACGGCACCGCGGACACCCAGGACCGCTTTCTGAGCCTGCTGGTTGCGCAGATGAAGAACCAGGACCCGCTGAACCCGCTCGACAACGCCCAGGTGACCAGCCAGATGGCGCAACTCAGCACCGTGGAAGGCATCGAGAACATGAACAGCAGCCTGCAGGCCATGGTCGCCAGCATGGGCGCCAACCAGATGGCGCAGGCGGCCAGCCTGATCGGGCGTGGCGTGCTGGTTCCGGGCGACACGGTCAGCCCCGCCCAGTTCGAGGATGTGATGGGATTCGAGCTGGCGCGCCCGGCCGACAAGGTCACCGTCAGCATTCACGACGCCGCGGGCGGGCTGGTGCGCAAGCTGGAGCTGAGCTCCAGGGAGGCGGGCGTGAGCGTGCTGGCCTGGGACGGCCTGACCGACAGCGGAACCGAGGCGCCTGCCGGCCAGTACAGCTTCAAGATCGATGCCGTCCAGGATGGCCAGCCGGTCAGCAGCGTCGCCCTCAACCTCGGCATGGTGAATAGCGTTTCGCAGAACGGCCAGGGCGTGCAGCTGAACCTGGCAGGGAACACCAGCGTGGGATACGCCGAGATCCGGCAGATTTTCTGAGCAGCAGGACCGCCAGCAACCATTACAAGGAGCAGAACATGAGTTTTCAGCAAGGCCTGAGCGGGCTCAATGCCGCCGCAAAGAATCTGGATGTCATCGGCAACAACGTCGCCAACGCCAGCACCGTCGGCTTCAAGCAGTCGCAGGCGCAGTTTGCGGACGTCTATGCCAACTCCCTGACCGGCGCCGGCGGCGCCGGCGTCGGCATCGGCACCAAGGTGGCGCAGGTGGCCCAGCAGTTCACCCAGGGCAACATTTCGTCCACCAACAACCCGCTCGATATCGCCATCAACGGCGGCGGCTTTTTTCGCATGGACAACAATGGCGAAATCACCTACCAGCGCAACGGCCAATTCCAGCTTGACCGCATGGGCTTCATCGTCAATCCGACCGGTGCCAAGCTGACCGGGTACATGGCGAATGCCAACGGCGTGCTGGCGACCGGCTCGCCGGCGCCCCTGAGCATCAATACCGCCGATCTGGTGCCGCAGGTCACGAGCCAGGTGAACGCGGTGCACAATTTCAATTCGAACAAGACGCCGCTGCTGGCGTCAGACTTCGACATGAGCGACCCGACCACCTACCACGACTCGACCGCCCTGTCGGTCTACGACAGCCTGGGCAACGAGCACACGCTGCAGACCTTCTACGTCAAATCGGCAGCGGGAACCTGGGACGTTTTCGCCGCCAATGACGGCGTGCTGATAAGCGGCGGCGGCGCGGATGGCCAGATCGGCACCCTCAGCTTCAACGACACCGGCGCCCTCACCGGCGGCTCGCCGATGACCATATCCGGGCTGGCGGTGACGACGGGGGCGACCCCGCTCGATTTCACCATCGATTTCACCGACAGCACCCAGTTCGGCTCCGCGTTCAGCATCAACACGCTGAACCAGGACGGCTACACCTCGGGGCGGCTGGCCAGCTTCAACGTCGGCGCCGACGGCATCGTTCTGGGCCGCTACACCAACGGCAAGTCGGCCGTGCTGGGCCAGGTGGTGCTGGCCAATTTTGCCAACCCCAACGGCCTGCAGCAGCTGGGCAACAACATGTGGGGCGAAACCTCGACTTCGGGCACCCCGCTGGTGGGCGCGCCCGACTCGGGCAGCCTGGGCGTGCTGCAATCGATGGCGGTGGAGGATTCCAACGTCGACCTGACCGCCGAACTGGTCAACATGATCACCGCGCAGCGGGTATATCAAGCCAACGCGCAGACCATCAAGGCCCAGGATGCGGTGCTGCAGACCCTGGTCAACCTGCGTTAAGCCCGGCTTGACGATGCACTGAGGAGGCAGCATGGACCGTCTCATCTACACCGCCATGACCGGCGCGAAACACGCGCTGGAGCAGCAGGCGACCACATCGCACAATCTGGCGAACGCGACCACCACCGGCTTTCGCGCGCAGATCGACCAGTTCCGCGCGGTGCCGGTGCAGGGCGCGATCCTGCCGACCCGCGCCTTCGTGGTCGACTCCACCACCGGCAGCGATTTCCGCGGCGGCGCGATCCAGCATACCGGGCGCGATCTCGACGTGGCGGTGCAGGGCGATGGCTGGATCGCGGTGCAGGCGGCGGACGGAACCGAGGCCTATACCCGCAACGGCAGCCTCAAGCTGGACGAGAACGGCGTTTTGCAGACGGGCAGCGGGCTCACCGTGATGGGCGACGGCGGTCCGCTGGCGATTCCGCCCGGCCGCAACATCGCAGTGGCCAAGGACGGCACGATTTCGCTGGTGCCCGACGGCTCCACCGCCACCGGGCTGACCTCGATCGGCCGCATGAAGCTGGTGAACCCGCCGCAAGCCGAACTGGCGCGCGGCGACGACGGCCTGTTCCGGCTGAAAACCGGCGAGGCCGCCAACGCCGACCCCAAGGTGACGCTGATCGGCGGCGCGCTGGAGTCCTCCAACGTCAACGTCGTCGACGAAATGGTCAACATGATCTCGCTGGCGCGCCAGTTCGACATGCACATGAAGCTGCTGCAGCACGCCGAGAACAACGACGGCAAGGCGGCGCAGCTGTTGAGCATGAGCTGATTTTTTAAAGGAGCCGACATGATTCGCTCACTGTGGATTGCCAAGACCGGTCTGGATGCGCAGCAGACGCAGATGGACGTGATTTCCAACAACCTCGCCAACGTCAGCACCAGCGGCTTCAAGCGCGCGCGCGCGGTGTTCGAGGACCTGCTGTACCAGACCATCCGCCAGCCCGGCGCGCAGTCGTCCGAGCAGACGCAGCTGCCCTCGGGCCTGCAGATCGGTACCGGGGTGAAGCCGGTGGCGACCGAGCGCATCTTCACCCAGGGCAACCTGCAGCAGACCGGCAACGCCAAGGACGTGGCGATCCAGGGCAACGGCTTCTTCCAGGTGCTGATGCCGGACGGCACCACCTCCTACACCCGCGACGGCTCGTTCCAGGCCGATGCCAACGGCCAGCTGGTGACGTCCAGCGGCTATGCGGTGCAGCCCGCCATCACCATTCCGCCCGACACGCAAACCCTCACCATCGCGCGCGACGGCACGGTGTCGGTGACGCAGGCGGGGGCGACCGCGCCGGTGACCGTCGGCACCCTGCAGCTGGCGATGTTCGTCAACCCGGCCGGCCTGCAGAGCATGGGCGAAAACCTCTACGCCGAGACCGCCGCCTCCGGCACGCCGAGTTCCAACGCGCCCGGCAGCAATGGCGCCGGCCTGCTGAATCAGGGCTACGTCGAGACCTCGAACGTCAACGTAGTGGAAGAAATGGTCAACATGATCCAGACCCAGCGCGCGTACGAGATCAACAGCAAGGCGATCCAGACATCCGACCAGATGCTGCAGCGCCTGACGCAGCTGTGAGGCTCGTCATGAACACCCTGCGTTCGGCCGGCGTGCTGGCATTGATCCTCGGGCTGAGCGCCTGCGCCACCACGCCGTCGAGCATCGTGCAGCAGCCGACCACCGCGCGGCCGCAGGTGCAGGCATCCCAGGCCGCCGGCAATGGCGCGATCTACCAGGCGGCCGCTTACCGTCCGCTGTTCGAGGACCGGCGAGCGCGCAACGTCGGCGACGTGCTGACCATCGCCATCAACGAAAAAACCCAGGCGGGCAAACAGGCCTCCTCCAATGGATCGAAGACCAGCGAGGTCGATTCGTCGATCAGCGCGGTTGCCGGGCTGCCGCTGAAAATGTTCCAGGGCCTGGGGCTGAACGCCGAGGCGTCGAACCAGTACGACGCCAAGTCCGCGGTCAATTCCAGCAACAACTTCACCGGCAGCGTCAGCGTCACCGTGGTCGAAGTGCTGCCCAACGGCAATCTGGCCGTCGCCGGCGAAAAACAGGTTGCGCTCGACAAGAGCACCGAATACATCCGCCTGTCGGGCGTGGTCAACCCCGACACCATCCAGGCGGGCAACGTCGTGTCGTCGGCCAAGGTGGCGGACGCGCGCATCGAGTACCGCACCAGCGCCAATTTCGACAAGGCCGAAATGATGAGCTGGCTGGCGCGCTTCTTCCTCAGTTTCATTCCTTTATAAACGGTGGGCACCATGCGGATTTCAAGCTTGCTTCTTCTGGCCGCGCTGCTGGCGGGCGGCGCGGCGCATGCCGAACGCATCAAGGACATCGCAAGCATGCAGGGCGTGCGCACCAACCAGCTGGCGGGATACGGCCTGGTGGTGGGGCTCGACGGCAGCGGCGACCAGACCACGCAGACCCCGTTCACCACCCAGAGCATCGCCAACATGCTGACGCAGATGGGGGTCAACCTGCCGCCCGGCATCAACATGCAGTTGAAGAACGTGGCGGCGGTGATGGTGACCGCCGAACTGCCGCCGTTTGCCCAGGCCGGGCAGGGCATCGATGTGACGGTATCGTCGATCGGCAACGCCAAGAGCCTGCGCGGCGGCACCCTGGTGATGACGCCGCTGAAGGGTGCCGATGGCCAGGTCTACGCGATGGCGCAGGGCAATCTGGTGGTCGGCGGCGCCGGCGCCTCGGCCAGCGGCAGCAAGGTGCAGATCAACCATCTGAGCGTCGGGCGGATTCCCGCCGGTGCGACGGTCGAGCGCAGCGTCGCCAGCGCGCTGGGCGAATCCGGCAGCATCAACCTGGAACTGCGGCAAAGCGACTTCACCACCGCCAGCCGCGTGGTCGACGCGGTGAACGCGCATTTCGGCAAGGACACCGCGCGCGCGCTGAACGGCCGGGTGATCCAGGTGAAGACGCCGCTCGGCGAGAGCGAGCGGGTCGCGTTTCTGGGCGCCATCGAAAGCCTCGACGTCAGCCCGGCGCAGGCCATGGCCAAGGTCATCATCAATGCGCGCACCGGTTCGGTGGTGATGAACCGCGCGGTCATGCTCGACCCCAGCGCGGTATCGCACGGCAACCTGTCGGTGATCATCAACACCGAACCGGTCGTCAGCCAGCCGGCGCCGTTTTCCAGGGGGCAGACCGTGGTGGCTGCGCAGTCGCAGATCGAAATCCGCCAGCAGCCGGGCGAGGTCATGCTGGTAAAAGGCAGCGCCTCGCTGGCCGACGTGGTGAAGGCGCTCAATTCCATCGGCGCCACCCCGCAGGATTTGCTGGCCATTCTGCAGGCCCTGAAGGCGTCCGGCGCACTGCGCGCCGAGCTGGAGGTGATTTAAGTGATCGGCGGCGCGGACCTTTCCTCCAAATTTGCGCTCGACGTCCAGGGCGTCAACCAGCTCAAGCTCGACGCGAAGCAGTCCTCGCCCGAGGCTTTGCGCGCCGCCGCGCAGCAGTTCGAAGCGGTGTTCATGAACATGCTGATGAAAAGCATGCGCGAGGCGACGCCGCAGGACGGCATGTTCGACAGCGACCAGACCCGCATGTACACCTCGATGCTCGACCAGCAGCTGACGCAGCGCATGGCCAGCCGCGGCGTCGGCCTCGCCGACGTGATGGTGCGCCAGCTTTCCGCCACGCTGCAGGCGCCGGGCGGCGCGGGCGCAACGCCGGACCAGCCGGCGGCGCAGGCGCTGCCGGCTGCCGCGCGCAGCGGCGACGCGCCCGCGCACGTCGAGGCCTTCGTGCAGCGGCTGCTGCCGCACGCCAAGGCGGCGAGCGCCGGCAGCGGCATCCCCGCCCAGTTCATGCTGGGGCAGGCGGCGCTGGAAACCGGCTGGGGCAAGGCCGAAATCCGCGGCGCCGACGGCCAGAACAGCCACAACCTGTTCGGCATCAAGGCGGGCGGCGCGTGGCGCGGCCGCACGGTCGACATCGTCACCACCGAGTACGTCAACGGCAAGCCGCAGAAACAGGTGGACAGTTTCCGCGCCTACGACTCCTACGCCGATGCCTTCCGCGACTATGCCAACCTGCTGCGCACCAATCCGCGCTACCGGGACGCGACCGCGCCGGGGCAGGATGCGGCCGGGTTCGCCCAGGGTTTGCAGCAGGCGGGCTATGCCACCGACCCGAACTACGCCCAGAAACTGATCAGCGTGATCAAGCAAGTCGACCAGGTTTGACCCCGGCGGCTCAAGAATCCGGCGATTCCGCCGATTCACCTGTCAAGCGTAGCGATATCCCGTTTCCCACCCCAACCCTGGCGACCAGATAGATGGCAACCAACATACTCAACATCGGCCGGAGTGCTCTCGCCGCCGCGCAGGTGGGGATCAACACGACCGGCCACAATATCGCGAATGCGGCGACGCCGGGCTACAGCCGCCAGGTCGTGGTCCAGGGTACGGCCCAGCCGCAGAACTTCGGTTTCGGCTTCATGGGGCAGGGCGCCGAGATTGACACGGTCAAGCGCGTTTACAGCGAGTTCCTCGGCAGCCAGGTGCGTTCCGCGCAAACCTCGAAAAGCGGGCTCGACAGCTATTACGCGCAGATCAAGCAGATCGACAACCTGCTGGCCGACCCGGCTGCCGGGCTGTCGCCCGCCTTGCAGGGTTTTTTCAGCGGCATTCAGGAGATGTCCTCGAATCCGGCGCTGATTCCGTCGCGCCAGGCGGCCTTGTCGTCGGCCGAGACGCTGGTTTCACGTTTCCAGAGCCTGGCCGGACGGCTCGACGAGATCGAACAGGGCATCAACAGCCAGATCACGTCGAGCGTCAACGGCATCAATACCTATGCGCAGCAGATTGCACAGCTGAACGATGCCATCGGCCGCGCCCAGAGCGGCAATGGCCAGCCTGCCAACGACCTGCTCGATCAGCGCGATCAGCTGATCCTGGATCTGAACAGGGAAATCAAGGCGACGGTCGTCAAGCAGGACAACGGCCATTACAACATTTTCATCGGCAACGGCCAGCCGCTGGTGGTGGGGGTGAACACCTACGCGCTGTCGACCGCGGCTTCGCCCAGCAACCCGGAGCGCATCGAGGTGGCTTACCGGACGGCCGGCAAGACGGTGGTGGTGGGCGAGTCCAGCCTGGTCGGCGGCAAGCTGGGCGGCCTGGTCGAATTTCGCAGCCAGACGCTCGACTCCGCCCAGAACGCCCTGGGCCGCGTCGCCATCGGCATGGCCAGCACCTTCAATGCGCAGCACCGCCTCGGGCGCGACCTCAATGGCAATCCGGGCGGCGATTTCTTCACGCTGCCGCCCCCCGTGGTGGGCGCGAACAGCGCCAATACCGGCGACGCCAAGATTTCCGCCAGCATCGGCAATGTCAATGCGCTGACCACCAGCGATTACCGGCTGCAGTACGACGGCACCGACTACACCCTGACCCGGCTGTCCGACAACAAGAAATTCCCCCCCGGCGCACTCCCGCAAACCGTCGACGGCATTGAATTCAGCCTGGACTCCGGCACCGCCGATGCGGGCGACAGCTTCCTGATCCGCCCCACCGTCAATGGCGCATCCGGCTTGGCCGTGGCGCTCACCGATCCGGCGCAGATCGCCGCCGCGGGCGCCTTGCCCGTGACGCCCGTCGGCACGTCGGCGGCGAGCGCCAATGCCGGGGACGTCGCCATCGGCGCCGCCACGGTCGACAGCAGCTATACGACGCCGCTTGCCGCGCCGGTGACGTTCACCTATAAGGTCGACGCAGTGAACGGCGATGGATTCGTCCTGTCGACCCCGGTGACGGTGACCGATTCGGGCACCCCGCCCACCACGACTTCCTATGCCGCGGGCGACGTCGTGCCTTATGTCGAAGGCGCGACCATCAGCTTCGGCGGCATCAGTTTTGTCCTCAGCAGCCCCACCGGCGCCGCGCCGGCCGACGGCGACAGTTTCACCGTGGCGGCCAACCCGTTCGGTATCGGCGACAACCGCAATGCCTTGCTGCTCGGCGCGCTGCAAACCGCCAATACCCTCGGCGGCGGCACCGCCAGCTTCCAGGGAGCCTATTCGCAGCTGGTCAGCCAGATCGGCAACAAGACCCGCGAGCTCGAAGTCACCAGCAGCGCGGCCGGCAAGCTGCTCTCCGAAGCGCAGCTCTCGCTGCAGACCGAGTCGGGCGTCAATCTGGATGAAGAGGCGACCAATCTGCTGCGCTACCAGCAGGCCTACCAGGCAGCCGCCAAGGTCATGCAGATCGCCAGCGAGATGTTCGACGCGCTGCTCACCATCGGCCGATAAGGGGATCCGAACATCATGCGCATCAGCACCCAAACCCTGTTCGAGACTGGCGCCGCCCGCCTCAGCGAGCTGCAGTCCGGTCTTGCCAGGACGCAACAGCAAATCTCCGCCTCGCGCCGCGTCCTGACCCCGGCAGACGACCCGGTCGCTGCCGCGCGCGCGCTCGAGATCACCCAGTCGCAGTCGATCAATACGCAGCACGGCGTCAACCGGCAAAGCGCGAAAAGCGCGCTCGGCGCAGTGGAGGGCACGCTGTCGGGGGTGACGGCATTGCTGCAGGACGTGAAGACCACCGTCATCGCCGCAGGCAATGCCACGCTGAGCGACACGGAACGCGGTTTCATGGCGACCGAGTTGCGCGGCCGCCTCGATGAACTGCTGGGAATGGCCAACAGCCGCGACGCACTGGGCAATTACCAGTTTTCCGGTTTTCAGACCGCGACGCCCGCGTTTTCCAAAGATCCGGCCACCGGCGCGGTGCGATACGACGGCGATCAGGGGCAGCGGCTGATGCAGGTCGACAGCACGCGCCAGATGGCGGTGAGCAGCCCGGGACAGGCGGTTTTCCAGGGCGGCGGACAGGATGTGTTCGCCACCCTGAACGCGCTCATCGTGCAGCTGGAAACATCGGGCACCGCCGGGCTCGACGCCACATTGGCAACCGCCAACGGCGATCTGGACCTGGCGCTGAACAACGTGCTGACGGTGCGCGCGTCGATCGGCTCGCGCCTGCAGGAAATCGATGCGCTCGACAACGCGGGCGAAGACCGCAAGCTGCAGTACAGCCAGACGCTGTCCGAATTGCAGGATCTCGATTACGCCCAGGCGCTGACCCAGTTGTCGCAGCAACAGTTGACGCTCGAAGCCGCGCAGAAGTCGTTCGTGAAAACCTCCGGGCTGTCGCTGTTCAACTTCCTGTAAGGCCGTACATGCTTCCCCAGGAACCCCCGTCCAGCGAATTATTGATGAATACCCAGGTCGTGCGCCTGCTGTCCGGCGTGTCCGTGCATGGCGACCAGCACCTGGCGGAGGTCGAGCGGGATCTGGTGCAGATGGATGTATTGCTGGACGAGGCCATCAAGAAGCTGTGCGCGAGTTTCATGGCGATTCATCACGCAGTCGACCGGCAGCAGGAAGCCTTGAATGGCCTGCTGGCCGGCAGCCTGCCGGCATCCGAGTACGCGCAGCGCTTCGAAGCGCTGCGCGGCGAGATCGGCCGGCATGTCAGCGCCGCCGTGACCGGACTGCAATTCCAGGACATGACCAGCCAGCTGATCGGCCGCATGGTGCAGCATCTGGCCAGCCTGCGCGACGTGTTCGGCGCGCTCGATACGAACGGTGCGGCCTTGCCGCAAAGCGGAAACGAAGCGCTGCTGGCGCTGCTGAGCGACATCGGCGACCGGGTGGATGCGCGTCGCTCCGGAGTGCGCAGCACGGTGAACCAGCGCCACATGGAAAGCGGCGACATCGAACTGTTTTGAAATGACGGAATACGCGGGCACACGCCCGCACATGCAAAGAGCGGGAGCAACGATGAGTAAAACAATACTTGCAGTGGACGACTCGGGTTCGCTGCGCCAGATGCTGTCCTTCAGCCTGAAGGCCGCGGGCTATGGCGTGATCGAGGCGGTGGACGGACAGGACGGCCTGGACAAGGCCAGGAAGCAGACGGTCGATCTGGTGCTCACCGACCAGAACATGCCGGGCATGGATGGCCTGAGCCTGATCAAGGCACTGCGCGGGATGAAGAATTACCAGAATGTGCCGATATTGATGCTGACCACCGAGGCCGGCGACGACATGAAGGCAATGGGCCGGGCTGCCGGCGCCAATGGCTGGCTGGTGAAACCGTTCGACCCGGCACGGTTGACCGAGGTGGTGAAAAAGCTGATCGGCTGAGGATGCGGCGATCGAGCCTGCAGCGAATAAATGACGGAGCTTGAAAATGACTATTGATATGAGCCAGTTCTACCAGGTGTTTTTCGACGAGGCAGACGAACTGCTCGCCGAGATGGAGAAACTGTTGCTGGCTCTCGACGTGTCCGCGCCCGACGGCGAGGATCTCAACGCGATCTTCCGGGCCGCGCATTCCATCAAGGGCGGCGCCGCCACGTTCGCCTTTACCGATATCACCGAAGTCACCCACATGCTGGAGTCGCTGCTCGACAGGATCCGCAAAGGGGAAATGGCGCTGACGCCCGAGCATGTGGATGCCTTCCTGGCGGCCAAGGACGTTCTGACCATGCAAATGGATGGCCATCATCATGGATCGAGCGTCGACCAGGATGCGGTCGGCAGCGTCTGCCAGCGACTGAAGGCGCTGTCGCAGGGCATCGTTCCGGAAACGCCGGCCGTCGAGGCCGACCCGGTGGCCGCTCCCGAGCCCGCCGCACCGGTTGCGGATGCGGACGGCAACTACATTTTCCGCATCGAACTGCCCGAAGTGCCGCAGCGGGATGTCGATGCGCTGGCGGCGGAACTGGGCTTGCTGGGAACGATCGGCCAGGAGTGCCTGGCCGACAAGCGCACGGTTTTCACGCTGACCACCAGCGAGAGCCAGGACAACATCGTCGCGATTTGTTCGTTCGTGCTCGATCCGGATGACCTCAAGATTACGCTGGGCGCTGCCGCGGCGGCCGCGCATGCCGAGCCGCAAGGCGACAGCGAAACGAAGCAGCCGGCCGAAGACCCGGGCTACGGGATTTTCGAGCCGCAGCAGGCGGATGCGGTCAGCCCGGCCCCCCCTGCCGCCAAGCCGGAGCAGGCCGCGGCCGGGGCGCCCGCGGCCGAAGCCAAGAACTGGGGCCGGCGCGCCGGCGACAAGGAAGGCGCCAATCAGGAATCGTCGTCGATCCGGGTCGGCATTGAGAAAGTCGACCAGCTGATCAACCTGGTTGGCGAACTGGTCATTACCCAGGCCATGATCGAGCAGCGCATCGGCGCGCTCGATCCCATCGCCCACGAACGGCTGCTCAACAGCGCCAGCCAGCTGGCGCGCAACACGCGCGACCTGCAGGAAGCGGTGATGTCGATCCGCATGATGCCGATGGATTATGTGTTCTCGCGTTTCCCGCGCATGGTGCGCGATCTGGCCGGCAAGCTCGGCAAGAAGGTCGATTTCGTCACCCACGGCGCTGCCACCGAGCTCGACAAGGGGCTGATCGAACGTATTGTCGACCCGCTGACCCACCTGGTGCGCAACAGCGTCGACCACGGCATCGAAATGCCCGAGAAGCGCCGCGAGAACGGCAAGAGCGAAACCGGCAAGCTGAGCCTGTCGGCCGCGCATCAAGGCGGCAACATCGTGATCGAGGTGAGTGACGACGGCGGCGGCCTGAATCGCGAGCGGATTCTTGCCAAGGCGAAGCAGCAGGGTCTGGATGTATCGGACACGATGCCCGATGCCGACGTCTGGAATCTTGTTTTGGCCCCTGGATTTTCCACTGCGGAAGTGGTGACCGACGTATCCGGCCGCGGCGTGGGCATGGATGTGGTCAAGCGCAACATCGCGGCAATGGGCGGCACCGTCGATATTCGTTCGGTTCCCGGCAGCGGCACCACGATGGCCATCTCCCTGCCGCTGACGCTGGCCATTCTCGACGGCATGTCGGTCAAGGTGGGAGAAGAGGTGTACATCCTGCCGCTCGGCTACGTCATCGAATCGCTGCAGCCGGCATCGACCGACGTCAAGGAAATTGCCGGCCAGGGCCGGGTGATCAAGATACGCGGGGAATATTTGCCGCTGATTCCGCTGTACCAGATCTTCGCCATCGAACCGTGTTTCACCGAGCCGTCGCAGGGAATCGTCGTCATTCTCGAAGCCGACGGCAAGAAGGCCGCCTTGCTGGTCGACAGCCTGGTCGGGCAGCAGCAGGTGGTCGTCAAGAACCTCGAATCGAATTTCCGCAAGGTGGCTGGCATTTCGGGCGCCACCATTCTGGGGGATGGCGGCGTTTCCCTGATTCTCGACGTTTCCGCGCTTTTGCGCTCAAGCCGCCAGCTCAGCGCCGATCCCATCTTTTACTGAGGCCGGATCACCCATTTGGGTAAAAAAAGGATTCACACCATGTCCTACACCACACAGACACAAGCACAAGCCGGCGCCGGAGAGATTGCCGGGAAAGAGTTTCTGGCCTTCACCCTGGGGCAGGAAGAATACGGCATCGACATCCTGCGGGTGCAGGAGATCCGGGGGTACGAACCGGTCACCCGCATCGCCAACGCTCCCGACTTCATCAAGGGCGTGGTGAACCTGCGCGGCATTATCGTGCCGGTCGTCGACATGCGTATCAAATTCAGCCTGGGCACCCCCACCTACGACCAGTTCACCGTGGTGATCATCCTCAATATCGGCGGCCGGGTCATGGGCATGGTGGTGGACAGCGTCTCCGACGTCACCACGCTGTCCCCGAACCAGGTGAGGCCTGCGCCGGAAATGGGGACTTTCGACAGCGATTGCCTCATCGGCCTCGGCACACTCAACGATCGCATGCTGATCCTGGTCGATATCGAAAAACTCATGTCCAGCAGCGAAATGGGATTGATGGAAAAAATCGCAGCCTGACAGGCCGCCGAAATTGAATAACGACTATCCAAAAAGCCGGGAGTTTTAAATGTTTGAAAACCTGAGCATCAAGGCACGCTTGATCTTCATCGTGTCTTTTGTGTCGGTTCTTCTGCTGGGGGGCGCAGCCATCGGCCTGTACGGAATCACTGAAAACGGAAAGGGGCTCGAAACCGTTTACGAGGACCGTACCGTTCCGCTGGTGGATCTGGGTCTCGTCATCGATATGGTCAACCGTATCCGCACCAATATGGTGATTACGGTTAATGCAGGCATGCCTGAGGTGGCCGAGGCCGCCCGCACGGAATCGCTCGCGCTGGATGGCGAAATCGATACGCTCTGGACAAAATACACCGGCTCCCGCCTGACCGCGGACGAACGGCTGCTGGCCGACGATTTCAGTTCCAGGTGGAAGGCTTACCGGGCATCGCGCGATGCCACGCTGAAACTGGCGATGCAAGACGACGACATTGTCGCGGCCCAGGAACATGCCACCAGCGATGGCGGGCCAAAATTCACCGCTGCACGCGAAACCCTGTTCAAGCTGATCGAACTGCAGGGTTCGGTCGCCGGCCAGGAATTCGAACAGGCACGTGAGCGCAGCGCGGCGATCCGAAATTTCGCCATCGCCGCGGTCGCCATGGGTCTGGGTTTGCTGGCCTGGATCGGTCTCATGACCATCCGCGCCATCACCCATCCGCTGAATACGGCCGTCAAGCTTGCGCGCGCCGTTGCTTCCGGCGACCTGACGCAACGCATCGAAGTCCGCTCGACGAATGAGACCGGCCAACTGATGCAGGCGCTGAAGGACATGAACGAGAGCCTGGTCCGGATAGTCGGTCAGGTGCGCACCGGCACCGACACCGTCGCCACCGCGTCGAGCCAGATTGCCGCCGGCAACCTTGACCTGTCGTCGCGCACCGAACAGCAGGCGTCGAGCCTGGAAGAGACCGCCAGCTCGATGGAAGAACTCACCAGCACCGTCAAGCAGAACGCCGAGAACGCCCGCCAGGCCAACCAGCTGGTCGTCTCCACCTCCGACATCGCGGTCAAGGGCGGCCAGGTCGTCGAGCAGGTCGTCGACACCATGGCATCGATCAAGGACAGCTCGCGCAAGATCGCCGACATCATCGGCGTCATCGACGGCATCGCCTTCCAGACCAACATCCTCGCGCTGAACGCCGCGGTGGAAGCCGCGCGCGCCGGCGAACAGGGGCGCGGCTTTGCCGTCGTCGCCTCCGAAGTGCGCAACCTGGCGCAGCGTAGCGCGAGCGCCGCCAAGGAGATCAAGAGCCTGATCGAGGACTCCGTCGGCAAGGTCGACGCCGGCGGCCAGCTGGTCGACGAAGCCGGCAAGACCATGGGCGAGATCGTCAGCTCGGTCAAACGGGTCACCGACATCATGAGCGAGATTGCCGCGGCGAGCCAGGAACAGAGTTCCGGCATCGAACAGGTCAACCAGGCCATCACCCAGATGGATCAAGTGACCCAGCAGAACGCAGCCCTGGTGGAAGAGGCGGCTGCGGCGGCCGAAAGTTTGCAGGATCAGGCGGCCAAGC
>NZ_MKUG01000072.1 GCF_001897685.1 Thiobacillus sp. 65-1402
AATGATCTGTTCTTCGGTGAAACGCTTCTTCATGTCCAACTCCTTGAATGATGGAATTGGACTCCAAAGCTATGTGCTACTCAAATCGGGGGGACGTCGGATCAGCCATAAAACAGCAAGCTGTCTCTGAACAAATAATTCAACCCTCATCATGCAAATTTTAAAATTTCTTATTGGGGCTTTGCTGATGAGTGGGTGCGGTGTCACCATCTCTGAACTGCTGCCACCAACAGAGGTCTTGCCGCCCAAAGAAAGGCTAGGAGAAGCACTGTTCTTCGATCCCAAGCTATCGTCGCCCGCCGGCCAGTCCTGCGCAAGCTGTCACGATTCGAGCCGCGCTTTCAGCACCTCCAATCAAACCTTCCCCTCTTCTGAAGGCGCGATCAAAGGCCGTTTTTCCGCGCGAAACACCCCTACCGCGATGTACGCAGCGTTCAGCCCTCACTTCCATTTTGATCAAACAGAAGGCTTGTATCTTGGTGGGCAGTTTGTGGATGGCCGTGCGGCGACGCTCGAAGAGCAGGCCAAAGGGCCTTTCCTCAATCCGCTTGAAATGAACAATCCGAATGCGGCTGCCGTGGTAGAAAAGGTTCGTGCGTCGGCCTACGCGGATATGTTCCGCCAAGTTTATGGCCCAGCCGCGCTGGACGATGTGGATAGCGCTTTCGACAAGATCGCTGAAGCCATTGCCGCATTTGAGCGCCGCCCGCTGTTCAATCGTTTCACCTCCAAATATGACGCCTATCTGGCCGGCAATGCGCGGCTGACCAGCCAGGAGTTGCGTGGCATGCGCGCTTTCGAAGACGAGAAAAAGGGCAACTGTGCCGCCTGCCACCCCAGCCGGCCCGCCGCAGACGGCACGCCACCACTGTTCACCGACTTCAGCTATGACAACCTCGGAGTGGGGCGAAATCCGCACAACCGTTTTTATCAGCAAGCCGCGCAATTCAATCCAGACGGGCGCACCTTTGTTGACCGCGGCTTGGGCGCATTCACCAAACTGGCATCGGAAGACGGAAAATTCAAAGTTCCCACGCTACGAAACGTCACGCGCACTGCACCCTATTTGCACAACGGTTACTTTAATAGCCTGCGCAACGTGGTGGATTTCTACAACACGCGCGACGTGAAACCAGCGTGCAAAAACCCATTCACCGATGAAGCCAGCGCGCTGATGCAACGCTGCTGGCCTGTGCCCGAGGTGGGCGAGAACGTCAATACTGACGAACTGGGCAATCTCAAACTCAGCGACCAAGAAGTGGATGACATCGTCGCATTCATGCATACGCTGACAGATGGCTGGAAGCCGCATTCTCGCGGGCACTAAATCACACCTCGCTCCACACTTAAATCGTTTAGCCACCGAAATCTAACTAGGATTCCTGCCTCGACCAGTCTAGTGGGGGTGGTTCCTACGCGAGGAAATAACAACTGGTCAGCATGCAGTTCCGATAGCGCTTACGCTATTGTCACCCTAACCACATCTCGACTCTATTTCGACCATTTTTCTTTGCCTTATACAGTGCGACATCCGCACGCTTTATTAGCGTGCCTAGGTTGTCGCCGTCAAGAAGGCGGGTCGCGCCAAAACTGGCTGTTACTTTACCAACCGTTGGAAAATCACAAGCTTCGATCTCCATTCGAAGCTTTTCTGCCATTACTCCTGCAATTTCTGGTGTCGTGTTGACGAGCAGTAGCACAAACTCTTCGCCTCCCCATCTGGCAACTATTAGGGTGCTGTCCTAAATGGTTATCGGTTGTTTAAAGCGCTTTCTTGACCATGGCTTTGGGGGGGAGCTTTGGGCCTTTGCTCAGGATAAATCGTGGAATGTATGAGGAAATTCATTTGCGTTATTGCATAGATGCGTTATTGTGCAACTATGCATATCATTCAAGTCGAACCGCAGGTAGTCTTTCAGGCTCTCTCCGACCCTATTAGGATTCGAATCATCCGGCTGTTGGCCGAGACTGGCGAGGAAGCGTGTCTTTGCGAACTGGTGGACAGCCTGCTGGAACCCCAGTACAAGCTGTCGCGCCACGTAAAGGTGCTGCGGCAAGCCGGGTTGTTGGCAGCAGAGAAAGATGGGCGCTGGGTTTATCACCGACTCGTGCGCGATGTGGATTACCTGAATATTGCCTACGACCTGTTGCGCGCCTTGCCGGACAGCGAAGGGCTATTTGCCCGCGACCTTCAAAACTTCCACAACAGAATCTGCTTGAGAGAAGGTGGGCGTTGCCGCGTCGGCATCCAGACTGCTTCGCTTTATGCGGCGGAGGGCGATTGATGGGCTGCGCCACGTGCACAGTTGATGCGTCGGCTCCCCTGCCGCGCCCCTGGCGGAATGCCAAGGTTGTTACGTCAGCTATTTCGGGATTGCTGCTCGTCGTCGGTTTCGTGGGCGGCTACGCAGGCTTGCCGCCTTCACTTCAAACCGTTATCTATGTTGTGGTCGTATTGATCGGTGGCTACTACTTCGGGCGTGAGGCACTCGAGGATCTGATCAAGGAACGGGAAATCGGTATCGAGTTGCTCATGCTCACCGCCGCGATCGTTGCCGGAGTCATGGGGCAATGGGCCGAAGCGGCGATGCTCGTATTCCTCTATTCAATCTCCGAAGCTGCGGAGGGTTATACCGCCGAACGTTCCCGACATGCGATTCGTTCCCTCATGGAACTGGCGCCAAAAATCGCACTGGTACGCCGGGATAACCAGGAAACGAAAATCCCGGTCGAGCAGCTCCGGGTAGGAGATGTCTTCATCGTTCTGCCCGGGGAATCGGTTGCCACCGATGGGGAGGTGATCGAAGGCCACTCCAGCGTGAACCAGGCTCCGGTGACCGGGGAGTCCGTACCAGTCGAGAAAACATCGGGAGGAAAGGTATTTGCCGCCACCATCAACGGCGAAGGCGCACTCGTGGTTCGTGCGACCAAGACTTTCGCCGATAACACGCTGTCCCGCATCATTCATCTGGTGGAAGAAGCACAGGCGTCCAAGGGACGCAGCCAGCGTTTCATTGAGCGCTTTGGAAAAATCTATAG
Organism: Thiobacillus sp. 65-1402; assembly: GCF_001897685.1. GTDB lineage: Bacteria > Pseudomonadota > Gammaproteobacteria > Burkholderiales > Thiobacillaceae > Thiobacillus. Next base: position 3,040 of record NZ_MKUG01000072.1, read on the forward strand.
CCCTGCAGTCCTGGGCGTAGGTCTTCTTATCGGCCTGGTACCACCGCTATTCGGTCTGCCTTGGGAAGACTGGGTCACCCGGGCCACCGTATTCATCGTCTCAGCAGCGCCCTGTGCGTTGGTAATCTCGATCCCCATCACCCTGGTCGCGGCCCTTGGCACGGCGGGCCGCAACGGCCTGCTCATCAAAGGCGGCGTGCATTTGGAAAACCTCGCCAAGGTCCGGGTCGTAGCACTCGACAAAACCGGCACCCTGACTCTGGGCCGTCCTCAGGTAACGGACATTGTGCTCCTGGCTGGGCGCACCGAGCGTGAAGTGCTGGCTTCGGCAGCAGCCCTGGAGTCGCGCTCCCAACATCCCTTGGCGCAGGCCATCCTGGAACGTGCCAGCGGCGATGGTATCGCTGTGAACCCCGCGGTGGATTTCCAATCCGTGACCGGGGCGGGCGCCAAGGGCGTAGTCGATGGCGTCGAGTTATTCATCGGGAGTCCACAACTCTTCGCGGGCCTCGGCCTTTCGCTTTCTCCTCTCATGGCGCGCATCGAGGCTTTGCAGAGAGAGGGTAAAACGGTTGTCGCGTTGGGTAGCCATGAGGAAGTTCACGGTCTCATTGCCATCATGGATCCCTTGAGGCCCGATGCCGCCCAGGCCATAGCGGAGTTGAAGCGTGCCGGCATCAAGCGCGTGGTCATGCTGACGGGAGACAACCTGCTGGCCGCCCAGGCCATCGCCCGGCAAGTGGGGGTAGACGAAGTCCATGCCGAACTGTCTCCGGAGGACAAGACGCGCAAGGTAGTCGAACTGGAAGCCAAGTACGGGAAAGTGATGATGGTGGGTGACGGCGTCAACGACGCGCCAGCGCTCGCTGCCGCCCACGTAGGCGTCGCCATGGGCGCGGCCGGGACAGATGTTGCCCTGGAGACGGCGGATGTGGCGCTCATGAGCGACAACCTTGCGCGCCTGCCTTATCTAATCAAGTTTAGTCATCGCACGTGGGGCGTCATCCAGCAAAACCTGGTGCTTTCCGCCATTGTTATCGGAGCCCTGGTCGTGGGTGCAGTAGGCGGATATTTCACGCTACCCATCGCGGTGTTGGCTCACGAGATCAGCGAGTTTGTGGTGATCGCGAGCGGGTTGCGCATGTTGCGTGCCTGACGCTTTATTTTCGTTTACCGAAAGGAATCAAAAATGACCAAGTATGGCTTTGGAAAAACCGTCGAAATTCCATTCGACGATGCGATTGTGCACGTGACCCAAGCCCTCCAGGACGAGGGTTTCGGCATACTCGCCGATATCGACGTCGCGGGCACAATGAAGAAAAAACTCAACCAGGATATGCCGCCCTACCGGATCCTGGGCGCGTGTAATCCACCCTTGGCGCAGCGCGCCCTGGAAAGCGAACCGTCCATCGGCTTACTCCTCCCCTGCAATGTAGTGGTGCGGCAGGACGAAGCTGGCACAGTTCATGTGGAATTCATGGACCCGAATGCGGTACTGGAACTGGTGAATAAACCCGAGATTACTGCGTTGGCGAGCGAAGTCAGGCAGCGGCTGGAGCGTGTGTCCGTCGCGCTAGGGGGGTCCGAAGAAGCACGCAGCACGCAAACCGATGAGTCCATGGCGAAGGTGAAGGTGGATACGCAGCCGATGCTAGCGAGCATGGAAAAGATCCATCAGGCCCAGGATCCGCAGGAACAGCAGCGGCTTATGCGGGAACACATACAGCAAATGCGCGAGACCATGCGCTCGATGGGTGGCGAGATGCATGGCAAATGTATGTGCTGCGGCCATTAAAGGTGGATATCACCATGGACATCAAACTGCTTACCACCCGGACCTGCCACTGCAGCAACATTGAGCAGGAGTTGCAGGATCTGGGGCTCGCATATGAGCGCTGCTACGCCGAGGATCACCCGGAGCTCGTGGAGCGATTCAATATTCGTCATTGTCCCGTGCTGATTGTTGATGAGGCGCGCGTCATCGCCGTGGATGGCCTGATGGAGGGACAGATCAAAGCCTTACTGGCATCAGGAGATTAATTATGAAATGCCCAATATGTAAAGAAGTGAATCTGGTGATGACTGAGCGTCAGGGAATCGAGATCGACTACTGCCCAGAATGTCGCGGCGTGTGGCTGGACCGGGGCGAATTGGACAAGTTCATCGAACATTCGGAGCGTCAGGCCAGCGGCCGACCGCGCGGCGATTCCTCCGACAGAACGCGCGAATCCGAGCGGCAAGAGCGCCACGACCGCGATGACGAGTACCGGGGCAAGCCGCGCAAATCTTTCCTGCGCGATTTGTTTGACTGACGAGGCAAGCACGAACAGGCGGCCCTGATTTCTCCGGATGCCAAGTTCCCGAGTGGGTCGGTAGGACGAAACTGGCAAAGTCCACTTGGAATTCATGGAGCCCAGTGCGGTATTAGAACCGGTGGGCAAGCCTGGAATCAGTCAGTTGGCCAGTGAAGTTCGGCAAAAGCCGGAGAGTGTATCGCGGGCTTTGTAGATATTTTCGCTAGGCAAGCATTTCTTCTGAAATGTATGGCAACGGAGGTGAATCATGGGAAAAAGCAAAACTGTTTCGAACGTGGCTGCCGGCGCAGCGGTTGCAATTTGTCTTTCTACAGTTCAGGTGGCCCGGGCTGACCGTAATCCATTCGAGATGCAGACTTTTCAGAAGGGAGGCGCCGCTGGCCAGAAATTGGCGCAAGGCATGTGTGGTGGCCGATGGGGTGGCATGATGGAAGGGCGATGCGGTGGCATGACGGAAGGCATGATGATGGGAGGAGCGATGCCTCGCGGCGTGGATCCGGCGCAGTTACCGGAATCCAAATCGACGGGCGCGCGATTGGTCAATCAGTATTGTGCGCAGTGCCATGGCCTTCCCACTCCTGCCCTGCACAGTGCCCCCGGATGGGCGCCGGTGGTAGGTCGCATGAATGCGCGCATGCAATGGATGAGGCAAAACAGCAGCATGGCAATTGCCGCGCCGACTTCAGATGAGTTGAAAGCAATCCTCGCTTATATGCAGACGCATGCCACCAAGTAGGAAAGACGCCGCACGATGGCGGCTTCATCGAGGCAGGCATGAATTTTCTCAGTACCTATACCGAAGGGGCGCGCAGGATGTGGATGGATTATGAAGGCTACGGCATGGGTTGGCATTGGCTGGGGTGGCTAGGCATGGCATTTTTCTGGCTAGTTCTGGTACTGCTGGTGTTGGCGATGGTGAAGTACCTGAAGGGTAATCGCCGCTCGAACGCTCCGGATGGCGAAAGAAAGCCCGATGCACTGGTCCTCCTGGAGGAAAGGTATGCTCGGGGAGAAATCGATCGCGAAGAGTTTCTCAAGAAACGTGACGATTTGAACCGTGGTTAGGCACTCATTCTGGCATGGACGTTACGCGCAATTTCGATTCATCAAAGGAGAAACATCATGAAAAAGACTATGTCGACAGGATTGATAGCTCTTTCGCTCTATGGCCTCCACGGCTCATTGGGATAAATCAAATAACGGACACACGTAAATCGTAGAACAAGCAAGAAAACACTATGCATCCCTCAATGGCACGCCGTCTCATTTATTTTCTGCTGGTCACCATGCTGATCAATGCAGGTGGGTGGACGTTCAACCGTGAGGCGGTGGCAGATGTATTCTTCGCAGCAGAGGAAGCCATTTCGATGGAGGCGGTCCAGCCATCCCTGCAAGCCGCTCATCACCAAGGAGAGCCGCTCAAAGCCATGGTGCCATGCAACCATTGGTGTTATGCCGTGGGCCATTTTCTCGGTCTGTTCGGCGAGGTGCCAGCCTTGTCTCCGGATCTCGTTACAGACTATTCCCTCCATGTCTCTCGGTTCCTCCCGGAACCTGCCCAAGAAGGCCGCTTCCGGCCGCCTCGACTCATCTCCTAGTTTCCAGTCGCATTAAATTTTTGTGTTGCGAGGCCGCGCCACGCCTTCGGCTGGGTGTCGTGTTCGCATTGGAAAGGAATGAGCATGAAGTCTGTATTTTTGCGCCGTAGCCTCCAGAGTGGGTTGCAGCCGGTGTGCCGCATAGCGGTGGTGTCATTGTTGTGGTTTCTGCTGTCTCCAGCGTTCGCTGGCTCACCCGTGTTGACCTTGGAAGATGCCTGGCACCTGGCCGATGAGGCTAATCCGGCACTGCGCGCAGCCCAAGCCAACGTTCCCGCAGCCGAAGGCGAGCTTCGCGATGCACGTGCGCCGTTATGGAACAACCCGCAGGTTTCGATGGAACGAAGCCGGAAGGAAGTCCCTCAGGTCTCGAGTTCCACCCAGGTGAACCGGGAATGGAGTTTGGGATTCGCGCAGACTTTCGAAATCGCGGGCCAGCAAGGTACCCGCCGGACCTCAGCCGAGCAATCGTTGGCCGCAACCCGGCAGGTGATCGCGGAAACCCGGCGGCAGGTGCGAGCCGAAGTGGAGAGCCGTTTCGCGCGGGTGCTTAGCCTGCAGTTGCGCATCCAGACTGAGGAGACGACGCTCAATCTCATCGAAGATGCCGCCAAAGCTGTCGGCAAGCGGGTCGCGGCAGGAGAGGACAGCCGGCTAGACGGCAACCTCGCCCGCGTGGAGGCGGAACGGGCGCGCAACCAGGTGGCGCTGCTCCGCGAGCAACTTATCCAGGCCCGCGCGGAGCTGGCCGCGTTGCTACAACTGCCACCTAACGAACTCCCGCAAGCCCAGGGTGCCCTTGATCCCGTATCCATCCCCTACTCCCTGGATGACCTGCTGAATTCCGCAGCAGACCGCCCTGCCCTCCGAGCGCTGGATCATCGGGAACAAGCTGCGAAAAGCCGCCTTAATCTTGAGCGTGCGGCGCGCTACCCGGATGTCACGGTGGGGCTTAACACGGGGCGGGAGGGGCCGCTCGATGCCCGCGAAAAAATTGTCGGGTTGAGTGTCTCCCTGCCACTCCCGGTGTTCCGCCAGAACGCGGGGAGCATCGGGCGAGCAACCACGGAATTCACCCAGATCCAAATCGAGCGCGAGGCCACAGGTCGCGACGTCCGCGCCCAAGTGGTCGCCCTGTGGGAGCGATTCACCAACCTCAAGGCGAGGATGGATCGGCTCAAGGAATCGGTGCTGCCCAGCCTGCAGGATAACCAACGCCTCTCCTCCATTTCCTTCCGGGCAGGCGAGATCGGACTGCTGCAATTGTTGCTGGTCCACCGCCAGGCGCTGGATGGACAACGGGATCTGCTCGATGCACGCACCGAATTGCGCCTGACCAAAGTGGCGCTGGAAGCGGCGGCAGGCTGGCAGTCCACGCCCGAGCTGCGCTGAACAATTCACCCAAGAATTTAGGAACTCATGACATGAAAAACTCACACAGCCAGCAAAAAAATGGCCTGAAACAACTGGCCTCACTGCTCCTGGTCGGCAGCTTGTCTGCAACCCTGCTTGCGGGGTGCGGCGACAAACCGGCACCGGAGCAAGGCGTCTCCCAAAAAACGGAGCCCGAAAACCAGGGCACGCAAAAATCCCCGCCAGAAAAACCGGGAGAAAAAGCCACCGAAAAACTGCTCAATCTGAGTGACGCGGAGATTCATCAAGCGGGCATCAAGATACAGAAACTGGAATTTCAGGAAAAAGCCGACCTGATCGTGGTCACCGCCACCATCCAGGCCAACCAGGACAGGCTAGCCCATGTCGCACCCCGGGTACCGGGCCGCATCGTCAAGGTGAATGCCAGCCTGGGCGACCGAGTAAAGCCTGGCCAGGCACTGGCCACACTCGACAGCATCGAGCTGGGCGAAGCGCGTTCCAGCTATCTTCAGGCAGCGAGCGAGGCGGCGGTGGTGCAGGCAGGTTTCGATCGCGCCAAGCGGCTGCAAACGGAGAACATCATCCCCGAAAAGGATTATCTGCGCGCCCGTGCCGAGCACGAAAAGGCCCGGGCCGCCCTGCGTGCCGCCGCTGACAAGTTACGCATGATGGGCGTTTCCCCGGAGAAACTGTCTGGATCGGTGTTTCCGCTGACCGCACCCTTTTCTGGCACGGTCATCGAGAAAAAAGCGGTACTGGGCGAGCTTGCGCAACCCGACGCATCCCTGTTTACCGTGGCCGACCTGTCCATCCTGTGGATCGAAAGCGATCTGTTCGAGAAAGATCTTGGCAAGGTCAAGGTCGGCGCCCAGGCAGCCGTCACAGTGTCCGCCTATCCAGGCGAAGTGTTCAAGGGGCGTCTCACCTACATCAGCAGCACGATGGACAGGGAAACCCGTACGGTCAAGGCGCGGGTCGAAGTGCCGAACCCCGACGGCAGGCTGAAACCTGAAATGTTCGCGACTGTAGCGATCGGTACCGGGGGGAGTGTCAAGGCGTTGCTCGTGCCGGAAGGGGCGGTGTTGCTCTTGCAAGGGCAACCGACGGTATTTGTCGCCGAGAGTGGTTGGTTTGAGCCACGCGCCGTGGAAGTGGGCGAACGTGTCCAAGGATATGCCGTACTCAAATCCGGCGTGGTGGCCGGCGAGAGCGTGGTAGTGAGCGGCGCCTACGCGCTAAAAGCCCGATTGCTCAAGTCGCAAATCGGCGACGCGGATTGAGGGGGCGGCCATGTTGAATAAAATTGTTGATCTTTCCCTGCGCTACAAGGTGCTGGTGCTGGTGGCGTTTGTGCTGGTGGTGATGTTGGGCGTGAAAGCCTGGCTTGAAGTGCCGGTGGATGCCTTCCCCGACGTGACGCCGGTGCAGGTGAATATTTATACGGAGGCACCGGGGCTTGCGGCCGAGGATGTTGAAAAGCTGCTGACCTTTCCGGTGGAGGGTGTCATGGCCGGCCTGCCGGGAGTGGAGGAGATACGCTCGGTGTCCCTGTTCGGGCTGTCCTATGTCAGTGTGTATTTCAAGGACGACGTGGACATCTATTTCGCCCGCCGCCTGGTGAGCGAAAAGCTGCAGGAGGCCAAGGGCCGCATTCCGGAAGGCTACGGCGAGCCGGTGCTCGGTGCCAACAGTTCAGGGTTGGGCCAGGTGTTCTGGTACACCATCGAATCCGCCGACAAGAAGCTGTCCGGGATGGATCTGCGTACGCTTCAGGACTGGACGGTACGGCTCGTTCTGCGCACCGCACCTGGGGTGGACGACATCATGTCCTGGGGCGGCGACGAGAAACAATACCAAGTGCTGATCGACCCGCGGCGGCTTATCAAGTACGGGCTGACCTTCAAGGACGTGATGGAAGCGCTGACCGCCAACAACCGCCAGGTGGGCGGGCAATACGTTAACCTGGGCCAGGAACAGTACCTGGTGCGCGGCTTGGGCTTGGTTTCCAATACGCAGGACATCGGCGGCATTGTCGTTACCGAAAAGGAAGGCACACCGGTCTACGTACGCGATGTGGCCGATGTCAAGGAAGCCCCCTCCCTGCGAAGCGGCGCGGTCACCAAGAACGGCGAGGAGGTGGTGCTGGGGATGGCGTTGCAGCGTATCGGCGAGAACGCCAAGAACGTGGTTGACGCCGTCAAGGAAAAGCTGAAGACGGTCCAACAAGCCTTACCCCCGGGCGTGACGATCAAGCCGGTGTACGACCGCACCGAGCTGGTCGAGAAGGCAGTCAAGACCGCCGAAAACGCCCTCGTTGAGGGTTCAATCCTGGTGGCCATCATCCTGTTCCTGTTTCTGGGTGAAATCCGTTCGGCGGTGGTGGTGATTCTTGCGCTTCCGCTCGCCATGCTGATCAGCTTCATCCTGATGCAGCAATGGGGCCTGTCCGCCAACCTGATGTCGCTGGCCGGGCTTGCCGTGGGCATCGGCATGATGGTGGACGGCGCCGTGGTAATGGTTGAGAACGGCTTCCGCCTGCTCAGCCACAAGGTCGGACAATCGGTCAACAAGAGCCATGTGATCCTGGAAGCAGCGCGGGAAGTGATCAATCCGACCGTGTTCGCGATCCTGATCATCATCGTGGTGTTTCTGCCGCTGTTTTCTCTGACCGGGCTCGAGGGCAAGCTTTTCAAGCCCATGGCGCTCACCATCACCTTCGCCATGATCGGTTCTCTGCTGCTGACCTTGACCTTGGTGCCGGTGCTCAGTTCGCTGATTCTCAAACCCAAGGAGGAGAAAGACACCTTCGTGGTGCGCTGGGCGAAAAGACTTTATCTGCCGCTGCTGGACTGGGCTCTGGAGAACAAGCGCAAGATGGTCGGCGGCGCATTGATCCTGCTGATCGGAACCCTCGCCCTGTTTCCTTTCCTCGGCAAGGAGTTCATGCCGACCTTGCAGGAGGGCGGCATCATGTTCCGCGTCACCAGCATTCCCTCCACCTCGCTGGATGAATCGATCCGCATCTCCGAGGGCATCGAAACCGAACTCAAGCATTTCCCTCAGGTGAAATCCGCCATTGCCATGATCGGCCGCGCGGAGAAAGGCGAGACGGCGGACGTCAACTACATGGAAATCCTGGTGGACCTCAAGCCTCATGAGCAATGGCCGAAGCCGATTTCCTTTCCGGAACTGACGCGGGAAATGCAGGAGGCGCTGGAGAAACAGGTGCCAACCTCCGTCATCGCCGCCACGCAACCGATCCAGATGCGCGTTGAGGAATTGATTTCCGGCGTGCGAGCCACCCTGGCCTTGAAGCTCTACGGCGAGGATCTGGCCACGCTGGATCGCTTGTCCACCGAGATCAAGTCCGTACTGGATAAAGTGCCTGGCGTGGCCGACCTTTCCCTGGAAGCCAACAAGGGCAAGCCGCAAATGGTGGTGAAGGTGAACCGCGAAGCGGCGGCGCGCTTGGGACTCAACGCCGACGATATCCTGGAGATAGTGCAGGCCGGCATCGGCGGCAAGGCCGTTTCCACACTGATCGACGGCGTGAAGCGCTTCGACATCCAGGTGTGGCTCGCGCCTGAATTTCGCGACAGCGTTGAAGCCATCAACAACATTCCGATCCGTACCCGCAGTGGCGCGCTGGTGCCGTTGTCCAGTGTGGCCACGATAGAACTGGACGAAGGTTATTCCTTCGTGCGACGCGAGCAACTGCAACGCTATGCGGTGATCCAGATGGACGTGAAAGGGCGTGACGTGGACAGCTTCGTGAAGGAGGCAGCGGCCAAAATCAAAAGCGAAGTGAAGATGCCGGCCGGCTACTGGGTTGAGTGGGGTGGCGCCTTCGAGAACCAGCAGCGCGCCATGGCCAAGCTGGCGCTGATCGTGCCGCTTACCATCGGACTGATCTTCATTCTGCTGTATACGGCGTTCAACTCCCTCACCTACGCCACGCTGATCATCGCCAACGTGCCGTTCGCCATCATCGGTGGCGTGATCGGTTTGTTCATCACTGGGCAGTATCTGTCGGTGCCCTCGGCTATTGGTTTCATCGCCGTGTTTGGGGTGGCGATGCTGAACGGCATCGTACTGGTGTCCTTCCTCAACGATCAGCGGCGGCAGGGGCTGTCGGTCAGGGAGGCCGTCAAGCAAGGTGCTGCGCTGCGGCTGCGGCCAGTGTTGATGACGGCATCCATCGCCATCTTCGGCCTGGTGCCGATGCTGCTCTCCAGCGGCGTCGGCGCCGAGACCCAGCGGCCGCTGGCGACGGTGGTGGTGGGCGGGCTATTCACCTCGACGGCGTTGACCTTGCTGCTGTTGCCGCTGATGTACGAGTGGGTGGAGAACCGTCGCGAGCGCAAGCAAGCGAAATAAACCGATCGCGTGCAGCCCGGCCGGGCTGCACGCACACCAAACAGGAGAAAACGCATGAAAGAGATCAAGGCTTACATCCACAATCACCGCATCGGCGATGTGATTCGCGCCCTCAAGGACTCAGGGCAATGCAATGCGAACGCCGGTTGCCACAACCTCGGTGTCATCCCGGTGCAAAGCCTGCTGAAGGCGGTGGATGCCAGGGAGCAGCACTACTCCGTCGAACTCGCCGAAGAGGTCATTCACGAATCCAAACTGGAACTGGTCTGCGAGGATCACCAGGTGAACGAACTGGTGGACATCATCGCGCGCACCGCCCGCACCGGCCAGGCCATGGCAGGGTGGATTTATGTGAGCGATATCATCCAGGCAGTTCCAGTCGCAGGACGGCCATGACATCCATAGACATCGGCGGAGTCAAAAACGAACTGCAATACTGCACAAAGCAACCTGAAAGGTACGAACTGCTTCATTGACAGGATAAGTCCGCAGTAACTATAGTGTCGGCCATGCGACGGTTTCTCTTGACCCTTATGCTGTGCCTGCTACCGCTCCAGATATCCTGGGCCGCGGTGGCGGAGTATTGCGGGCACGAACAGGACAAAGCCGCACAGCACTTCGGCCATCACGACGATGAGCACAAAGCTTCTTCCGCAAAACCCGACCCAGACAAGCAGCCCGGGAAATTCGACCTCGGGCACGATCACTGCCATATGTCTGGCTTCCTGGGTTTCTTGAACGAGGCGGCTTTTCACGCATCAATTCCACCCACACAGCCCTCGCTGCGACGCACCGAAGCGGCTTATCCATCCCTCTCTCCGGACAGACCCGAACGTCCCAAGTGGTCCGCTCTCGCCTAATACGGCGGAACGGATGCTCCTCATCAAGCTAGCACGCGCTTTTTAGCCTGCGCGGTTCCGTTTCGCCGGATTCATCCTTTCATTTCTGGAGAATTCGATGCGAAAACGTCTATTGCCGCTTGGGTTGGCGGCGCTGTTTTTCAACCCATCTGTTGCACAAACTGTCGATGCCGGACGTAATGGCGCTTATGAAACGAGTGGTATCCGCGCCGCGCGTGCCGCCGAGCCGGCTGCCCCGCTCACCCTGACGGCGGCGCTGGAACTGGCGCTCGGTGCCAATCCTGATCTGGCGGCGGCGGGCCGTGAGTTGGAGGCTGTCGAAGCCACGATCATTCAGGCGCAAGTTCGTCCGAACCCGGAGATTGCGGCCTCCATTGAGGATACGCGTAGGGCGACGCGAACAACCACGCTGCAGCTAAACCAGCCGATCGAGCTTGGCGGCAAGCGCGCGGCCAGGATCACCGCCGCCGAGCGGGGCCGCGATGCCGCATCGACGGAACTGAACGCCAAGCGTGCCGAAATTCGTGCGGCGGTGGTGGCGGCGTTCTTTGACGTGCTCGTTGCGCAGGAACGTTTGCGGCTTGCCCAGGCATCGGTCGAACTCGCGCAACGCGTAACCATCGCCGCCTCGCGGCGGGTCACCGCCGGCAAGGTATCCCCGGTGGAAGAGACCAAGGCGCGCGTAGCCGAAGCCGGTGTACGCGTCGAACTGACGCTGGCCGCCAGCGAACTGGCGAGTTCGCGCAAGCGCCTTGCTGGGGCTTGGGGCAATCCGGCGCCCCGTTTCGAACGCGTCGAGGGCAATCTTGAAGCCTTGCCGCCACTCCCTGCTCTCGCCGACCTCAATAGCCGCCTCGCCGCTTCGCCCAACTTGCTGCGCGCCAGGATCGAGGTCGACCGCCGGCAAACGCTGGCGGAGGTCGAGCGCAGCCGGCGTGTTCCGGACCTGACCGTCAGCCTCGGCGCCAAACGCAACGAAGAATTGGGCCTCAATCAGGCGATTCTCGGTGTTTCGATTCCGATTCCGATCTTCAATCGCAATCAAGGCAACCTGCTGGAAGCACTACGCCGCACCGACAAAGCGCGGGATGAGCTTTCCGCCGCCGAGATCCGCCTGTCCAACGAGATGACCGCTGCGTACGAGCGACTGAATACGGCACGTCAGGAAGTCGAGTCGCTACAGCGGGACATTCTGCCGGGTGCACAAAGCGCCTACGACGCCGCGACCAAGGGCTTCGAACTGGGCAAATTCAGCTTCCTCGAAGTGTTGGATGCCCAGCGCACTTCATTCCAGGCCAAATCCCAATACCTGCGTGCGCTGGCCGAGGCGCATCGATCCGCTGCCGAGATCGAAGGCATTCTCGGTGAGGCATCGCCCAGTTCAACCCACGCACCAGCCGCCACAAAACCGTAGGAACCCAATATGAAAATCAATCTGAACAAGAAGCAAACGCTTTCCATTGTCGGCGTTCTGGCGATCGGCGTAATACTTGCTTGGCTGATACTCGGCACCGACAAGCCTCAGCCGGAAAACGATGAACACGGACACGGCGGTCACACGGAAGCAGCCGGTCATGCGGACACGGAACACCACGGCGATCAGGCCAAGGACGGCCATGCTGACGACAAGGATCACGCCGACGAAGAGCACCATGAGACGGCGGCTGCACCTTCGAGCGGCCCGCACGGCGGAAAGCTGTTCACGCAAGACGGCTATGGAATTGAAGTCACCATCTTCGAACAAGGCGTGGAACCGGAGTTTCGCGTTTACACCTACCTGGACGGCAAGCCGCTCGACTCTGCGGCCAGCCAGATCACGCTCACGCTCGACCGCCTCGGCCGCAAACCACAGGTGTTCACGCTCACCAAGGAAAAGGGCTACCTCAAAGGTAATGCGGTGGTCGAAGAACCGCATTCGTTCAAAGTGATGATCGCCGCACAGTACGGCAACAAGCCCTACCGTTTCGCCTACGAGCAGATCGAGGCGCGGGTGGCCATGACCGTTCAGCAGATCACACAGAACAACGTCGAGGTGCTGACCGCTGGACCGGCGCGCATCAAGAGCGCTCTGCAATTGATTGGTGAAATCCGTCTCAACGAAGATCGCATGGTGCACGTCGTGCCGCGTTTGACCGGCGTCGTCGAATCGTCGACAGCCAACGCCGGCGACCGGGTGCGCAAAGGCCAGGTGCTCGCGGTGATTTCCAGCCAGGCGCTAGCCGACCAACGCAGCGAACTGTTGGCTGCGCAAAAGCGCCTGGCGCTGGCGCGCACCACCTTCGAGCGCGAGAAGAAGCTGTGGGAAGACAAAATCTCCGCCGAGCAGGATTACCTGCAAGCGCGCAACGCCATGCAGGAAGCGGAAATCGCCACTCAAAACGCACAACAAAAACTGGCTTCGATCGGCGCCGGGCGGCGGGCAGGCGGCGACCTCACCCGCTATGAAATTCGGTCGCCCATCGACGGCATCGTCGTCGAGAAGCATATCTCTTTAGGCGAAGCCGTGAAGGACGATGCCAATATTTTCGTCGTCGCCGATCTATCCACGGTGTGGGCCGAAATGACGATTTACGCCAAAGACCTGAACACCGTGAAGGCCGGCCAGAAAGCCACCGTCAAGGCGACCGCGTTCGAGTCCCAGAGCAGCGGCACTGTGTCCTATGTCGGCGCGCTGGTGGGCGAGCAGACTCGGACGGCGAAAGCACGCATTGTGCTGACGAACCCCAAGGGCGTCTGGCGCCCCGGTCTGCCGGTCAACATCGAGCTGGTGGCCGGCGAGGTCGAGGTGCCGGTGGCGGTCTCTGCGGAGGCGATTCAGACTGTGCGCGACTGGACCGTCGTGTTCGGCCGCTACGGCGCGAACTTCGAAGCGCGACCCGTGGAACTGGGGCGTAGCGACGGCAAATTCACCGAAGTAATCAATGGTCTCAAAGCGGGCGAGCAATACGCGGCGAAGAACAGCTTCCTCATCAAGGCCGATCTGGGTAAATCCGGCGCCAGCCACGACCACTAGGAGACCCCCATGAAACAGATTATCGCCATTGTGCAGCCGCACCGTCTGGAACAGATCGAACAAGCCCTGCATGGCCTGGACCATTTGCCTGGATTCACGATCTTTCCGGCACGCGGCCACACTCGCGGACAAGGTCCGCACCATGCCTTCGCCCCCACCGAGTGGAACCCGGACGCGCACGACCGGCTGGTCGTGATGATGTTCTGCGCGGACGAACTGGCGCAGTCGGTGGTGGAAACTATTCGCACAGCCGCTCACACAGGCAATCCCGGTGACGGACTGATTGCGGTTTCCGATCTGGAAGACGTACTGCGTATCCGCTCCGGCGAACGCGGCGACGCCGCCCTCTAGAAGATAAGGTCACAACATGTTTGAAAAAATCATCCGTTTTTCCATTGATCAGCGCTGGCTGGTGCTGTTGATGGTGTTCGGCATGGCGGCGCTGGGCGTTTACAGTTACCAGAAGCTGCCGATCGATGCGGTGCCCGACATTACCAACGTGCAGGTGCAGATCAACACGGCTGCGCCCGGCTATTCGCCGCTCGAATCCGAACAGCGCATCACCTACCCCATTGAAACCGTCATGGCAGGCTTGCCCGGCCTGCAGCAGACCCGCTCGCTGTCGCGCTACGGCCTGTCGCAAGTCACGGTTATCTTCAAGGACGGCACCGACATCTACTTCGCGCGCCAGCTCGTTAATGAGCGCATCCAGCAGGCCAAGGGCAAACTGCCGGCGGGCGCCGAGCCCGGCATGGGACCGATCTCCACCGGCTTGGGGGAGATTTTCATGTGGACGGTCGAAGCCGGGGAAGGCGCGCGCAAGGCAGACGGCACACCGTACACACCTACCGATCTGCGTGAGATCCAGGACTGGATCATCAAGCCGCAATTGCGCAATGTGCCCGGTGTGACCGAGATCAACACCATCGGCGGCTACGCCAAGGAGTTCCAGGTTGCGCCCTTGCCCGACAAACTGGTGGCCCAGGGCCTGACGCTGCAAGATCTGGTCGCCGCCATCGAGCGCAACAATGCCAATGTCGGCGCCGGCTACATCGAAAAGCGCGGCGAACAGTATCTGATCCGCGCGCCGGGCCAGGTCGCCAACATCGACGACATCGGCAATATCATTGTCAGCAGCCGGCAGGGCATCCCGGTGCGAATTCGGGATGTGTCCGAAGTCGGCATCGGCAAGGAACTGCGCACCGGGGCCGCGAGTGAGAACGGCCGTGAGGTAGTGCTCGGCACGGTGTTCATGCTGATCGGCGAGAACAGCCGCACGGTCTCCCAGGCCGTCGCCAAGCGCCTGGAAGAGATCAACCGCACCCTGCCCGAAGGCGTGGTGGCCCAAGCGGTCTACGACCGCACGATACTGGTGGACAAGGCGATCGACACGGTCAAGAAGAACCTGATCGAGGGTGCCCTGCTGGTCATCGCGATCCTGTTCCTGTTTCTCGGCAATATCCGCGCGGCGATCATCACTGCCCTGGTCATTCCGCTATCCATGCTGTTCACCTTTACCGGGATGGTCAGCAACAAGGTCAGCGCCAACCTGATGAGCCTGGGTGCGCTGGACTTCGGCATCATCATCGACGGCGCCGTGGTGATCGTGGAGAACTGCGTGCGGCGGCTTGCCCATGCGCAAGCCTTGGCGGGCCGGGCGTTGACGCGCAACGAGCGCTTTCACGAGGTGTTCGCGGCCGCGAGGGAAGCGCGCCGGCCGCTGTTGTTCGGCCAGCTCATCATCATGGTGGTGTATTTGCCGATCTTCGCGCTCACCGGTGTGGAGGGAAAGATGTTCCATCCGATGGCGTTCACCGTGGTGGCCGCCTTGCTTGGTGCCATGATTCTGTCGGTCACCTTCATCCCCGCCGCCGTGGCGCTGCTGATCGGCGACAAGGTCAGCGAAAAGGAAAACCGCCTGATGGGGTGGGCCAAGCGCGGCTATGAGCCGCTGCTCAACTTGGCCATGATCAACAAGCCGCTGGTTCTGGCGATTGCAGTGGTTGCCGTTGTGCTCTCCGCGTTACTGGCCACGCGCATGGGCAGCGAGTTCGTGCCGAGTCTTAACGAAGGCGATATCGCGCTGCACGCCCTGCGCATTCCAGGCACCAGCCTGACGCAGGCGATCGAGATGCAAACCGGACTGGAGCAGACCATCAAGCAGTTCCCGGAAGTCGACAGGATTTTCGCCAAAATCGGCACCGCCGAGATCGCCACCGACCCGATGCCGCCCAACGTCGCGGACAACTTTGTCATGCTGAAGCCGCAATCGGAATGGCCCGATCCGAAGCGCACCAAGGCCGACCTGGTCGACGCCATGCAACAGGCAGTGGCCAAGGTGCCCGGCAACAATTACGAGTTCACCCAGCCTATCCAGATGCGGTTCAACGAACTGCTTTCCGGCGTGCGTAGCGACGTGGCGGTCAAGGTGTTCGGCGACGACATGGATACGATGAACCGCACCGCCGAAGAGATATCGGAGGTGCTGGAGAAGGTGCCAGGTGCCGCCGACGTCAAGGTCGAGCAAACCACGGGCTTGCCGATGCTGACCGTTCATATCGACCGCGAAAAGACCGCACGACTTGGCGTGAATGTCGGGGACGTGCAGGAAGCGATCGCGATAGCGGTGGGCGGCCGGGAAGCCGGGGTGCTATTTCAGGGCGACCGGCGCTTCGACATCATCGTCCGACTGCCCGAGCGGCTACGCAGTGACATGGAGGCGATGAAACAACTGCCGATCCATTTGCCCGTGGATGAAGCGGGCGGTCAAGCCCGCCCCGCCTATCTGCAACTGGGTGACGTGGCGACCTTCGAAGTCGCGCCGGGCCCAAACCAGATCAGTCGCGAGGACGGCAAGCGGCGTGTAGTAGTGACAGCCAATGTTCGCGGACGGGACATCGGGTCATTCGTGGCCGAGGCCGAGCAGATGATGCAACAGACGGTCAAGGTGCCGGCCGGCTACTGGACGACCTGGGGCGGTACCTTCGAGCAGTTACAGTCAGCGGCGAAGCGCCTGCAGATCGTGGTTCCTGTCGCGCTGCTGCTGGTGTTCATGCTGCTGTTCGCGATGTTCAACAACGTGAAGGACGGGCTGCTGGTTTTCACTGGCGTACCGTTTGCCCTGACCGGCGGCATCCTGGCGCTCTGGCTGCGCGATATCCCGCTTTCTATTTCAGCGGGGGTCGGTTTCATCGCGCTTTCGGGCGTGGCGGTGCTCAACGGCCTGGTAATGATCTCCTTCATCCGCTCGCTGCGCGAGGAAGGGAAACGGCTCGACGCAGCGATTCACGAAGGCGCATTGACCCGGCTGCGCCCAGTGCTGATGACCGCGCTGGTGGCCTCGCTCGGTTTTATTCCGATGGCGATCGCCACCGGGACCGGCGCGGAGGTGCAGCGGCCGCTCGCCACCGTGGTCATCGGCGGGATCCTGTCTTCTACGGCGCTGACCCTGCTGGTGCTGCCGATTCTGTATAGGCTGGCCCACCGGAAAGAAGAAGAGGAGGAAACGGACGCTGTTGATGGCAACAGGCTACAGACACATCAAGCCTGACCGGAACGCCCAGCCGACAGGCTGGGGCGTCGCATCTAATCGATCAATTGCAAAGGAGTAAATCATGGGGTTCTTTGAACGCATGCTCGGCAATTTAATGGGCGGCAGATTCGGCGGTCACCACGGCGGCTATCGAGGCGGTCATCACGGCGGCTCCAAACATGGTGGCTATCCAGGCTATCCGCAGGGCACAGGCCCGGGCGTCGGCAATGCTGGCAATCCCTGCCCCAAATGCGGCAGCGCCAATGCGGGCGAAGCGCGCTTCTGTCAGCAATGCGGCACCTCCCTGGCGCCCGGCAAATGTTCCGGCTGCGGCGCGGAGCTGCCGGCAGGCACCAAGTTTTGCGGCCAGTGTGGCAAAGCCCAACAGTAACGCAACAAATTCCCAGCTGTAATCAATTTGGTTCTAAGGAGCAGCACCATGGCCGAAAAACTTGAACTGGACTTGTCTCTGGTCTTGCCGGATGTGCCCGATGAGCGCGATGCCTGCATAGGACGGCTGACTGAACTGCTGCAGGCCGAAGGGCTGGAAAAAATACACCTGGTCCATGAAGACGGCAGCGCCCGCCTGTGCCTGCACTACGATCCTCAGCAGTTCAGCGTGGGTCGGGTACGCGAACTGGCGCAGGCGTCCGGCGCGAGGATCGGCAACCGCTTTCATCACGAGAGCCTGCGTATCGACGGCATGGACTGCCCCACCTGCGCCACCGTGATCGAGCACGCCCTGCAACGCACGGACGGCGTCCTGGAGGCCTCGGTGAGCTACGCCGCCGAGCGTTTACGCCTGGAGTATGACAGCGAAAAAATCAAGCGCGCGGCGATCGTCCAGCGCGTCCAGGCGCTTGGTTACTCCGTGCTGGAAGAAGGCCGCGAGGCCGGTTGGTTCGCCGAGCATCGCGAACTCATTTTCAGCGGCGCCGCCGGCCTGCTGTTGCTGGCCGGCTGGCTCGCGGGTCTCGCCGGCGCGCCCCACACGCTCTCCCTCGGACTGTTGCTGGGGGCGTACGCGGCGGGCGGCTTCTACACCCTGCGCGATGCCTGGCAGAGTGTGAAGAGCCGCAGCTTCGACATCGACACCCTGATGATCGTCGCGGCGGCCGGGGCGGCGGCGCTCGGCGCCTGGGAAGAAGGCGCGCTGCTGCTGTTCCTGTTCAGCCTCGGCCATGCGCTGGAACACATGGCCATGGACCGTGCCCGCAAGGCCATCGAGGCGCTGGCGCAACTGGCGCCCAAGACCGCGCTGGTGCAACGGGATGGCGCGGAGGCCGAAGTGCGGGTGGAAGAGCTGCTGCGCGGCGACCGGGTGATCGTCAAGCCCGGCAGCCGCATCCCCGCCGACGGCCAGGTGGCGTCGGGCAATTCGGCGGTGGACCAGTCGCCGGTCACCGGCGAATCCATGCCGGTGGACAAGCAGGCGGGCGACAAGGTGTTCGCCGGCACGGTCAACGGCGAAGGCGCGCTCATCGTCGAGGTCACCAAACTGGCGCGGGAGAGCACGCTTTCACGCATGGTGGAGATGGTGGCCGAAGCACAAACGCAGAAATCTCCCACCCAGCGTTTCACCGACCGCTTCGAGCGGGTCTTCGTGCCCGTGGTGCTGCTGGGCGCCACGCTGCTCATCGCGCTGCCGCCGCTGTTCGGCTTCCCCTTCGCCGAATCGTTTTACCGCGCCATGGCGGTGCTGGTGGCGGCCTCCCCCTGCGCGCTCGCCATCGCCACCCCGTCGGCGGTGCTGTCCGGCATCGCGCGCGCCGCGCGCGGCGGCGTGCTGATCAAGGGCGGCGCGCATCTGGAAAATCTCGGCGTGCTTACCGCCATCGCCTTCGACAAGACCGGCACCCTGACCGTCGGCAAGCCCAAGGTGACCGACGTCGTCGCCGTCAGCGGAGACGAGGCAGGTTTGCTGACCTTGGCCGCCGCCGTGGAAAGCCGCAGCGCCCATCCGCTGGCGCAGGCGGTGGTGGCCGAGGCGAAGCGGCGCGGGTTGAGCTGGAGCGAGGCCGGCGAAGTCGAGTCCGTCACCGGCAAAGGCGTGCGCGCCGAATTCGACGGGCAGAAGGTGGCCATCGGCAACGCCAGGCTGTTTGACGGCGAAGCCGTCCCCGAAGTAATTCAGCAGCAAGCAGAACGCCTCCAAGCGGAAGGCAAAACCCTCATGCTGATCCAGGCGAACGGGCAGTTCCTCGGCGTACTGGCTCTGGCAGACACCCCGCGCGAGGGCGTGAAGCAGGTACTGGAAGGGCTACGCCGGATCGGCATCCGCAAAACCATCATGCTCACCGGCGACAACGAACGCGTGGGCCGCGCCATCGCCGACGCGGTCGGCCTGGACGAAGTGCGGGCGGGCCTGTTGCCGGAAGACAAGGTCAAGGCCATGGAAGCGCTCGGAGAGCAATACGGCCGGGTGGCCATGGTAGGCGACGGGGTCAACGATGCCCCCGCCATGGCGCGCGCCACCGTGGGCATCGCCATGGGCGGCGCCGGCACGGACGTGGCGCTGGAAACCGCGGACGTGGCGCTGATGGCCGACGATTTGAGCAAGCTGCCCTTTGCCGTGGCCTTGAGCTGTGCATCGCGGCGCATCATCCGGCAGAACCTGCTCGTCTCGCTGGGCGTGGTGGCGCTACTCATCCCCGCCACCCTGTTCGGCTGGGCGGGGATCGGTCTGGCGGTGCTGATACACGAGGGCTCGACCGTGGTGGTGGTGGTCAACGCTTTGCGTTTGCTGGCCTACGAGGATCAGGCAAGGACTTCTGCCTGAATGGTAGCCTTATCGAGATCACCAGTGAGGTTGATTGACCCGAAAGCATATCCCCTTCGTCCAACGCTTGCGTGCGGCTTTATTGTTAATCGATGCCTTTTTCTGCGAGGACCACACCATACGGGCGATCCCCCAGTTGGAGCGGCTGCACTCGTGATGCAGCCGCAGGACTTCTTCGATATTGCGCATGGATGGGCTCGTCCGGTAGTCGGGACGCGGTTGTCGCGCCCCGACCGTGACGGTGAAAGTCAGAATTTGTAGCTCACGCCGACTTCGAAGTTGCGCTCGGCACCCGGAAAAATGCCATCGGGGTTGCGGCTGGCGATGTATTTCCGGTCGGTAAGATTGCGCACTGTGCCAAATACGCTGAGCCGTTTGTCGACGGCGTAGCGCGCGTTGAGGTCGAAGGTGGTGTAGGCCGGAATCACGCCGCGGCGGCCATCCGCGCTTTCGACCACGGTGTTTTCCGTATCGACGAACTGGCGGGAGACGTGGTAGGTGCCGAGGCTGGTTTTCAGCCCGCCGACGCGGTAGCTCACGGAGAGATTCGCGGTCAGCTCGGGCGCGTAGGGCAGGCGATTGCCGTTGCGGTCAATGCCGCCGACGATCTTGGTGCTATTGTATTTGGCCGTTGGCACCCAGGTGGCGTTGGCGTCCACGCCCCAGCCTGCGCCGAGGTCGTAGCCGATCGCGCCTTCCAGCCCTTGGTTCAGGGTCGCGCCGGCATTGGTCACGGTAGTGCCGACGCCGCCCGATTCGGACTGCGGCACGATCTGGTTGGAAAAGTCCATGCGGAAGGCGGTGGCTTCGTAGTTCAGACGCTGCGCCTTACCACGCACGCCGAGTTCAAAGTTGGTCGAGCGTTCGGCATCAAGTTGCTGGTCGACGCCGCCACCGCTGATTGCGGTAGCGACCATCGCGGGCGAGAATGCTTTGAACGTGCCGGCGAAAAGCTGCGCCTGCGGTGCAATCTGCCAGGTAGCACCGAGGCCGGGCATGACCTCGGTTGTGCTCGACTTGCCAGAAACACTGGTCAGCTCGTCTTTGCGGGTTTGGTTGTAGGACTCGATACGCAGGCCAGGGGTGATCGCGACGCGCTCGTTGACGACAAAACGGTTCTGGCCGTAAAAGGCGATGCCACGTGCTTTCTGGGTATCGTCTGTGGTCAGGTCGCCGGAACGCGCGTTGGGGTCGGTCTTGGAGCGGAGCTTCGTGTTGTTCAGTTTGTCGCTGTGCAGGCGAACGCCGATTTCGGCTTCGTTCTTGATGCCGAAGCCGGCGTAGTTGATATTCAGGCGGCTGTCCAGGCCCATCATTTCGAAAGTGCGATTGTTGCCGTTCATGCAATAGGCGCCGCCGTCGCAGGGGACAAAGGTTGTGCCGTCGGCGCTGCGACTCCCCACCTCCCTGCGCCAATAATCTCGTGTGAACTGGCTCGTATACAGCAAGGTATTAAGCTTGATGGCGTCGTTGATCTGCCACTCATGGTTGATGTCGAACGCGGTGCGATCTGTCAGAAAATAGTCGTTCGGGGCCGGATTTTTGGTCGGGTCGTTCTTGAATTCATTGGGGCGCAGGCCGACATAAGAAGTGTTGATCTCGTTTTCGTAGCGGGTGAGTTTGGCGCCGATCCACTGATTTTCGCCGATGGCCATGCCGCCTTTGAGCATGATGTCTGTCATGTCGAAAGCGTTGTTGCGAAAACCGTCGCCTTTGGCCTTGACCAGGCTGATGCCGCCAATGGCTTCGCCAGAGGGGGCGGTTCCGCCGGCGTCAAGACCGAGCAAGCGATAGCCGTTCGAACCGGCCTTGGCGGTCACCTTGGCGCCTTCTTCGGGTTTTTTGGTCTTGTAGTTGATCACACCGCCGATCGTCGTCGGGCCATAGCGCAAGCCGGCCGCTCCCTTCAGCACCTCAATGCTTTCCATGCGCTCGATGCGCGGGCTGTAATAGGAATCGTTGGCCAGGAACAGACCGGGCGCCACGGGCACGCCGTCTTCCAGCACCAGCAGCTTCTGGCTGCGGTTTGGGTTAAGGCCGCGCATCCCGATGTTGGGTATAAAGCCGTAGCCTTCTTCCTCGCGCACCACGATGCCGGGCACCGATTTAAGCGCGTCCTGGGTCGACAGGGGTTGCATGATCGCCAACTGTTCTTCATCGATAATCGCTACCGAACCGGGTTGTTTGGCAATCGCTTGCCCGTCCTCACCGACCACATCGATGCGCGGCAGCTGAACCTCGGCCGCCAGCACCTCGGCCGGAAAATTCAATGCGACTGCCACAGCCAGAGCCAGCGTGGTTTTGGTAATGGCCTTCGTCGCGCCATGGTGTTCGAAAGTGCGGGTGATGCTGTTCATTCAATGCTCCTTACGTCAGATGAATCTGGCTGGCTTGACGCAAGGCATGCGGCTGGCTGGCTGGCGGGTTAAAAGGGGACGGCTTGCATCCCATGGGTGAAACGTGTGCTATCGGGTATGCGGATCGGTGACGAATCCCAGTTTGCCAAGGCCTGCTTTCGCGGCGTCGGCCATGATCTGCGCGACGTTGCGATAGGCGAGATCGCCGTCGGCGCGGATGTGTATTTCCGGCTGAAGCGTCTGCTGCGCGGCCGCGTCCATTCGCGCCCGCCACGCGACGGCGTCCACTGCTTCGGCGTTCCAGTACACCGAGCCGTCGGCCTTGATCGAGAGGTTGATAGTTTCGGGCTTGACCTCGTTCGGCTGGCTCGACGCCTGCGGCAGGTCGACCTTGACCGCGTGTGTCGTCAAGGGCGCGGTGATGATGAAGATGACCAGCAGCACCAGCATCACGTCGATCAGCGGAATCATGTTGATCTCCGCGTTGTCGCCGTCGCCGCCGTCGTTAAGAAGTCCGCCGAAGGCCATCATGCGCTCCTTGACGCCGGCGCAGCGTAGATGCGCGCTTCGTCGTTGTGGATGCGGGTGTTGCTGCGCACCCCGGTCGACATGAAGGCGAACAGGTCATGCGCAAAGCCGTCGACTTCGGTGAGCGTCTGGCGCTTGGCGCGGTTGAAGAAGTTGTATGCGAGCACGGCGGGGATCGCGACGGCCAGACCCAGCGCGGTCATGATGAGCGCCTCGCCCACCGGACCGGCGACCTGGTCAAGGCTGCCGGAGCCCGACATGCCGATGTTGACCAGCGCGTGATAGATGCCCCATACCGTGCCGAACAGTCCGACGAAAGGCGCCGAGGACGCAATCGACGCCAGCAGGGTGTGGCCATATTCCAGGCGCGCGGTGTCTTGATTGATCGCGCGGCGCAGCGCGCGGGTAAGGAATTCGTCTTCCGAGCCGGATTCGATCAGGCGCTGCCCAGTCTTGTTGCGGTACTGCTCTGCGGCCTTGAGCCCGTGATGGGTCAGGTGCGAGAATGGATCGTTGACCCCGTGGTTCTGCAGATAATCGGCGACTGAGGCTAGGCCTGGCGCGTCCCAGAAGCGCGCGAGGAAAGCCTGGGCACGCTTCTTCATGCGCCAGTTGGCGAGACTTTTGCTGACGATGAGAGTCCAGGTGACGACCGACATCGCCAGCAGCACGACGAGCAGAAAGTGCGCAAGGCCGTCGGCCTGCGCGATGAAGTGGGCAAAGCCCAGTTGGGTTTGGGTTGCGGCGGTTTCCATGACTTAACTCCTGAGGGTGAACTGAATCGGCACGATGACCCACGCGGCCACCGGCCTGCCACCCTGGCGGGCCGGCTCGAATTTCCAACTGGACTGCACGGTTTCCAAGGCGGCGCGGTCAAGGCGCGGATAGCCGCTGCTTTGCGCCAGTTCCAGCCTGTCCACGCTGCCGTCCGGGTTGACCAGAATGTTCAGCCGCACCGTGCCTGCCTCACCCAGCCGCCGCGACAGCAACGGATAAGGTGGTTTCGGGTTGGCCAGGTAATTTGCCGGATGCGGTGGGAGCGACGGCGCGGGTTTAGGCGCGTCCATCACCACTGTTACAGGCGGTGGCAGGACGTTGGTCACGGGCGCGGGCAGCGGTTTGGGTGCTTCTGCCGCCTGCTGCAGATCGGGGGTGGGAACTGGGCGCTGCGCAGCTAGCGCGGGCGGTGGCGGCAACGGTTTGATCGCGGGTTTGGGCGGCTGCGCCTTGGGTTCAGGTTTTACCTGCGGGACCTCTGGCTCGATCAGGCTGACCATCAAGGGACGTGGCGGGTTGATCGAATTGATCGGTTTGGGCGTTTCCGGCGCATTTAGCAACGCAGTCAGCAGACCTGCGTGTGCAAGCGCCACCACGGCCAGTGTGGCGCGCGAGGTATGCGGCATGCGCAGTAACGGCACAAGGGCAAGCTGCGGCTCGGTTGCGGTGACAGTTTTCCAGGCCGGTGTGGCAGTCATTCCAAGTTAGTCCAATTCACGTCTCGATTGAGCTGGCTGGGATCGAAATCCGTGGCTGGCTATTAGCCTGCATGGCAAAGTTTCCGGATCACCCTGACGTAACATCACATCATGGCAAAGCCCAGAACAAATGATAATGAGTCTCATTGTTACTGTCAATCGGTAGGTGTCAACTAATGCACACCTGTTGCATATTTTCACCAGTCATGGGCAGGAGACGTGTTCTCCGGCGATGCGCCAGAGAACACTGCTGGGGCCACTGGGGACAAAGTCGAGCCTGCCCCGACGTTTGCGCGATGACGCTGTTGCGCTTGCCGAAATCAAGCATGCAAATCTGCGTCCACCATGGTTGAAGCGCGGTAGCCGGATTGGAAGTTAGGCACGTCTGCTGACCTTGGCTGCCGCCGTGGAAAGCCGCAGCGCCCATCCGCTGGCGCAGGCGGTGGTGGCCGAGGCGAAGGGCCGCAGCTTGAGCTGGGCCGAGGCCGGGGAGACCGAATCCGTGACAGGAAAAGGCGTGCGCGCCGAATTCGACGGGCAGAAAGTCGCCATCGGCAACGCCAGGCTGTTTGATGGCGAAGCCGTCCCCGAGGCGATTCAAGGGCACGCGGAGCGCCTCCAGACCGAAGGCAAGACCCTCATGCTGATCCAGGCGGACGGGCAGTTCCTCGGCGTCGTGGCCCTGGCCGACACCCCGCGAGAAGGGGTGAAACAGGTATTGGAACGAGTCGGCATTCGCAAGACCATCATGCTCACCGGCGACAACGAACGCGTGGGCCGCGCTATTGCAAATGTAGTTGGTCTGGACGAAGTGCAGGCGGGCCTGTTGCCGGAAGACAAGGTCAAGGCCATGGAGGAACTCGGGCAGCGCTACGGACAGGTAGCCATGGTCGGCGACGGCGTCAACGATGCACCGCCCATGGCGCGTGCCACGGTCGGCATCGCCATGGGCGGCGCTGGCACCGATGTGGCGCTGGAAACCGCGGATGTGGCGCTGATGGCCGACGACCTTTCCAAGCTGCCCTTCGCCGTGGCTCTGAGCCGCGCATCAAGGCGCATCATCCGGCAGAACTTGTTCGTTTCGCTGGGCGTGGTGGCGCTACTCATCCCCGCCACCCTGTTCGGTTGGGCGGGGATCGGCGTGGCGGTGCTGATTCACGAAGGCTCGACCGTGGTGGTGGTGGTGGTGGTGAACGCTTTGCGTTTGCTGGCCTATCGTTGATGAAATGAGCAATACACGTTCGGTCATCTGGCCCGCCCTCGTCGCTGCCGCCCTGTTCGGCGGCAGTACGCCGCTGGTCAAGCTTCTGGTGGGCGAGCTGCCGACCTTGCTGCTGGCCGGTCTACTCTATCTGGGTAGCGGGCTCGGGCTGGCTGCGATCCGCCTGCTGCGGGATCGCGGCTGGAAACCGAGCGGGCTGGCAACCGGGGAATGGCGCTGGCTTGCGGGCGCCATCGTTTTCGGCGGGCTGCTTGGGCCGGTGCTGCTGGTATTCGGCCTCACCCATACCGATGCGGGCGCCGCCTCCCTCATGTTCAATCTGGAAGCGGTCTTTACTGCCGTGCTGGCCTGGGTGATCTTCAAGGAAAACGCCGACCGCCGCATCGTGTTCGGCATGCTGCTCATCGTCGCGGGCGGCGCGGTACTCGCCTGGCCCACTGTCGATAGCGAGACCCTGGACTGGGTTGGCCCCCTGGCCATCACCGCCGCCTGTTTGTGCTGGGCTATCGACAACAACCTGACGCGCCGGGTTTCCGGCTCGGACGCCCTGTTCATCGCCGGGGCAAAGGGTTGGACCGCGGGCGTCGTCAACACCAGCCTCGCCTTTTTACTGGGTGCGTCCCTGCCCGCCTGGCCCGCCGTGGGCGCGGCCATGGCGGTCGGCCTGGTGAGTTACGGCTTGAGCCTGGTGCTTTTTGTGCGGGCGCTGCGTAGTCTGGGCACAGCCCGCACCGGCGCCTATTTCTCCACGGCACCCTTTATTGGCGCAGCCATCGCCATTCTGCTGCTGGGCGAATCGACGCCTGCCCCGTTCTGGTTGGCAGCCGGACTCATGAGTATTGGCGTCTGGTTGCATCTGACCGAGCATCACGAGCATCGACATACGCATGAGCCGCTGGATCACACCCATCAACACGTTCATGACGCGCATCACCAGCACGAACACGATTTCGCCTGGGATGGCTGCGAGCCGCACAGACATCTGCATCGGCATGCGACCTTAACCCACAAACATCCACATTTTCCGGATTTCCATCATCGCCATGGGCATTGAGCCCAGGTCTTTGAATGCACCCTATTGTTTTTTCCGAAAGCGTTCAGATGGATATATCACCCAAATGCTGCTGACGCAAAAAAAATCCGACGCCATTCCTGTCTTCACATCCCTTGGGGGAAACCCTGGCGATCCTTGAGGCGGCTGAACTCAATGACGAGCAGGCGATACTGCTTGCTGGTGCCATGCAAAATCTGGTCGGGGTGCTGGGTAATGTTCTCAGTGGCCTGGGGGAAGACAAGCACTAGCTGTGATGTTTGAATGCGGACGTGGCCTACAAGAGCAGCGCCACGTCAGCACATGTCACATCACTTTTTCTTTGCAGCCTTCTTACCCGCAACGGCAGCCTTGAAGCCAGCGCCAGCTGTGAAGCGCGGCACGGTCGTGGCTGCGATCTTCATTTCTTTGCCTGTTTGTGGATTGCGTCCGGTACGGGCCGCACGCTTGGAAGATTTGAACGCGCCAAACCCAATGAGGGTCACAGAGTCACCTTTCGCTACCGCTTTGACGACGGCACCGAGGATGGCATCCAGCGCTCTTCCGGCAGCGGCCTTGCTGATATCTGCTTCGGTTGCAGCGGCTTCGATCAATTCAGTCTTGTTCATGAACGTCCCTTGGGTTGGCTGAGAAGAATTGATGCTACCAGCGTTCAGGCATTTGTGAATAGGCGGCGCACTCAAGTCAGAACAAGTAAGGGGCATCTGCGGCATTGCATATACAGTTCATGATAAGGTAAATTATCAAGAATGCTGTTTTTCTGATTCAACTCAAGGATCTGTGACCTATATTTCCTGTTTCTTCTTGATTTCAGCCAGTTAGCCATGGAATCCACTCGCAAAATCGGGCGTCACCACCTCGCCTTCTACCGCGGCTGGCTGCAGGGCCTCGACCTCAAGGTCGCAGCGGACCGCTATCTCGAATCCGGCCTCGATCAGCGCATCGCGCGCTCCACGCTGTCCTGGATCCAGCAAACGCTGACGATGGCCGCCCGCCGGCACGGCCGCCATGCGCTGGCCCGGCTGCTGCGCCTGCCGCTGGGCACCCTGCCCGAGGCAGTCCGGTCGACGACCGCCCTCCCCTCGCTCAAAACCTTCCGCGAAGAAAACGACCCCGATCACTTCTATTCGGAGAAGGAACTGACCGCGATGTACGTCGAGGCCTATCCGCAGAGCATCGACCGCCGCGCGAGACGCTACGCCCGTCTGGTCGAGCGCCAACTGGCCGCGCTGGTGTGGGTGGAGGAACTGCTCGCCACCGATCCGCAGCCGCAGGATCCGGTTGCCGCCTGGTTTGAGGATCGACTCGCTGCCAGGCTCATCCTCGCCGGCATCCCCACCATCGAGGCGCTGCATCAGCGCGTCCGCACGCAGGGCTACCGCTGGTGGGTGTCCGTTCCTCGCCTCGGCGAAAAAGGGGCGCGCCGGCTCGTGACCTGGCTTGCCACCCACGAAGGCAGTCTGGGGGTGATGGCGCCACAGGGTCTCGCCCCGCTGCGTTCGCTGTCGCCGATCGAACTGACCCGGCCCTCAGCCACCGCCATCATGCCGCTGGAGTCATTCTCGACGCCGGCGGAGCTGGACGGCTCGGTTGGCGAGAACCGATGCCTCGGCCGCAACCGCATCGCCGCTGAAAATGACCATCAGGCGATCCAGGCCTGGCTGAAAGCGCGCGCTTCGAATCCGCATACCGAGCGCGCCTATCGCCGCGAGGCAGAGCGCCTCCTGATCTGGTCGATCATGGAGCGCGGATGCGCCCTGTCGTCGCTGTCGATCGAGGATGCCGTTGCCTACCGGGATTGGCTGGGCGGGCTCGGCCGCACATTGCCCGCGGCATGGCCATGGCGCCTCCCCCAGGCTGAATGGATGGGAAAACGCAGCACACCGCGCTGGTCAGCCAACTGGCGGCCATTCGAAGGAGCCGCCTCGCTGCGCAGCCAGATCCAGGCCCACACCATCCTCAAATCCCTGTTCGAGTGGCTTGCCAAAGTGCGTTACCTCGACAGCAATCCATGGGACGGCGTGCCGCCGCCACAGCGGGTGATGGACGTGGCCACCGCGCCTGACTTGGAACTGACGCACGCGTTCACACGCAGCCAGTGGGCATTTCTCATGGAATATCTGCATAGGCAGCCTATGGATGAATCCGTCCGGCGCTTGCGCTTCATACTCCCCTTCGCCTATGCCACGGGGCTACGGCTCACCGAACTGGTGGATGCCCGCCTGGGGAGACTCTATTCGGTCCCGCTCAAGCGTGACCTGGGTGTCCGCTGGATGCTGAAAGTGCTCGGCAAGGGTGGCAAATGGCGGGCAGTCCCGATGCCCGGCATGGTGATGGATGCATTACGCGATTACCTGGCCTGGCAGGGCCTCAATGCCGACCCGCTGGATAATCCTGAAGACATTCCCCTGATTGCCCGGCTGCGGCTTGGGCAAGATACGGGCACCCTGGATCCCACGACGCTGTACAAGGCCTTGAAGACGTTTTTCAGGGAAGCAGCTACGGAGCTTGCCACGCAGGGGCATCATGACGATGCCAAAAAGATGGCGAAAGCCTCGACGCACTGGCTAAGACATACGCGCGGCGCGCATTCCGCAGAGACGATGCCGGTCAACATGATCCAGCGCCTGCTCGGGCACGCCAGCGTGGCAACCACCAGCATATACACGTCGACGGACGACGAGCTGCTGTTTCTGCTACTGGATGACAGCCTGAAAATAGAAACACAACCGGGCAACAGGGTCAGCTGAATGGCCATGCCAATTCTTTTGGGCTCTGGCAGACGATAGAACGCTGAACCCGGATACCCAGAAATCCTTCTCCACATTCTGGATCGGCGTGCCGAGCCCATTGGCTGTCGCCAGGAACAGGCCGCAACGATCCTCGGGAGAGGCGGTGATGATGCGAAGAAAGTCGGCGTTCACGGTGAGGCCTTGGTACTTGCCTGTTCGGACCGGGCAAGCAGATCGCGAATCCACTGTTGCATCCACGACGGCACAGTGTGTAAGCCAGATCGCAGATCATCACGAATCGCGCTTCCCTGGCTGGAGTCCTGCAATAGCCGAATGAACCTGGCTTGAATCGCATCCTGATCGATCTGGGCGCCACCCTTCAGGCCATCGCGAAGCCAGTACAGGGCTTGCACCACCCGCATGGCTGGATGGTTGGCCCAGTAGAGCTTGCTTGGCGCCGTCAGTTTGAACTGGAGGGTCAATTTGCCCAATTGAATCGGTCGCAGCCGACCATCCGTATGCACGATGACCTGCCCCGGCACCGCATTGGTCAGGCCCAGATCGTTGGCGGCGGTCATCCCGTCAATCAATACGCGCACCTGGTCGCGGCGAGCGACGGCATCGATCACGCTGAGATAATCGGGGGCGGTCGGCTGCCCGGTGAGGGCGTTCATCCGGGGCTGGTCGTACAGTCCTCGATCGATGCGACGCAACTCATTGCTGGCGACCATGCGCTGGAGCGTTTTGTCCACCGCGTCGCGATTACCCAGGTCGAGAAAATCCACCGGCGTCCACACTTTGGCTGCCGGGGCCTGGCTGATGCGTTGCACCACCTGCGATTTGATGACGGGCGTCGAATTGAGCATGCCTGGCTCCATGTCCGCTAATTGTATACTTATATCGGACATCGGTAAGGCAGAAATGATCGAACAAGCAGGAAGGCAAGTCGGCAGAAGAAGCCCGCCACGTTGTCTTAAATGACAACAGCCCTTGAGATTAGACGTCAGAAAACACGAAGAGTCTTATACCAACCTGCTCATCAAGCTGGGGTTGGCATGGCACGTCAGGAAATATTAAAATTTTCAGTCTGTTGTGGGTCGTGCCTCCAGGCACGATCGGAAAACGATTCAGGAATGCACCCGGGATGGGCTAACTTGAATGCAATACCGTCATGGGAGTGGCGGCGAAAATAATAAGCTGAAAATTTACCCCTGCAGTTGCGGAGCCGAAGGGGCTAAACCAAGAAAGGCAAAATAAATGGGTTCCGCAAAATCTAAATCCCTGCTCCCATCCGTGGAGCAGTTCAGCGATGAGCTATGGCTTGTTGATGGTCTCGCCGACAGGACCATCGACGCCTATCGGGCGGATCTGATCAATTTCGGATCGTGGCTGACCCAGCACAATGGGAAGACGCTACTCCAGGTCCAGAATCTGGACATTGAGGCGTGGCTGGCAAGCCTGCTGGAGAGAAAGATCAGCGCTCGGAGCGTGGCTCGCTATACCGCTTCGCTTCGTCGGTTTTACCAATATCTCTTGACCAATGGGCAGGTTGTGCAGGACCCGACCATGCGCCTTGGCAAGATCAAAATACCCCACCGCCTTCCAAACACGCCGACACAGGATGATGTGGCGTCACTGCTTGATATTACTGATCTCAATTCTCACCAAGGCCTGCGTGACAAGGCGATGCTCGAATTGCTCTATGCGACCGGGATACGAGCCACTGAGCTATCCGATCTCAAGGTCGAAGACTTTGATTTCAAAAACCGTGTGATTCGAGTTTGTGGAAAAGGAAACAAGGAGCGGCTGGTGGTTTATGGTGAAGAGGCTGCATTCTGGCTCGATCTGTACCTGAGTAGGTCAAGACCCGCCCTGAGACGGGACTACCTTTGCAATCATGTGTTCCTCTCGGTTCGCGGGAAGAAAATAAGCACAGGCGTACTCCGCCTGGTGGTGAAGAAGCACGCCTCAAACAAGGGGATCGAAAGACCCCTCAGTACTCATAGCCTCCGGCACGCCTTTGCCACGCACTTATTGGATGCTGGTGCAGATTTGCGGGTGATCCAGGAGCTATTGGGTCATGCATGCATCAGTACAACTCAGATATACACATTCGTTGCAACCAAGCGGTTAGTAACGCTGCATTCCAGGTTCCACCCGAGAAACAAGGACACGGCTGGATATCAGGCAGGCGATAACCTTCACGTCAGGTTCCAGTCAATGAATCCGTGATGAGGGGCCTTGTTGGATTTTTCGCGTCGATTTGAGTGCAACTGAAAAAACCCAGACATGAAAGAGCAGGTGTTACCCAGCTCCAGAAATTATGTCGACTTCGCACAATCAATCTCTTCCGAGGGGTCGCTTGGCGCGCGGCTTCCGCGATAATTCACCGTTACAACTCTCCGTAATCGTGCGGTCTACACAATCGGTGCCATAGCAGACCATCTGAAATTTCTATCGAGCCCGGGGCGACCCACATTTATCTAAAGCGTCACATAAAAAACTCTTGTCTCAGTCCTATCGTTCATCAGGTAGTCAATTCCTCCAGTAAGGAAGAACCGGTGGGTCGTTTCGCAGCCGTCTGGCGAGACAGTTGTGATGTCGACCTCTCGGTCATGAAAGGTGCGCCCACCACCTTTCATGGGAGCCACTGTGACATCACGCTTTTCAATGCCAATAGAGGTGATTAAGTCATCCACATGACGTTCGATGTCGAGGCGGAACTCTAAGTCCCCATCTCTATCGAGCCCCTCCTTACAGTGGAGCTCCACGTGTTCGATCGTGTCAGCCAAACCCTTGATCTCATTTAGGAACTGCTTGAGGTTTTTGCGGTTGCGCTCCAATCCACAATAGGGGTCGCGCACCATTAGTTCTTTGATATAGGCACCGGCCACGGGCGCAAATATGACCTTGAGATCACGTCTTGTGCCTGCGTGCAGATCCCACATATTCATGCGTTCTCCATCGCGAAGTGCATCGTTTGCATAAGGAATGGCTGTGTCGATCAACTTATGAATGACCTGTTCGAGTTCGTCATCCACAACGCCTGTTTCAGCTGGCGACGCGATCAGACTCTCTAGTAAAGGCTGTACCGCAAAATGCTGTCGAATAACAGGCATCCCGACTGCTGTTCCCGCAAAGACTCTGGGGAGTTGTTCCCAATCCGGGCCATCTGCATTCGCGATCTGGTAGAGGCGCAAGCGGCCTTCCAGCGCATAGGGATACAGGTGTCGATAAATGGCCAGGGGGATTTGTGACTTGGGCTTCTCATCAAGCTTGTTGGCTAGATACACATGTACCGTCTTACCCGCCTGCAGCCATTTGAGCAGCAGGTTGAGACTATCGTCGGAGTAGCCACTAGTCTCCACCAAGCTGCGGGCGACTAGGTAGACCTGCTCGTAATTAGCCAATCTTTCGTTCAATCCAGCGTGACTTGGGGTGGCCCAACGGACATAGCTTCCAGGCCCAGTTTGAGCAGCACTCGGGTCAAGCAATGCATCCAACCACTCTAGTGCGGCCAGTCGCTCAAAACCGTCCCAGTAACGTTGATTGCCATAATCGCACAAGCATGAGCGACAACCAGAGTCGCAATGGGCGGGGCAATCAAGACGCTCTCGCGCCTTGCGCAGGAGGATGTCAAAGGAAAACCCAGCTTCGCCAATTCTTGCGCAGTATCCAGCACCACCCGGGACAGCATCGTAAAGAACAATCTCCAGCGTGTTTCCGATGGAGCCATAGAGTCTATAGGTAGCTCGGACCTCGCTTGGTTGAAGTTGGAGAAGGTCGATTACCGCCAATCGAAGCGCTTCCGACACTGTTCGTGCCATCCTTTCATGGAAACGGCGCGGCGTACCTTCACCCTCTTTAGGGCTGGGCAAAGGTTGAAGAAAACGGAACAAGCGCACATCGGTATCGAAACGATGGACGAAATCCAGACCAAAGCGAGATATTTGCTCATTTCTACACCGCAACCCTGTCATGGGATCGTCATGTACTAGCTGCATAACATTGCCGGCAGGTTCCCCCTTCTTGCCTTTTGCAGGCTTGCTTGGGCCAGCTGGATTGATAGGGCCAGCAAAGTTACACAATTTGCAGCGGAAATAGCCCTCGCTATACACACCACGATTAGCAATGAACATCGTCCCACGTAGAGCATCTGCCTCACGCTCATGTGCGTTCAGCAAGGCAGTGCGCAAGAAAGGCAGGTCCGTATCATTGAAGGCATCGTCCCGTGGCGAGGCAATGAGCCGTGCCTCATCCGCCGCTTTTACCCGGCGCCGGCTGCCACCCGTGTCGCGGCCCTTGCGCTCAGCATAGCTTGTGACGAAGCCATGCGGCTCGATGAACATTCTTTTGCGGCGGCCGTCGATCGACCCACAATTGGAACAAGCAGGAGGCAACTCATCCTTTGCATCGGCGATATCCACATGGAAACATTCTGGGCAGGCCACATACCAACGCTCTGGCATAAAGGCCTTCGGATAGTGAGCCAGGCCGCGGCTTGTCCATATCCGGCCATTGGCCACCACCTCGGCCCCCGGCGCATACTCACTGATGCCCTGGCTGGCATCGCGGGATAGGGCGACATCCGTAGAACCCCATCCCTGCCCCTTTTGCTGGCGTTCCTGGGTCACTTCCAGAGAGAGCGAATGAACCGGAAAACTGTAGGTGGGGATCAAGCCACGGCTGGAGAGCTGACTCACCAGGAACTGGCCCATATAGTCTTCGCGCATCCGTTGCCAATATCCTGCCTTCTTATAATCACCGGCTGTCGCGGACTCGGTCATTTTTTTCGTATATTTTCCGCAGCGTTCCTTCACAACCTCGGCGAACTCCCTGAGGTTGGAAAGAAAGCGCTGCGTTAAGCCCTCACCACTTGCCCCGATATGCCGCAGAGATTCCGGCAGGCGCATCCTCAAGGCTTCCGCCTCCTTGGTAGCATCCTTCCCGGCGTCGCTTTCTATCCATTGCATAAGTGCATCGATGAACGCGCGCAGATCATCCTGTCCGAAAACCTCACCGAACAGATGCTTTAGGGAAGGCGCATTGATGTCCTGTTCAAGGATTTTCTGGCGCAGGTAGTGCGCTAACAATACTGATTGCTGATGGCGCCAGAACAACTCCGGGTTATCTAAATGGATGAACGGAGTACCCGGCTGGGAGCCGAGATAACGGCTGAAATCACGGAATACAGACTGGTCATAATTCGTATTGCGGGCGGAGGTGACACAAAACGGCGCCGCCTGTGCACGACGGCCGGCTCGGCCTGTGCGCTGCTGGTAGTTGGCAATACCTGGCGGCACATTGAGGTTAATCACAGCCTCCAGATCACCTAAGTCCACCCCCATTTCCATGGTCGTCGTGCAAGAAAGCACATTGATCCGCCCTTCGGAAAAGTCTTTTTCGATCGATTCACGCAGATCAGTGGACAGGGAAGCCGTGTGCTCACGCGCGCGCACAGTGACGTGGTTGTCTTCCTCATAAGAGGCCAGATAATGGTTGCGTCGGCGCATCGCCGCTCGCTCATCCGGGCCTATTTCTTCCACATCGCCATGGCAATGAAATGCCGAGCACTTCCCCTTCAGCACATGCACTTGGCGCAATCCGCAACTCTTGCATATGTAAAGTGGGCGAACATCACCGTTTGCGACCCGCATGCTTTCTGCATCCAGAGCAAAGCCTGGGTTGTGCCTGACCAGCAGCGATACCGGAGGTTTGAGCAGGGCCTCCCAAAACTGCCGCAGAAATGCGAAGGCCTGATCACGATCAAGCCCCAACTGCTCAGTCAGATACCAAGTGCGTCGGTTATGTCTCTTTTGGTTCTGCGCAGGTAACCACTTGTACATGACCGAGTCATCACCGCTTTGAATGTCAAAGCTGCGGTGTTGGTTGTAGTCACCCCATGTAAACGAATCCCGAAGGTCCACGCCATAAAACTTGGCCAAGGCCTTTTCCCGTCGGAAGTTTTCCAGCAAGAAGTGAATCAAAGCCTCGATACAGGCTTCATCCTTGGGTAGTTCCGCCGGCCAGAATCCAAGCACCTTCTGGCGTAAGGTACGTAGGCGACTAGCCTCATAGGTAATATACGCCACCCCCAAGGACTCCAGCGAGTTGCGCCTGCCCGCAGGGGTGCAGAATTCAGCGCCAATAGCGCCTAATAACAGGCTCGCCACGTCCTGGCGATCAGTGCGTATATCGCCGTTAGCATCCAATAAAATGGGTTGGCGACCATCACGTTGCCATTGTTGATAAATCTGTTCGGCCAATTGCCGAGCATCAAGAGGCTCCGCGCGTTCCTTAAGCACTTGGCGGATGGCACTGCGCAAAGCTAGATCTGCTGCTGTTCGCTCGAAATAAGGGGCAAAGAAAGCCGCATCCTGGCGGTTGTCCGAGAACGAAAGCAAGCTGCGTCCCTGTGCCGGGCGTGGATCGCTGTGGTCGATCTCGCTGCCAGGAAGCGCTTCCAGAACCCGTTGGGTAACCACGCTGCCAAGGGCCTCATTGCCAGGATGCATGCGGGTAACGATTTCCGCCTCCGCACCCGAAGCGCGGCCGCCGCAGGCAGGACACTTGCGCACATACCACGCTTTCTCTTCTTCATCCTTGTCTGTCTGAATGGCATAGAGTGCAATGGAGCCTTCTCCGGCGGCCAACTCCCCCGTAAGCGGGTTAAGCCAGTGACGCGCGTATTGGTTTGGAGCAGCCTCGTCGGCTTCATCCTCCTCGTCATCCACATGGTCAGTTGGTTTACCCAGCCAGAACACGCGACGCTCGGCTTTGGCATCAGCCAAATCCGGGCGACGATGGTGCAGTCTCCCGCCTTCCTCGAATCCCTCCATGTATGGCTGACCACACTTGCGGCAAACCAGGAGTGGATAGAAATAACCGTGCTGACGATCGTGATGGTGGCGAGCAACCTTGATGTCCTGCCAACCTTCGCCCTCACTATCGGGCCGGACAGCAATGCCTTCGATCCCATTTACAGCGATGTGATAGCGCCCGGGGAGCAACGGGAAGCTCTCATCATCGGAACGCGCCATCATGCCCATGCGGATCACCGCACTAAGCGCCTGATAGCGCTCGCCATCAGTCAAGGAATCAGCCGGTGAATCGAACACGCGCTCCGATAACTCGCGGAAGTCTTTGACCCCGGCTTGATCAAGTTCACTGGCTACCCTCCGAATTTCCCGGTTTGAAGAAAAACGTTCTTCGAGAAAAGGACCAAGCGGCAGGCTAACCGGACCCTTAAATTCTGGGCGAGACAGCTCATGCATCTCAAGGTAGTCATTCCAGGTATCTGTTGAGCGGTCCTGCTCAGGTAGGCGCGCCACCTCTTCAAGAACCTTGCCGAGGCTTATCCAGTCTGGTCCCGTGAGGGCAAATTCATCCTTTATAGGTTGCTGCAAGCGCTCATGCACGATGCGCTTACCGCGCACCACCTCATGCACTTCCTCAGCGAACAACGCACGTGCAAACACCTTGAGCTTGTCATCTGCATCCGGCCCATCCGCCAAGCTGGCGCTGGTGCCAAAAACCTGTAGTGGGGTTTCCAGGCCCAACCGGGTTTTTAACTTGCGCAAAAGAAACGCCACTTCCGTTGCCTGCGCACCGCTGTAGGTGTGGATCTCGTCCAATACAACGGTATGCAAGGCATTGGCAGAAAAAAGCCGGGCATTACGCGGCAACAGGAGCAGGTGCTCCAGCATGGCGTAGTTGGTGATCAGCACTTTGGGCGGATCGTTCAGCATCTCTTCTCGGGTGAGCCGCCAGTTGGCCGGGATGTGATCCGGGTCGCCCAAGGCACGCATCAACTTCTGGTTGTTGAAGAGACGGTTTTCTTCCTCGTTACGTTTGGTGTTCGCCTTCACCTGCCCGGTATAGCGCCCGAAGGTGATGCCGTGGTCCTTCAGGTAGCGCCCGAACAGCGGGGCAATGCGGTAGTAAAGCTGGTCATTGGCCAGCGCGTTCATGGGGTAGATCAGCAGTGCCCTTACACCGGGTTTTTCGGGTTCAGGGTCGGAAAGCAAGGCGTGGGCGATTGGATAGAGAAAGGTTTCCGTTTTGCCGCTGCCTGTGCCGGTTGCCACCAGCAGGCTCTTGCCGTCCCGGACGGCGAATTCAATCGCACGTTGCTGATGCAGGTGCAAACGGCGCGAAGCGGTGGGCAAGCCAGCCAAGGCATCGTGAAGAAAACCGCCCTGACCTTGGGTGAGTTCTGCAAGGGTATTCCCCTTCTCAAAGTCGGGTAGCGCTTCAACATAGGGTCCTTCAACCAGATGCTGATTGGAGAGTTCAGTACGAAAACGCTCGGCCAAGCGAGGGTAACGACGGCTGACCGGCAGCGTGGTGGCGATATAGCGCTCCAGAACAGTCTTCAGTTCCTCAACCAGAGCAATGGGGTTGGCTTCACTCATTTATCTTCGTTCCTTAATCCAATTCTGCTTTCAGCGCCAACTCCCACAACAGGAGATAAAACCCGAACAGCCCCTCACCCAACTGCAGCAGATACGCCATCGAGGCTTTCGTCGCTGACTCATCCCGGAACGACGCGAGGAAGTCATCTAGGACACCAGGCTCCCGGACCTCCATCCTGCAGACGTAGGCCATCCATGCGATCAGATGCGCCATGGTCGCCAGATTCTCGAAACGCTGCGCATCATCCGCGCTTACTCCATCATCGCTGGGATATGGCCACGGTGTCAGATGCGGCGCGCACGCGCAGAAATGCCCCGGAGTCCCCCTCACGTCGAGGGCCGGATGGCGACGGTGGAATTCCTGGCACAAACCCAAGGCTTGGCCGCGATGAATATCGTTCCCCGCCAGCGAGCGGTCGTAGGCGTCTTCCAATGCACGCAGCGCATGCCTGTAGTGAATCGGGCCCAGATAATCGCCCGGGCCAGGCATGAATGCGTCATCACTCAGGCGGTAGTGGCTTTCGGGTGCGTCCGTGTTGATCAGGGCCGCAGTGTAGGCATCGCATCTGAAGCCCTCCGGCTTGGCGCCCCGGGCAATCGCCGGAAAATTCCTGAACCCGGCAGCCGCACTCGTATGCAGCAAGTCTCCAAACACGAAGGGGTACTCAGCGGAGACACTTGCCACGGCCCGCATCGCGCGGATCAGGGGATGGGGATTTTCGTTTACGACCCTGTAGGCATCGGCGGGCTGCGCGAAGAGCCCAGGAAGCTCAGCCGAGACCGCGACCTGGGGCAGCCAACTTGGCGAGGCATCTTCCGGTGGACGCATGGCGACCATATCGGCCAAGGTAGGTAGCGCCTCGCCCTCACGTCCGCTCCACTTTTGAGTGAACGCTCTCCAGGCGTCCCCCAACCAGGAAATTTCTAGCCAGGCTTCCTGCGCGTAGCAACCCTGCAATGCGGCGTGAATTCGTTTCAGCAGCGCACATTTCGACTTGTCATCGAGTTCAGTGACCTGCGCCAGCCACTCTCTGGGTAGAAGCGGTTGCCCGGCCTCACCCCACAAGAGGCCTGCAGCGAATGCATCCTGCCGGCTATTCTGCACATGCCCCCAAATCCCCTTGATTTGAGCGTCGATATTGAACAACCACGCGCCAGCGGGCCAATAGTCCAGATTGAGGTACACATAGGCCACATAGCCGCCCTCGCTACCATCCACCACCATCAGGCGGGCCTGTCCAAAGCGGGTATTGATCAGTTCATCAGCGTTGGCCTGCAGGGTGAACATGTCGTCGTCATCGGATGTCAGCGACACGGCGCGCACTGCGGTGGCGTCCAAAGGCTCGGACACATGCAGACGCATCACAAACTGCCCGCCTCGATACTGTGCAGAAAATCCGCTCGCCTCATGAGGCTGGGTCAACCTGAGCAGATCCAATGATGTTCCGGTCAACTCGTTTTCGTAGATCAGAATGCTTGATTGCGGTGTCAGGCGACTTGCAAGAAACGAAGCGGGGAGCAGTTTGGCTGGTTGGCGCGAGAAATCCACGCGCTGCGACCAATCGCCCAAGCGCAGATAGCCTGGGTCGCTGGCAATCACCACGATTTGCTTGTCCGATATGAGAGAAACCGTTTCGGTGCTTCCCAATGCGCGCCTGGAACGGCTACTTATGCCGCCCTCCGCAATGCTCTCCACTTCCACGAATACCCCGGGCACATTCCAGGTAAGGCTTTGCAGGCGGGCCTGGCTCAGCCCGAACACCAAGCGGACGCCTCGTGCGGACGCATCCTTCACAGCCAGGTCATCTCCCTTGCGCTCAAGGTTTTCGCCAACTTCGAGCTTGAGGTTCTCTGGCCATTCCGAACAGCGGAAGCGCAGGCCGCGATTGATCTCTTGCAGGCCCAGCCAGAACAGACTGGCGGCACGCATCAGAATCCGCGCTTCCCCGGTTCGCCGTAGTTCAGAGACCACTCGCATCAATCCAGGCTTCCAACCTGAAAGCGCTGCCAGATCGGATACGCTGACCGTGCATCGACCCTCCTCACCCAAATCAAGCGGCACGACCTGCGATTGGCCACTTTCACCGGGATTGAGCGTCAACTCATACTCGCCGTGCCCGATCCAATCGGCCGGCAACTGCACCTCCATGCCGACTGTTCCGAACAGAAACTCCACGCCTTCCTTGCTGGCCTGGACGTCGCCCTTCCAGGTAATTAGAGGCGTCGCCTCAGCCTGTATCTCCAGGCAAGCAGGGCCATTGCGGATTGCACCGACTTCCCCGGGGCCAAGCTGGAGCCGGAACAAGAACAGTCGCGGGTCTTCTGAGAGTTCCTCCACCTCATGATCTGCCGGCGCAAACCTGGACAGGACGCTGTACGCGCCGGGCGGGAGGATCAACGGTTCTCCTTGACCCAATTGACCGCGGGCAGCAAGTCGCCCCGTGTCCGCGAAAAGCAGCATGCGATTGCTCTTCTCGTCTTCCCACAGGCTTGCCTGCATCTTCTGCCCTGTAGACACGCAGTGCGCCTCAACCTTGCCTGGCAGAACCTTGCCCAGGGGGATGAAGCGGTCCTCTGCCTCAGTGCGATACATCCGGGTGGCGCCATCCACCTTCACCGACCATTCCTGTTCCTCGCCACCGGGGAAGAACACGCCGAGGCACCCATCCAGGAACACAACGCGGGGAAGAACGGCTCGCCTTATCGCGGTGGTGCCAGACCTGTCAAAGGCCTGCGCCATCGCCTTTTCAAGCGCATTGCCTGCTTCAACATTTTGGCCACCATTGGCATACACACGCAGAAACGTACGGGTGTAGTAGCCAAGACGATCAAGCTTCAAGGCGTCACGGGCAGTCTGACTGAAAGGCGGCCCCAAGCGCACATCAAGCGCCGCCTGCCAGGTCGCTATACCTTCCGGATCGTCGTCATCGGGCAAGCCCACCCTTTTGGCAAAGACCAGCATCCGCTCAGCCAGGTCATCCACAAAAGGAAGCGGCACACCAGCTTGCCTCACATACTCGTCCGCCATGAAATGCGGCCCGGATGTACGCGGAGAGGGCTCAAGCCCTAAATTGAGCAGGGAGCGGCGGAACGCCCTCCAAAGTGGTTCCCGCTCCCCATGGCCAAGCTCATCGCACATGCCCAAGGCTTTGCGGACGTGTGGATAGAGGGAGAATTTCCCGCCCTGTCCCATACCATGCATGACGTGCCAGGCCAGATAGACTGCGAACAAAGCCGGATGAGACTCGAGACGTGCGACGTAGCCGGAGGGCGTCGGATTGGCTGCGATGGCTCGGTCGATGGCATCACGCATTTCCCTTGTAAGGGCTTCACCGAGCAAGCCCAGAAAGGGAGCGTCACTTTCTCGGATCGCTTTATTTACAGCTTTCTCAGACTGGGTAAGCCAGAGCCATAGTCGAAGTGCTTCGCTATTTTGGGCGGTCATTCCACTGCTCTTATTTTTTTGTTGAACTTGGCCAAATGACTCATATCTTGAGTTGGTGAATGGGATTCCTGAGAACCTTCTCGAATCGGATCATGCCGTCGATCATCCGGTCTTGAAGCTCGGTCCATTCGCCCTCGGGGGTGCGCCAACCACCATCCTGGTCATAATTGATCCTGCACCCCTTCCGGCCCGGCAGTTCCTCCCATGACAAAGGCGCACCGAAAGCCTGCTCAATTGAGTCCTTCTGGCTCTTGAGCTGCTCCAATGCTTTCAGATTCCACTCATCAGGTTCCTTGTCATTGCGAATATAGATCTCTACCCGTGCACGGTTCTCAGTAAGGGTCAGGTTCAGGGAGAACCCATATCGCCCGATTCCCGCCGATAGCCAGTGATCGGTTGTGGTGCTTCGGTTGGCGAGAAGCGATGTCTTCGGCTTGGAGCGATCGATCAGCTGGGCCCAAAACCTGCGGAAGATTTCCTGTCGTGCGGTCTGAACCTTCTTCGCCTCCTGCTCCTTGCCTCGGATCTTGACCTCATAATCCGCTGCCTCGGGCAAGGGAATAATTTGAACGGTGTCGATCAGCAGTGTTTCACCCAACTTGTATGGCTTCAAACGCACACAGGTAATGTCCAGATCATGCTTGTTCAACCAGATGACCGCCGTGGTCAGCTCGGAGGAAAAATCGGCGGAGACAAGGATGATGCGAACGTCCTTCGTGAGCTCGACATCGTCAACAGAGTCCTCCTCTAGGAACTCAAGAATGTCCTTGGTTGCTCTAGCTTCGGCATCGTCTCCACCCAGATATTTGGCATAGGTGGAAATGGCCTGGTCCAGTGTCATGCTGGACACCATGGCGGCATAGCGAATCGCTTGCAGCTCCATGTGGCCACCATCCTCTGTTCTCTTGAGTTCAACAACAACAAGCCGCGCCTGCTTGTCCAAGCAGAGCAGATCGATACGGCGCTTGCTGTCCTCCCAATTGCCGTACTCCTCCGCGATGACCATCAGGTCATCTCCCAGCGGAGAAATGTCAGCCTTTAGAAGTTGCTGCAGATCCCTGCGCTCAAACACGCGCTCTTCCGTGAACGAGGTGGCCTGAACAGCCTCCAACCTGCCGTTTTGTACTTTGTATAGCGGCATTTTTCTCCTCACTAGCCTCTGGTTAAGTTGTTATCACCGCCTCTTTTGCCGCTGCGTGCGCCCGGAGCTCATCTTCAACCCGCTTAAAACCCGTCACTACTTCACCTGTCTTAAAAGTCGCCGTTGATCGCTCAGAAGCGAACGCCCCTTCAAACACCTGCAGACCTATCCCGATTTCCCAAACGTAATTTTCGAACCGTACAAACCGATCATGCGACACACCAGAAAACGTCGAATTGGGTAACATCACGACTTTGATTCGTCCCACTTTTTTTCGCGGCAGTTTGCCTAGCAATTGGCGAATTTCCTCCTCAACGTCGGGCAATAAACGCCCCTTGAGTTCCTCTGTCCACCCAGAGTAGAGGGTTACATGACGGGGGCCACATGCATCCGCATCCAATAAGCGCAGGAAACGTTCCAACCCGGAAAGTTGCGTTTGAGGACAGGTGACGTGCCGAGACATCGCGTATCGATCAACGATTGATACGCGTTTGATTGGAATGCCAGCCAGCAACTGAAAGCGGAGTGTCCAAATGTCACTGAACTTGTCGCCAACCTCGATATAAGCACCTGACTTGGCGATTGCTTTTTTGAAAGACGCAGCCTGAGAAGCCGATTGCAGACGGCACACCTCAACATCCGGAGCGTTGGCGGCACGGATAGTCAGGTCATATTCAGACATACCAAACTCGACTTCTGCCCGCGCGTCATCAACCAACGCCACGCTAGCGTGATTGCTTAGGGCACCGACGCTGCTGGCAATCACGCTTCCATTCCAACCATTTCTGCACGCGCGCAGAGGGAGCCGCTCCACCATCTCCATCCAAAGCGGCCTGATTTTTTGCGGCAACTTATCTATCGCGCTCTTAAGCCGAGAGGTTTCGAAATCATGAGAGTCGTATTCAAGCAAGCCGATACGCTGCCACGTATCAATAAGGCCCTCGTGGCAGGTGCGCACATGTGCTGGCAGCCAGGCAGGGTCGGGCGCAAGGCTGTCGGCATCGATAACAAAAGGAACCAACATCCTCAGCGTCCCGAGAATTTCTCACGAAAAGATTCTTCAAAGAATCCCCCAGGCCATTCATCGATGAAGTCTCCATCTTCATCAAGCTGCAATTCAGTGAACTTGCTTCCACTTGATGAGGGCTCAACGTATACGACACCAATATCTTCCGGCTTTACCTTTCCCTCTCGAATCCGGCGCATTAGACGAAGGATCAAATGCTCGCTGTGTGTTTCAAGAATAAAAGTATTCTTGCGATCGCCGAATGCGGCCTCAATAAATACATCCCCAAGCTCAGCCTGAAGCGCAGGATGTAAATGGATCTCGGGTTGCTCCATGGCGATGAGCCTGTTCTTGGATGCGTAGGCTGTAACCAGAACCGGCAGCACCTGCGATATCCCGATACCAACATCACGGTGGGTAACAGAAGTATTTTTCAAGATATCTACGAGCTTAAGCTCTGTCACTCGTTCGATGTCAGCCTGCGAAATCTCATTCATGAAGAGCTCTACTGGGAGATTAGAGTCTTCCCATATCCCCAGATTAGATGGGGAGCTTTCGACATCTAAATGGCCCGCAAGATCATTTTCTTGCTTAGCCAACAGCTCAACGCGCCGAAATTTTTCTATTTGCTCCTCACGTAAAGCGACCTGCTGCTTCGCCTTCTCCAAGTCATTTTTTGCTTTGTTTATTGCATGAAGGAGTTGCTTCAACGCTTTCTGCCGCGTTCGATCGTCGACTTCGCCTGCCTGACGCTTCGTCCTCGCCGCTTCAAATGTCTTTATTCGATCTCTTGCGCTCTTGATGTCCTCATCAGTCACTCTAACCAGATCATGCAATCCGCGTTTTATCTGGTCATCTCTTCTTTCCGACAACATAACAAGCTGCAATTTGATGTCGTCAAGCGCCCTCGCTCTGGCTACATCAATTTTTAAATTCGTGCGCTCTATTACGCTGTCATCTGCAAGAAGACGTTCATACTGCA
Source organism: Thiobacillus sp. 65-1402 (assembly GCF_001897685.1). Lineage (GTDB taxonomy): Bacteria > Pseudomonadota > Gammaproteobacteria > Burkholderiales > Thiobacillaceae > Thiobacillus. The sequence goes on from NZ_MKUG01000072.1 coordinate 47,241, forward strand.
TCTGTAGTGCAGCATAACTTCTCTCAGCCTCTTCGTACGCACGATATGCCTCCTCTCGTGTTTCCTCCAATGGCTCAATCATGGTGTCAAGCATCAAATTGATAGGCAGGTTCACGCTCGCGCGTTTGATTTTCCATAAGGCTTCCTCAATCGGACCTGATAGGTCTGAAAGGGCAGCCATAGGCTGTACGACCAGTCTATAAGGGGTCTTTAGTTTTGCAGACCCCAGCCAGGCATTAACCGCTTCTCGCACGGACTCATCACGCCGGACCACATCCCACGCGTAACCTCCACCCGCATACCAGTTAGCATCTTCGTGCTCGGAAAAGGCCAGATGGCGCGGAGGGAAAGAACGCAGCGGACCGAGATACTGCAACTGTTTCATCTCTTCCGACAGCGCTTCAGAAATGCCTTTGACCAGATCATTCAGCGTGCGTGGAAGATAAAAACGCACTGCCTGGGCAATATCTTCCTTTCGGTTCCCTCTGCTTATAGGAAACAATGCGTTAACGGGAGATAGGTCTACCCCTTCAATATTCGGCAACTCCACACCGGATGGAAAAAACTGCTCGACGCGAATCAGCAGTTGCGGCAGCAAATCGGCGATGGCTTCATTTGCCCCATCGAAATCCTCAGGCCTCATCTCCTCTGACGTTGTCGCCGACTCGACGATCGCCTTGAGCACCTGGCGAAACACCTGATGATCGCTGGCGATTCGGTCAAGCCGCAGCGTGCTTCCCTGGCTATCTGTGCGCCGTCTGCTCATTCGCATCAACTCGACGTCATCGCCAGTTATTTCAATGGATTCGACACGTGGTCCAGCACCTGATTTGGGCCGGTCCAAATCGTCCAACTCGATCCCTAAGGAGATGTTCAGTGCCACCCTGCTTACAGGTGCCAGTAATTGTGCAAGACGCTTATCCTTGCCCTCCGCTAGTGCTGCTACTGACAATTCCGCTCCCCACTCAACGCGTTTTCGCACCTGGCCTCGGTGTACATACTGCCTGAAGCCGCCCAGGTCGATCGCGCTACCGCCGACGTCGGTGTGGTGCACATCGAGCCGAGTCAGGCTGCGCTTCTCACGGCCGAATTGCGCTTCGTGGGCCAGCGCCAAGCTGTGGATGAAGCTGGACTTGCCCGCGCTGTTGGGACCGAAGATCAGCGTGATGGGCTTGAGCGGGATCGTCTGGGTGTCGGCAAAGGCTTTGAAATTACCCACGCGCAGGGCAGTCAGGCTACGACTCATGGCTGGGCCTCCAATTCTCTAGGCAACGGCAGATTGAGAGTGCGGGCCTGCTGCGCCATCTCGGCTAGCAATTCCTTCATGTGCGCCTCACGCCATTTGGCTGTGAGTTGGCCGGAAAATGCTTTCCGTAGAAGTAGCGAGAACAACGTATCGATTTGCGCCGATGCACGCTCGCGATCCCCCTTAAAACCTAACAGGCCCTTCAGGTTTGCGGCAAATCCGTTCTGCAAAGCGTGCGGGGGTCTGGGAACCTGCAGCGACAAAAAGCGCGGGCCATCGATGTTGTGAACAGTCGCACCTTTCTTCACACAACTCAATGCCAGGCTTTGCCCGGTCACCAGCCAGCCATAAAGAAACTCATTTGACACTTCACGTCGACTGTTCAATGCCTTCAAGTCTTGGTTAAGGGTCAGCGAACGGCCGGCGATAGCGACCGGAAAGGTGTGAGCCAGAATACCGGATCGGTAAACGATCAAAATGCTGCCAGGCTCAACGAGCTTGGTTGCGCTGTTCGCAATAGCTGCATTCGTGATGTGATCTTCAGTGTCCTCAATGACGTCTGACTTCATGTCCTTTGGGGAGACCCAAGGAATATCCCCTTGCCAGTAATCCGGAACAGCCTTGGAGGGCGTCCCCCCGCCGAACACATCAAACAGAACATCAAGCCTTTCTGTGGGCCACCCCTTCGGATTCGTTGCCGGATCGCCGAACATCTTGAGGAACAGTACGGGCAGGATGCGGCCGGCCTTGACCTCAGCCTCGCGGCGCAGGAGACGCAGACGGTAGGCTTCGTCGAGTAGGTCGATGATTCGAGATTGCTCCTTGGGGGAAGCCAACGGCAACGGAGCACGCCTGACCACACCATCGGTGACGGCCGGGTAACTAGCCCCTGTGGCATTCGAGACGAGGTACTCAATGAACTCACGACTCTGAACCCAATAGAAAAGGTACTTGGGATTCAACAGGACGGGGTTCGCTCGCAAAACAGAGAACCCAGTCGAGGCGACTTCTCCATCGAGGTCATCAGAAACGAGAGCCACTGCATTCAGATTTGGCCTGACGGTCGAGACAAGTACATCCGATGTTTGAATGATCTTTCTGGCTCGGCTGGGCGCTTCGGCACACGGCAACGCCTCCGCACGCGAAATTATTTTGGAGTCACGGTCTACTCCAGCAATATCGACATAACGAAAGGTCGACGCTCCGCTGCGTGCTGGGTCGGCTTGCAGAGTTGGCAGGCAGACGTCCCCTAAAGGGGCGGTTAGCCAATTCATATTTCCAACTCCGCCAGCAGTTTTTCCAACCCCGCCACCACCTTACGGTAGTCCCCCAGCACCTCGGTAACCAACTCACGCGGATCTTCGTCGCTGGCCTTCTCCGCCACACGCGGCTTCCACTGGCCGGCGCCCAGATTGTAGTCGGCCTCGGCCAGCCGTTCGCGGGTCGCCCACCAGCAGGTCGGTTCTTCGCTGCCGTGGGCCAACAATGTGTTGGCCTCCAGCCCAGGAGGCGTGGTGAAACCGCTGGCCTTGTATGCTTTCCATCGTGTCAGCAGATCGGGAATATCGTTCTTCTCCGGCGTTTCCACGCGGCCACCTCCGGAAATCTTGTCCGGGTCGTAGCCGTCGTTGCGAACCTCGTAGAACCAGACTTTGTCCAGCCGCTTCGCGGATTCGGAAGCCGGTTTGCGGAAGACCAGAACGGCAGTCTTAACGCCCGCGTAAGGCTTGAACGCGCCCGCAGGCAGGCTGACGACAGCGAGCAGATCGAAGTCGTGCACCAGGCTCTTGCGCAGCTCCACGTGTGCGCCAGTGGAACCGAACAGCACACCCTCGGGTACCACCACTGCGCAGCGGCCACCGGGAGCCAGATGCTGCATCATCAGCGAGAGGAATAGCAGTTCGCTCTTCTTGCTATTGGTGGGCAAATCTGCACGGATGGAGTCCTTGGGCAACTGGCCGGCAAACGGCGGGTTGGCCAGAATAACCTTGTAGCGGCGGCGCAGATCGTCTTCGGTGAGGCCGCCCATGTCCGACAGCGAATTCGCGCGCTTGAGCTTGGCGTGGCGGACGCCATGCAGCACGAGGTTCATCATGCTGATGCGCACCATCTGGCGCGACACGTCGGTACCGAATACCGACGCTTCCAGCAGGCTCCAGTCCGGAATCTTCTCGCCTGCACCCTTACGGTAGGTTTGCAGGCGAGGAATCTCTGCCTTCAACTCAGCCAGGGACTTGCCCTTTTTCTCCAACCAGTCCTCCCCGTAGATGGGGTATTCGCTGACGTGGTCGGAATACTTGGACAGCAGGTAGTCGACCGCGTCGATCAGAAAGCCGGCCGTGCCCATAGCCGGGTCGAATAGGGAATCCCCGATATCCGGGTCTACCATCTCGACCATGAAGGCGCGAATCTGGCGCGGCGTACGGAACTGGCCGTTGAGCGAGCTGGAGCCTAGATGCACCAGCAGGTATTCGAAGATGTCACCCTTTACATCCGGGCCGAGCTTGCGGAATTCGAAGCCGTCCAGTTCGTCGATGACTTGCTTCAGCACGTTGGGGTCGACGATTTCGAGCACCGCATCACGGAAGTACTCGGCCACCTCAGGCTCGTCCTTGGCGAGGGAAGACATGTAGGGGAAGACTTCATCCCTGATGAAATCCCGCAGGTCGGTGCCGCTCTTGAAGCGCCAGTGGCTCCAGCGGTAGCGCTCCGATTGAGCCGGGAACAGCAGCTTGGCGTTGCCGTGGGTGCTGGCTTTGCCGTCATTCAATCGAATGCGTAGTTCACGGTCGCTTTCCTCCTCATCTAGCAACTTAAGGAAGATGAGGTAGGAAATCTGCTCGATGTAAGTGACCGGATTGGTGACACCACCCGCCCAGAGGATGTTGGTGATGTGATCGAGCTTGCGTCGTAGTTGTTGGTTCAACGTGTTGTCCTAATTATTCAGGCAACCAGCACGGACTGGTTGATTTCATCCAGCATGGTCTTTAGCCCCTGCTCACCGAACAACTCGATGCCGATGTTGGCAGCGTTCAGGATGGACAAGGGCGGGGCAAACAAGTCGTCTAGCGAGACTTTGCCTTTGACGAGACCACGGTTCTTGAGCAATGCGAGGTATTGCGCCTGTTCGGGCGCAAGGTTCTTGGCAACCAGCCATGCACGGAAGTTCTCATCCACGCGTTCTTCACGGCTCTTGATCTTGAGTATGCCTAGGGCATGGCGAATAAAGTCCACCAAATTGCCGCCCGGGTTACGGTAGGCACGGCGCAAGTTGTCTTCGTTGAAATAGCGCTGTGGCTGGTTAAGGTGTTGGGCGAGAGCGGTTTCTTCCTGCTCAGTCAACGGCTCGCCAGATCTCACCTTGGCGATGACCGGGTCGCTATCGGCCTCCTGCTGAATAGTCTGCTCCCACTCCATCACGTAGTCGCGTTTGTCGACTCTCTCACCGTCAGGGCCTACTTCGATGTAGTGAACGGCGTCGAGCCATTCGTCTTCCAGACCGAGTTCAATTAGCTCACGAGGTGTCTTGGGGCCACCTTGCGGTGGTTTCGTCGCGTAACCTCCCCCACCGCTTCCAGAGAAGACATCGCTGTCCGAATCGTTGAAATACTCGTGATTGCGAAAAAAGTCGTAAATGACAAACTTCTCTTTGCCGATATGCGGTGCGGTACGGGTGCCACGGCCACGCATTTGCTGGTAAAGGATAGGGCTGCGCACACGGCGGCACATCACCAAATGCAGAATCTCACGGCAATCAAAGCCAGTGTCGAGCATGCCGACGCTCACTGCAACCTGTGGCAAAGCTTCCTGCTTGAATCGGCGGATCATGTCGTCAGCATTGGCAACATCAGAAGTAATGACTTCGGCGTAACCCCCCTTGTGCTCGGGGTGCAGGTCATTGAGGTATTGCGCCAGACGCGCAGCGTGGTGCTTGGTAATCGCAAACACCACTGCCTTGCCGGGGCCGGTTTTCTGCCCGGGAGCCAGTCCCTTGAAGCTTGACCAGGCGAGACGATCGAACTCCTCCATCATCAGACGGTTGCTGGCCTCGTTGGTCCACTTGCGTTCGAACTCGGACGGGTCATAGTGCTCGTCGTCTACGTTCGCTCCTTCTGACACCAATGCGGTGATTCCGGTAGCGAACTTGTAGGGGGCGAGAAACCCCTCCTTGAATGCTTCTTGGATGGGATACGAGTAATCGGGCGCATCGTCCTTGCAGTGATAGAACTGAAACGTGTTGCGCTCGATGTAAATTGCCGGCGTAGCGGTCAGACCAATGTGCAGGGCATCAAAATAGGACAGAGCAGTCTGCCACGTACCGTAGATGGATCGATGACATTCGTCCATCACGACGCCATCAAAGTAGCCACTGGTGAATTCCTGGTAGCGGCCAATCATGGTCTGCAAAAGGCAAACGGTAATCTGTTTTTCCTGCCGTACCATCCCGGGCTTGAGCCAGTAGCTCGAATACCCGGGCAATAAATCTTGAATGGCTTCAATGGCCTGCTTGGCAAGTTGGTCACGGTCGACAAGGAACAGAATGCGCTCGGCATGGCCCGCCTGAATCAGGCGCTTGATGTAGAGCACGATCAGATCCGTCTTGCCGCAGCCCGTGGGCAGCTCGATGAGGAACCGGCGCTTGCCCAGTTCGACCGTGCGATCCAGGGCCTGCATCGCTTCCTTCTGGTAAGGACGCAGCGTACGAGTCTCACCTTGTCGCAAGTAGGTGTCAGGAATCGGAATAGTGGCCAGCGGCAGGCGCTCGGCGCGCATGTGAACCAGCCGTTCAAGATCACGGCGCGAGAAGAAGGAGTTGACGATGCGGGCGTCGTCATTCTGGTAGTCCCAGAAATAGATGAGCTCGCCGTTGGTGAGAAAGATAAAGGGCGCACCGATCTGCTTCGCATAGGGCAAGGCCTGCTGCTTGGCGACGTAGGGATGGATAGCCTGCTTCTTGGCTTCGACCACCGCTAATGGCCGGCCGCGTTGGTCGAGTAGCACGTAGTCGGCCCGACCCAAAAGTCCGGCTTCATAACTTGCCGTGGAGAGGATGGTGGCTTGTGAGCCCGACTCAGCTACTTCATATGCTGAGCCAGTCACTTTGACTTCAGTCAACACCTGCGACTTGTCCGCCGGATTCCAACCGGCCGCACGCAACTGATCATCGATCAGGATACGAGCGTCAGTTTCTTTGGTCCGGTCGGTCAATTTGAAAAATCTCTGTGGCGGTAGGAAAAGAATTCAAGCATGAACTTGTCAGCATGATATGTGCCAGCTAATTTGAAATCCCGTAGCGTTTCATCCAGTTCGTTAAAGTCTGATAATTGGGAAGGCCAAGTATACGTGTCGCCTGCGCCTTGTTGCCGTGTGCGGCAGACAGGGCTCTGCTGAGGTAATGCCTTGCCACCTCCGCGATGAGTCCTTGCAGGTCAACGCCTTCCTCAATGGGGCGGTCGAGGATGGTGTCGTGCTGTCCCTCGGCAGGCCCCAGGTCCAGAATGGAATCCTTCATGGTCGCAGCGCTGATGGCTTCCTCGTCGCTGCTCACGGTAGCCCGGTAAAGGGTGTTCTGCAGCTCGCGTACATTACCCGGCCAAACATGCTCAAGCATAATATTTTTTGCGGAAGCAGAAATTTTCTTATTAAATGGCTTGCCGTCTTTGGCGGCTTCCGAATTGATCCTGCTCATCAGCCTGTCGATCAGCAAGGATAGGTCGCCAGAACGCTCCCTTATGGGGGGCAACTTAAGGATGGCTACAGCAAGCCGGAAAAACAGATCCTCGCGGAAATTCCCTACTGCGACCTCCTTGGTCAGGCTGCGGTTGGTGGCGGCAATGATTCGCACATCAACTTTTCTGGGCGCGCTATCACCGACGCGGACAATCTCGCCCTCCTGTAGGGCGCGCAACAATTTGACCTGAACAGGTTTGGGCAACTCGCCGATTTCGTCCAGGAAGGGGTCTCCTCGTTTTCAGTGCAATAAGTGACGGTACGCAAAGCTAGCACTGGCGCGGGGGTGGTCTGGGTAGACCGTTGATTTCATTGACTTTCCTGTTCGCTTTGTAAACGGGTATGGTGGCCTCCCACTTTTGAGGTTCACGATGCAGGGTTGGCACACAACGTTTTTGGGGATGCGTGGGCTCCCCCGCGATATCAGCGACTTCGAGATGAAGGCATTTTTCACCTTCGATGGTGCCGAGCGCGACGCAATCAATGCACGCCGAGGTGATTCCCACAAGCTTGGTCTGGCGCTCCATATTGGTTTCCTGCGCATGAGTGGGCGTTTGCTCGGTGCCTTTCGGGTAATTCCAGTAGCCTTGTGGCGCCACCTTGGCAACGAGCTTGGCATTGCAGCACCAGAAGTCGCCTCGCTGAGAGCCATGTATGAACGCGGGCGCACGCTATTCGATCACCAACAAGTAGCCTGCACGGTCCTTGGATTCCAGTGGATGAGCGAGCACCAGCGCCGCTCACTGGTACGTGAACTGCGCGACGAAGTGGCGCGCTGCGCCGACCGCGATCAGCTACTCGTGCGGGCGCGTCAATGGCTGTACAAGAACAAGCTGGTGATCGTGCACGAGCGGGCAATTCGGACACTGATTGCGGCGGCACTTGCCCAGCTTGAAG
>NZ_MKUG01000073.1 GCF_001897685.1 Thiobacillus sp. 65-1402
CGCTTGTAACGCAGGATGCAGACCAGCTCGGTGGCCAGCGCCTCGTTCAGCAGCTTGATCACGACGGCGCGGTCGGCCTGGTAGCCGGCGGTGACCGCGCCGTCCTCGATATGCTTGCGCGCGCGGGCGCGCAGGGTCTTGATGTCGGTCAGGAACGGTTGTTGGGTTGCGGGCGCGGTCTTGGCCATGGTGGATTCCTTTCGGTTCGTTGAGTCCTTACCCCAGAGTGGTGTCGAGCAGCATCATGACAACGAAGCCGCCGATGATTCCCAGCGTGGCGGCCTGCTCGTGCCCCTTACGATGGGTTTCCGGAATGATTTCGTGCGATACCACCCAGATCATCGCGCCGGCGGCAAAGCCCAGGCCGGCCGGATAGAGCGGGGCGAAGCCGGAGGTCAAAGCGACGCCGACGATGGCGCCGAGCGGTTCGGCCAGTCCGGTCAACGCGGCCGCGCCGGCGGCCTTCCAGGGCGTGTACGCCACGGTGCGCAGCGCCACCGCCACCACCAGGCCTTCCGGAATATCCTGAATGGCAATCGCCGCGGTCAACGGGATGCCCACCGAGGCGTCGCCGCCGGCGAAGCCGACGCCGATCGCCATGCCCTCGGGGAAGTTGTGCAGGGCGATGGCGAACACCATCAGCCAGACGCGGCGCAACTGCATCCAGTCGGGGCCGTGGCGGCCGGCGCCGGGGTGTTCGTGCGGCACCGCCTTGTCGGCCAGCAGCAGGAACAGCGCGCCCAGCACCAGCCCGGCGGCAACGATGGCCGCGCCGGCTGGCTTGCTGCCGAGAATGCCGGTGCCGGCGGCGACCCCCGGAAGGATCAGCGAGAAACACGAGGCGGCCGCCATCACGCCCGCCCCGAAGCCGAGCATGACGTCTTCCCAGCGTGCCGAGATATGGCGAACGAACAGGGCGGGCAGGGCGCCCGCGGCGGTGGCGAGCGCCGCAATTGCCGAGCCGGCCAGCGCCTGCCCCATCGGGGTGCCGATGCGGGCGCCGCCCTGCACTACGGCCACCCACGCCAGCCCGCTCAACAGGGCAACAGCCAGCGCGCTGCCGCCGTGCCGCGCCGCGCGGGCATGGCGCGGGTCGGCGAGGAAATCCTGCAGGCTGCGGGCGGCGGGATTCATGCGTTCACGCCTGGCCGCGCTGGCGCGGTCCGGCCCATGTCCTGCATTTCGTCATGCGTGCTCGCCATGTCCGGTGCGTTCATGCCTGTTCTCCTCGCCACTGGCGCTGGTCATGCAAGGGCATTGCGGCATGGGGTTCTCCTTCATTTGGCCGGCGCTTGAACGGCGGATGAATTGCATTTAAGACCACAAACGAAAAGTTGTCTCGTGAATAGTCTAGAATCAAACGATTGATAAAACCGAATAAGCGGCATGACCCTGCAAGAGCTCAAGTATCTGGTGGCGCTGGCCGATCACGGTCACTTCGGGCGTGCGGCCGAGTCCTGTTTCATCACCCAGTCGACCTTGTCGACCCAGATCAAGAAGCTGGAAGACTTTCTCGGCGTGACCCTGTTCGACCGCAGCCTCAAGCGCGTCGCGCCGACGCCGATCGGCCGCGAAATCCTGCAGGCGGCGCGCAACATCGTCGAGGAGTCGGAGCGGATCAGGGAGCTGGCCAGGCACGCGCAGGATCCGATGGCGCGCACCGTCCATCTCGGCGTGATCCCCACCCTGGGGCCGTATTACCTGCCGCATGCGCTGACCCTGGTGCACAGGAAATACCCCGGCCTGCGGCTGCTGCTGCGCGAGGAAATGACGCAGCACATCCTGGAGCGCCTCGACGCGGGCACGCTCGACGCGGGCTTGCTGGCGCTGCCGGTCGCCGACGACGGCCTGCGCGTCGAGCCGCTGTTTTACGAGCCCTTTTTTGCCGCCCTGCCGGCGGGCCACCCGCTGGCCAAACGCGACGTCCTGAAGGTGAACGACATCATGGCCGAGAAGCTGCTGCTGCTGGATGAAGGCCACTGCCTGCGCGACCAGGCGCTCGACGTCTGCGGCGGCGGGTCGCGCGGCCGCGAGGAGGTGCGCGCCACCAGCCTGGAAACCCTGCGCCAGATGGTGGGCCTGGGATTGGGCCTGACGCTGCTGCCTGCGCTGGCGGTGGACGCTGCGCCGCGCGCAAGCAAAAAGGCGGTCGAGATCCGTCCGTTCAGGGCACCGCCGCCCGGCCGCACGATTGGCCTGGTGTGGCGCCGCCGCGCGCCGTTTCCCGAAACCTTCGAGCGTCTGGCACTGCTGCTGAAAAGCGCCCTGCCCGGCGGGGTGGAGCCTGTCTGAACATGTCCGGTCTCGACGATCCGCGCGTATTCTTTGCTGCCGAGCGCACGCTGATGGCGTGGAACCGCACCGGCCTCACGCTGATGGCGTTCGGCTTCGTGCTCGAGCGCTTCGGCCTGTTCCTGCACATGCTGCGCCAGGACCCGCACCATGTCGGGCGCGACCTGTCGTTCTGGATCGGCGTTGCCTTCATCAGCCTGGCGTTGCTGGCGATCGGCTTTTCCATCGTGCAGTTCCGGCGCGTGCTGCGGACCCTGAAGCCGATCGAGATCCCCGCGCGCTACTGCACCTGGTCGGGCATGGCGATGAACCTGGCGGTGGTGGTGCTGGGCGTCGCGCTGCTGGCGTACCTGTTTTCCGAGCTGTAGGCGCCGTCAGTCAGTCGGCGGTTTCGATGCGCAAGCGCACGCTGTCGCCCGGCGCGGCATGCACGCCGGGCAGGCGCAGGGTTTGCCCGGCGATATCCAGAACGGTCAGCCCCGCTTCGTGCGCAAGCACGCGCGCGCGATGCGCCGGTGCGATTCCCAGGCGCGCCAGCCCGCCCGCCGCCGCGCCCTGCCAGACGATACGCCCGGCCTCCAGGCACAGCAGATGGTCGGCCAGCCGGGCGACCTCTTCCGCCGCATGGCTGACATACAGCAGCGGGATTGCCAGGCTGCGGTGCAGCCGGTCGAGATACGGCAGGATGTCGGCGCGTGCGCCTGCGTCGAGTGCAGCCAGCGGCTCGTCCATCAGCAGCAGCCGCGGGCTGGACAGCAGCGCGCGGCCGATCGCCACGCGCTGGCGCTGCCCGCCCGACAGCTGGTGCGGACGATGCGCAATCAGCGGCGTCAGTCCCAGCCACTCAACCACCTCGTCCCACTGGATGGTGCGCTCCCCCGGCGGCACGCGCCGCCAGCCGTATTCCAGGTTGGCGCGCACCGACAGGTGCGGAAACAGGCTGGCCTCCTGGAAGACATAGCCGAGTGCGCGGCGATGGGTGGGAACGAAGACGGAGTCGTCCTGCCAGACCTCGCCGTCCACGACGAGGCGCCCGGGCGCGCGGGAAAGCCCGGCGATCAGCCGCAGCAGCGTCGTCTTGCCCGAGCCGGACTGGCCGAACAGGGCGGTGACGCCGTGCGACGGCAGGCTGAAATTTGCGTCGAGCGAAAATTCGCCGAGCCTGGTGCGGAACCGCCCTTCGATCAGGCTCACGTCGGGGTCCGCTGCCAATGCCCGCTGTAGCGGCCCAGCATCAGCAGCACGAGGAAGGAAAAAGCGACCAGCCCGGCCGCCAGCAGGTGCGCATCGGCGTATTCGAGCGCCTCGACATGGTCGTAGATCGCCACCGACAAGACCCGCGTCTCGCCCGGAATGTTGCCGCCCAGCATTAGCACCACGCCGAATTCGCCTACGGTGTGGGCGAATGTGAGCACCGCTGCGGTGATGAAGCCGGGGCGGGCCAGGGGCACGGCGACGCTGGCGAAACGGTCCCATGGCGAGGCGCGCAGGGTCGCGGCCACTTCGAGCGGCCGCGTGCCGATGGCGGCAAACGCATTGGCGATCGGCTGCACCGCGAACGGCAGCGAAAAAATGACCGATCCCACCACCAGTCCCGCAAAAGTGAAGGGCAGGGTCGCCACCCCGAGCTGCTGCATCCATTGGCCGACGGCGCCCTGTGGCCCCAGCAGCACCAGCAGGTAAAACCCCAGTACCGTCGGCGGCAGCACCAGCGGCAGCGATACCAGCGCGGTGACCGCCGCACGCAGGCGCGCGTGGGTGTGGGTCAGCCACCATGCCAGCGGCGTGGCGATCAGCATCAACAGCACGGTCGTGACCGACGCCAGCTTCAGCGTCAGCAGGATGGCCGTGGTGTCGAGCGGCGCCAGTGGCATGGCTTACAGCTCGTAGCCGTAGCTGCGGATGACGGTTTGCGCCTCGTGGCTCTTGAGGAAATCGAGCAGGGCGCGCGCCGCCGCATTGGCTGCGCCGCGCTTCAGCAGGGCGGCGTCCTGGCGGATCGGCGCATGCAGCGCGGGCGGCACCAGCCATGCCGAGCCGCCGGTGAGCTTGCCGTCCTGCCAGACCTGCGACAGCGCGACGAAGCCGAGCTCGGCGTTGCCGCTGGCGACGAACTGGTATGTCTGGCCGATGTTCTCGCCCATCACGAGCTTGTCCTTCGCCTGCCCGGCGAGCCCGAGTTTTTCCAGCACCTGCAGGGCGGCGGCGCCGTAGGGCGCGAGCCTGGGGTTGGCCACCGCGAGCCTGTTGTAGGCGCCGCGGCGCAGCAGCGCGTCGCTGCCGTCGAGCCTGGACGCGTCGGCGCTCCACAGGGCGAGCTTGCCGACCGCATAGGTCTGCGTGCGCACCGCGTCGCCTTCGCGCAGCAGGCGGGCCGGCGTCTCGTCGTCGGCGGCGAGCAGCACGTCGAACGGCGCGCCGTTCTTGATCTGCGCGTAGAACTTGCCGGTCGAGCCCGACGACAGGGTGAGCGCGTGGCCGCTCGCCTGTTCGAAGCGGGCGCTCAGTGCCTTCATCGGCGCGGCGAAGTTGGCGGCAACGGCGATATGCGCCGTGTCTGCGGCGGCAGGCAGGCTGGCGGCTGCGGACAGCGCCAGGACGGACGCCAGTTTCTTGAATGCGCGTGTCATGACGGTCTCCCGGGCAAGGGGCATGTTTCGATATGTTCAGTATGTCATATCGAATGGAAAAACAACAAGCGCGGCATGTCCACGACCCGCGCCCAACCGTCCAGTCGCCATCGAAGTGTCGATAGGCCTTGAGCTTGCCGAGCGCCGGCAGGGGGGGGCGCAGCTTCAGTCGCCGGTCCGAAGATGCCGGGCCAGCTGGGCCATGTCCGCTTCGGTGGCCTGGCGGGCGCGGGTTTCCAGGCGGCGGTACAGGGCGATCACCTCGCCGGCCAGCGGCGTGAGCTGCGCCCCGCCACCGTGCGCGCCGCCCTTGCTGGCTTCGACCAGCGGCTGGGCGAAGCAGCGGTTCATGGTGTCGACCAGGTGCCAGGCGCGTTTGTAGCTCATGCCCATGGCGCGGCCGGCGGCGGCGATGGAGCCGGTGTCGCGGATGGCTTCGAGCAGCTGCACCTTGCCGGGGCCGAGCGCGATGTCGTCGCCGAGGATGAGGCGGAAGGCGAGACGCGGCGTCATGCTGCGCTGAGCGCCGGGCGGATGCCGGGCAGGCGGGCAAAGCTGTCGCGCTTCACGGTTTCGATGAAGTCGGCGACATAGGCGCGTGTCGCGTCGGCTGCGCGCACCGCGGCGTAAAGCTCCGCCCACAGGCCGTGTTTGCCGATGCCGCGCGCGGCGACGTAGCCGCGTTCGAGATAGGGCGCGACTGCCCAGGCGGGCAGCGCGGCCAGTCCGCGGCGGCTGGCGACCAGTTGCAAAATCGCCACCGTCAGCTGCGCCTCGCGGCGCGGCGGCTTGATCCCCGCCGGCGCGAGCACGCGGCGGATCAGGTCAAGGCGGTCTTCCGGCACCGGATAGGTGATCAGGGTGTGGCCGGCGAAGTCGCCCGCGGCCAGCCATTTCCTGGCGGCCAGCGGATGCGCCGGCGGCAGCAGCGCCAGCATCTCGAAGCCGAACAGCGGCGCATGGAAAATACCCGGGCGCGGCGCGGCTTCGGAGGTGATGACGAGGTCGGCGCGGCCATCCAGCAGCAGCCCCACCGGATCGGCCTGAAAGCCGCCCAGGAGGTCGAGTTCCACCCCCGGCCAGACGTCGCGGTAGCGGTCCATCGCCGGCATCAGCCAGTCGTAGCAGGTGTGGCATTCCACCGCGATGCGCAGTTCGCCGGCGTCGCCGTCCTTCAGCTTGGCGAGGTCGCGCAGCGCCGCGTCCGCCAGCGGCAGCGCGGCATGCGCCAGGGCCAGCAGGCGCCGCCCGGCGGCGCTGAGCTGCAGCGGGCGCACCGCACGCTCGACCAGCGGCAGTCCCAGGGCTTCCTCCAGCGCCTTCAGCTGATGCGACACCGCCGATTGCGTGAGATGCAGGCGCTCGGCGGCGGCAGTCAGCCCGCCGGTTTCCGCCACCGCCTGCAGCAGCCGCAGGTGGCGCAGCTCGATATGATGATTGTTCATGGAGACAATGAAAAACATTCGTTTGTCTCATGGTATCCGCATCGGCATCATGGCGTCCATCGTTCATTGGGAGCACGCACATGGCACTGGCACACGTACTGGGGGTTCCGCGCATCGGGCCGAACCGCGAACTGAAATTTTCACAGGAAGCCTACTGGCGCGGCGAAATCGATGCAGCCGCGCTCAAGGCGGTGGGCAGCGGCATTCGCCAGGCCAACTGGCAGCGGCAGCATGCGGCCGGACTGGATTTCGTCACCGTGGGGGATTTTGCGTTTTACGACCAGATGCTGAACCACGTCGCGCTGCTGGGTTGCGCGCCGGCGCGCTTCGGTTTCGGCGAGGCGCTCGATCTTGCGCAGTATTTCCAGCTGGCGCGCGGCAATGCCGACTGCCATGCGATGGAAATGACCAAGTGGTTCGACACCAACTACCACTATCTGGTGCCCGAACTCAAACCGGACAGCCGATTCTCGCTGGACACCGGCTGGCTGTTCGACGAAGTGGCGGAGGCGCAGACCGCCGGGTTCAACGCCAAGCCCGTGCTGATCGGCCCGCTCAGTTTCCTGTGGCTGGGCAAGGAAAAGACCGCCGGCTTCGACCGCCTCGAGCTGCTCGACCGGCTGCTGCCGGTCTATGCGCAGATTCTGGCGCGGCTGAAGGCGCAGGGGGTGGAGTGGGTGCAGATCGACGAGCCGATCCTGAGCCTGGATTTGCCGTCCCGCTGGCGCGCCGCGTTCGAGCGCGCCTACCACCATCTGAATGCGACGGGGGTGAAGCTGCTGCTCGCCAGCTATTTCGGACCGCTGCGCGAGAACCTGCTGGTGGCGTTGAAACTGCCGGTGGCCGGGGTGCACGTCGATTGCGTGCGCGGCGGCGACGAGCTGGCCCAGGTGATCGACTGGCTGCCCGCCACCAAGGTGCTGTCGGCAGGCGTGATCGACGGCCGCAATATCTGGAAGAGCGATCTGAATGCCGTGTTCGAGCGCTTTGAAGGCCTGCATCAGCGGCTGGGCGAGCGGCTCTGGCTTGCCCCCTCGTGCTCGCTGCTGCACGTACCGGCGAGCCTGGCGGGGGAAGACCGGCTGGATGCGGAGCTGAAGAGCTGGCTGGCGTTCGCCGACGAAAAAATCGCCGCGCTGGCCACGCTCAAAACCGCATTCAACGAGGGCCGCCAGGCAGTGGCCGCGACGCTGTCCGACAATGCCCGGGCGCTGGCTTCGCGCCATGCCTCGCAGCGGGTGCACGATGCAGCGGTGGCGGCGCGGCTGGCCGCGCTGACGCCCTTGCACGATGTGCGCAACAATCCGTTCCCGGCGCGCCAGGCGCTGCAGCGCGAGCGCTTCAGGCTGCCGGCCTTTCCCACCACGACCATCGGCTCGTTCCCGCAGACGGCGACGATACGCAGCGCCCGCGCGCGCTTCAGGAAGGGCGAGATCGGCGCCGCCGACTACGCGGCCGCGATGCAGCGCGAGATCCGTCACGCCGTCGAAAAACAGGAGGCCCTGGGGCTCGACGTCCTGGTGCACGGCGAAGCCGAGCGCAACGACATGGTCGAATATTTCGGCGAACAGCTGGCCGGCTTCGCGTTTTCGCAGAACGCCTGGGTGCAGTCCTACGGCAGCCGCTGCGTGAAACCGCCGGTCATATACGGCGACGTGTCGCGCCCGCAGCCGATGACGGTGGGCTGGACGCGCTATGCCCAGTCGCTCACCGGAAAGCCGATGAAAGGCATGCTGACCGGCCCGGTGACGCTGCTGCAGTGGTCGTTCGTGCGCGACGATCAGCCGCGCGCGGCCACCGCCCTGCAGATTGCGCTGGCGATCCGCGACGAGGTGGTCGATCTCGAGGCGGCCGGCATCGGCATCATCCAGATCGACGAGCCCGCCTACCGCGAAGGCCTGCCGCTTCGGCGCGCCGACTGGCCGGCCTATCTCGACTGGGCGAGCCGCGCGTTCCGCATCAGCGCATCCGGGGTGAACGACGCCACCCAGATCCACACCCACATGTGCTATTCGGAGTTCAACGACATCCTGCCGGCGATTGCGGCGATGGATGCGGACGTCATCACCATCGAAACCAGCCGTTCGGACATGGAACTGTTGCGCGGCTTCGGCGATTTCGACTATCCCAACGAAATCGGCCCCGGCGTCTACGACATTCACAGCCCGCGCATTCCCGATGCCGGGGAAATGGTCCGCCTGCTGGAGAAGGCCGCGCAGGTGATCGCGCCCGAGAAGCTCTGGGTCAATCCCGACTGCGGGCTGAAAACGCGCGGCTGGGCTGAAACCGAGGCGGCGCTTTCGCATATGGTGGCGGCGGCCCGAAGCTTGCGGCAGCCGCGCCGGGAGGCGGCGGCACGCTAAGCGTCCCCGCGGGCGCAGGCCTGCGGGGCTTCTCCGGCCGCCGTCGAGTCTGCCGGCGGCACGAGACCGCCGCCGCGGAGCCGGCCCGTTCAGTCTTTGTCGCGAGCTTTGCCGTGGCCACGCTGATGGTCCTGGTCCTGGCTCGTTTCCGCCGGGCAAGACGCGCTGATCATGATGGTGCGGTCGACGCCGCTGGCGGGATGCTGCACGTTGACGTAGGCGACATTCGGCCTGAACCTGTCGAAGTACAAGCCGCTGCTTTCGGCGCCGGCGGTCGACAGGCTGGCCCACTTGCCGATGGCCTCGGCGACGCCGTCGCCGTTCTCGTCGCTGGCGAACCAGATGTCTGCCACGCCGCCCGGCTGGTCTTCCACGATATAGATATTGCCTTCGGCGTCGATCGCCAGGTTGTCCGGGTTCTTGAAGGCGCTGCCGGCGGGCTGGCCGGTGGCCATGTCCCGCGTGTTCTGGCTGGCGAACAGCTTGACCGTGCCGCGCGCCAGGTCGATGGCGAATACCTTGTGGTTGGTGGTGGCGGCGACGAACAGCATCTGCCCGCCGTCCTTCAGGCTTTTGATTTCCAGATCCTCCTGGCGGTCGAACCTGATGCCGCGGAAAGCCGGCAGCTTCGGCGTGGCGCGGCCGTCGATCGCGACGAGGCCGTTGGGGTCGGCGACGACGACGGCGCCGGGCAGGGCAACGCCGTTGACGTCGGTGAGCGGAATCCAGGTGGCGGCGCCGGTGGCTTCTGCAACCGTGCCGTCGCCCACGCGCAGCACGAAGGTCTGGCCGGCGGCAAAGTAGTCGTCGCCGCGGGTCGCATCCGGGTTGACTGAGACGAACTTGAAGAGGTGGCTGTCGTTGCGCTCGTCGATGAAATACAGGTTG
Source organism: Thiobacillus sp. 65-1402 (assembly GCF_001897685.1). Classification (GTDB taxonomy): domain Bacteria; phylum Pseudomonadota; class Gammaproteobacteria; order Burkholderiales; family Thiobacillaceae; genus Thiobacillus. The sequence goes on from NZ_MKUG01000073.1 coordinate 9,619, forward strand.
TTGTCCCGGTCGAACGCCAGGCCTTCGTGCGCGACGCGCGGCAGAATGGCACGGTGGACGAGGTTGATGTCGGCCGGGTCGGCAAGCGGATTGGTCACTTCGAACAGGCGGCCGTAGGGGCTGGCCGGGGCGGCCGGATCGCTCCACGATTCTTCGGCGGTGAGGAAGCTGCCCCACGGGGTCCAGCGCGATGCATCGAACGCCACGTGGCTGTTCAGCGCGGGGGCTGCGGCCGGGCTGGACCAGATGGTGGCGGTGATCATGGTGCGCAGGTCGGTGCGCTGGATGCCGGCCTGGCCGGTTTCAAACACGGTGAACAGGTAGCGGCCGGCGTCGGGGCCGGTTTCGTTTGCGGTGTGCATGTCGTAGCTGCCGCTGTCGAAGCGCCTGGCCTGGGCGACGTCGCGGGCAACGATGGTCGTCTGGCTGAAATGGGGCGAGGACAGCCTGTAGGGCGCCGCCTCGGGCAGGGTGCCGGCGCCGACATCGCCGGCCAGGGGCGTGAAGTGGCTGAACGGCGTGCCGGCGGCGAAAGCCGGCGAAGCTGCCAGAGCCAGGCCGATTGCGAGCGAGCGTTGCTTGAGCGTCATGTTGCGTTTCCCTTGATCGTTGAGTGAAGGCCGCACCGGCATCCGTTCGATTCGCCGTTTGAGACATGCGCCGACCGGTTCAGTGCACGGCCATCCTGGCGAGCCGATGTGTCATGCCTATTTCACCTGCCGCATGAAGCCGATCCTGTCCTGCCCGCGCGGCGCGGAACTTGCGCCTGCCTTTCGCAGTCCGCAGCGGGACTCGTTTAGAATCTTGCCACCTTGAAACCCGTTCCGTATCGCCTCTTGTTGTGCGCGTCGCTTGCGCTGCTGCCGTCGTGGGGGCGTGCGGCCGAGCTCGATCTGCCCGCGCGCGCCGGCACCTTCTGGCGGCAGCCTGGCGCGCTGTCGGTTCCCGCACCGGCAGCGCACACCGATACCGTGCGCTTTGCCAGCCTGGCCGCGCTGACCGAGCATGCGCTGCGCGAACGCACGGAATCGCGCGCCGCCTGGTTCGGCATCCAGGCCGAGGCGGCGCGGCTGGATGCCGCCGCGGCCGCCAACTGGCCCACGCTCAGCGGCCAGTTCAACTTCACCCAGAGCCGCGCGCTGTCCAGTTCGGGGGCGTCGGTGCCCGCGCTCCATCGCTACGGCCCCAGCCTCAGTCTGGCCTACGTGCTGGTCGACTTTGGCGCGCGCGCCGCCGGCATCGAAGCCCAGCGTTACCAGCTCATCGCCAGCCTGCTGAACAGCAACCGCAGCTTGCAGGACACCGTCGCCGAGGTCGAGGCCGCCTATTTTGCGGTGCTTGCCGCGCGCGCGCAGGAGGCTGCGCAGGTTCAGCAGGAGGCCGCCCTGCGCGCCAGCCTCGATGCGGTCGAGGTCAGGTTGCGCGGCGGCCTGGCGGCACGCGCCGACCAGCTGCGTGCGCGTGCCGCCCTGAGCGAGGCGCAACTCGCGCGCCAGACCGCCGAGCGCGATCACGCCAAGGCCATGGCCGCATTGAAGCAGGCCGCCGCTATTGCGCAGACGCAAACGCTGGAACTGGACTGGGAAACCGCGCTGCCCGATACGCTGACAGCCGGCATCCTGCTGGCCGATCTGCTGCACGAGGCGCAGCGCAACCGCCCCGATCTGCAAGCCCTGCAGGCCGCCGCGGCCAGCGCGCGTGCCGAGGCCGAACGCGCGCGCGCGGCGCGCTGGCCGAGCCTGTCGCTGGCCGCCAGCGGCGGCCGCACCTTTTTCCTCGAGGACGAGCGGACGCCGTCCACCACCTATAGCGTCGGCCTGAACCTGTCCGTGCCCCTGTTCGACGGCGGCCGGCTGGCGGCGCAGGCGCGCGCCGCCGGGCGCGATGCCGAGCGGCTGCAGGCCGAGGCCGACGGCCTGCGCAGCCAGGTGGCGCTGAGCGTGACCGAGGCGTACCACGACGTGCGCCACGCGCAGGGCCGGCGCGACGGCGTGGCGGTGCAGTTCGACAGCGCCAGCGAATCGGCGCGTGCCGCCGAGGCGCGCTACGCCGCCGGGGTCGGCAGCCTGCTCGAACTGCTGACCGCGCAGGCCGACCTGGCGCGCGCACGGCAAAGCGCCGCGCAGGCCGACGCCGACTGGCTGGCGGCCTTTTCCCGTTTGAACCATGCCCTGGGCCGTCTGCCCGGCGCCTCTCCTGCGAACCCGCCATGAAACTCCGTATTCTTGTCATCCTTGTCGTGCTGGCGCTGCTTGCGGGCGTGGCGTATCGCATCCAGAACCAGGCGGGCAGCGACAAGCCGGCCGGCGGGGATCGCGCGCTCAGCGTGAAAACCGTGCCGGTGGCGGTGCGCGATTTCCCCCGCGTGATCGATCTGCCCGGCACGCTGGAAGCCGCCCATCAGGTGGCCATCGTCGCCCAGGCCGGCGGCAGCGTGCTGCAGCAGCATGTGCAGGAAGGCGACAGCGTGCGCGCCGGGCAAGTCCTGCTCAGCCTCGATGCGCGGCCGGCGCAGGCGCGCATCGCGCAAAGCCAGGCGGCGCTGACGGGCGCGCGCGCCGAAACCGCCGAGGCGGAAAAAAAGCGCGAGCGCTTGAGCCCGTTGCTGCAGTCGGGCTACATCAGCCGCCAGGAGTTCGACGACGCGCAGCTGGCGCTGGAAGCCGCCCGCGCCCGCGCCGGCAGCGCCCGCGCCGAACTGGAATCGGCGCGGCTGGAGGTGGCGTATGCGCAGATCCGCGCGCCGATTGCCGGACGCGTCGGCCGCATCATGGTGCGGCCGGGCAGCCTGGTGCAGGCGGGGGGCGAGCCGCTCACCACGCTCCTGGCCCCCGGAACGCTCGACGTGCGCGCCAGCGTGGCGCAGCAGGACTGGCCCGAACTGGCGGCGGCGCGCGTGCAGGGCAAAGTGACGGCCGAGATCGCGCTCGATGCGGACGCGTCGGTGCAGGCCCGGGGCGAGCTCGTCTTCGTCGACGCGCAGATCGACGCCGCCACCGGCGCGGTGCCGGTCAAGGTACGGCTGGCCGCGACGCCTCCCGCGCTGCTGTCGGGACAGGGGGTGCGGGTGCGCCTGCTGCTGGGCGTTGAGCCGGACGCCAAGGTGGTGCCGGAAGCGGCGCTGCAGCACGCGCAGGAAGGCACCTATGTCTATGTGGTGCGCGGCGGCAAGGCCGTGGTGCAGCCGGTGAAGCTGGTCCGCAGCCTGGACGGCGAACATGTGGTTGCGGGCGAACTCGCCGCCGGCGAGCCGGTGCTGATCGAGATTCCGCAGCGGCTCAAGGCGGGCGGCAAGGTCAGGCTCGAAAGCGCGCCCCGATGAATCTGTCGCGGCTGTTCATCGAGCGTCCGGTCGCCACCCTGATGCTGGTGCTGGCGCTGGCGCTGTTCGGTGCGCTCGCTTACAGGATGCTGCCGGTGAACGATCTGCCGCAGGTGGACTTCCCCACGCTGCGCATCTCGGCTTCGCTGCCGGGCGCCAATCCGGAGACCATGGGCAACACCGTGGCGACGCCGCTGGAGCGGCAGCTGGCGACGGTGGCGGGAATCGAGTCGATGAGCTCGCAGTCGAGCCAGGGATCGACCAATATCACCCTGCAGTTCGAACTCGGGCGCGACATCGACGCCGCCGCGCAGGACGTGCAGACCGCGATCGCGCAGGCGGCGCGCAATCTGCCCCAGGGCATGGACCCGCCGCAGCTGCGCAAGATCAACCCGGCCGATTCGCCGATCCTGTATCTGGCGCTGTCGGCCGAACGGCTGCCGCTGACCGAACTCGACGCCATCGCCGATTCGCGGGTGGCGCAGCGCCTGTCCGGCTTGAGCGGGGTGGCGCAGGTGCTGGTGTTCGGGTCGCAGAAATACGCGCTGCGGCTGTATCTCGACCCCGCCAGGCTGCAACAGCGCGGCCTGACCTTCGCCGATGTCATCGCCGCCGTGCAGGGCGCCAACGCCAACCTGCCGTCCGGCACCCTCGACGGCGCCACCCGCGCCTACACGGTGAAGGCGCCGGTGGCGCTCGCCAATGCGGCCGACTTCGGCGACATCGTGGTGGCCTATCGCGACGGCGCCGCGCTGCGGGTGAAAGACCTCGGCCGCGCGGTCGACAGCGTGGAAAACGACAAGGCGCGCACCTGGTACAACGGCACCCGCGCCATCGTGCTGGCGGTGCAGCGCCAGCCGGGGGCGAACACGGTCGAGGTCGCCGACCGCATCCGCGCGATGCTGCCGCAGATCGAGGCCGAGTTGCCCGACGGCGTGCGCCTGCAGGTGCATTTCGACCGCTCGCGCTTCGTCAAGGACTCGCTGCACGAGGTCAACTTCACCCTGGTACTGGCACTGGCGCTGGTGATCCTGGTCATCTTCGCCTTCCTCCACAACCTGCGCGCCACCCTGATCGCCGCGCTGGTGCTGCCGAGTTCGCTGCTCGGCACCTTCGCCTTCATGCACCTGCTGGGCTACAGCCTCAACAACCTCTCGCTGATGGCGATCACGCTGGCGATCGGCTTCGTGGTCGACGACGCCGTGGTGGTGATCGAGAACATCGCGCGCCATCTGGAGATGGGGAAATCGCGCATGCAGGCCGCGCTCGACGGCGCGCAGGAGATCGGCTTCACCGTGCTGTCGATGACGATCTCGCTCGCCGCGGTGTTCCTGCCGATCCTGTTCATGGGCGGCATGATCGGCCGGCTGTTCCAGGAATTCGCGGTCAGCATCGGCGTCGCCGTGCTGCTGTCCGGCGTGGTCGCGCTGACGCTCACGCCGATGCTGTGCGCGCGCGGGCTGGCGCACGCGCCGCCCGGCAATCCGCTGTCGCGCATGTTCGACGCCGGCTTCAACCGCTTCCGCGATTTTTACGGCGCCACCCTGCGCGCCAGCATGCGCCATCGCGGCGCGATGCTGCTGGTGTCGCTGGCGGTGCTGGGCGCGATGCTGTGGCTGGCCGGTCAGGTCAAGCAGGGCTTCATTCCGCGCGTCGACTCGGGGATGATCTTCGCCAGCATCCAGTATCCCGAGGGCATCCCGTTCGAGGAGCTGAGCGCGCGCCAGCAGAAAATCGCCGCCATCGTGCAGCGGCATCCCGCGGTCGAAGGCCTGACCTCCTCGGCCGGGCAGGGCGGCGGCGGCGTGACCGGCGGCAACGTCGGCCGGCTGGTGATCCGATTGACGCCGCGCGGCGGCCGCCCCGGCGCTGACCAGGTGATCGAGGAGCTGCGCGCGCAGACCCGCAAGGTGAGCGGCGTCAACGTCACGCTGCAAAACCCGGCCTCGATCAACGTCGGCGCGCTGGCGTCGAGCAGCGACTACCAGCTGACGCTGACCGCGGGCGACTTCGAGGCGCTGAAAACCGCCTCCGCCGCGGTCGAAAAGCGGCTCGACGCGCTGCCGCAGATCGAGGACGTCAACAGCAACCTGGAGCTGCGCAACCCGGAGCTGCGCGTCAGCCTCGATCAGATCGAGGCCGCGCGCCTCGGCGTGACCGCGCAACAGGTCCAGCAAACCCTGTACGACGCGCTGGGGGGACGCCGCATCAGCGAAATCTACGGCGCCAGTGACCAGTACGTGGTGAGCGTCAAGGCGCTGCCGGAAGCCCAGCTCAACCCGGCGGTGATCGGCCAGCTGCCGCTGAAAACCGCGGCAGGCACGCTCACCCGGCTCGATGCGGTGGCGCGGGTGGAAGCCGGAGTCGGGCCGATCGCGGTGTATCACTATGGCCAGCAGCCCGCCGTCACGCTGTCGTTCAACCTCGCGCCGGGCGTCTCGCTCGACGCTGCGCTGGCGGCCGCCTACGAGGCGGCAAGGGAAGTCGTGCCGGCGGAGGTGGCGCTGGAATTCACCGGCGCCGCGCAGAAATTCCAGGAATCCACGCTGCAGCTGCCGCTGCTGCTGCTGTTCACCGTCGTCGTCATTTACATGGTGCTGGCGGTGCTGTACGAACACCTCGGGCATCCGCTCACCATCCTCACCGCGCTGCCGCTGGCAGGCGCAGGCGCCCTGCTGGTGCTGCTGCTGCTGGACGAGGAGCTCAACATCTTCAGCTTCGTCGGCATCATCCTGCTGGTCGGCCTGGTGAAGAAGAACGGCATCATGATGATCGACTTCGCGCTCACCCGGCAGCGCGCCGGGGCGAGCGCGGAGGACGCCATCGTCGAAGCCAGCCTCACGCGTTTGCGCCCGATCATGATGACCACCTTCGCCGCGATTTTTGCCACGCTGCCGATCGCCATCGGCTTCGGCGCCGGCGGCGAGGCGCGCCGGCCGCTCGGCATCGCGGTGGTCGGCGGCCTGCTGTTCTCGCAGTTCCTCACGCTCTACATCACGCCCACCTTCTACGTCAGCATGGCGCGGATGGAAGCGGCCCTGAAAAGCTGGCGTGCCAGGCCGGCCTGATCAGACGAACCAGGCCAGCGCGGCATAGCGCGCCAGCTTACCCAGCGTCACCAGCAGCAGAAAGCTCCCCACACTCACGCGCAGCACCCCGGCGACCAGGCACAGCGGGTCGCCGACCAGCGGCAGCCACGCCAGCAGCAGACTGGGACGGCCGAAACGGCTGAACCAGCGCTCGGCGCGCGCGACGTGGCGCTCGGTTTTTTCGCTGGTGCGGTTCACCGCCCGCCGGCCGAACCGCCCGATGCCGTAGGTGACGAGGCTGCCGAGCACATTGCCGGCAGTGGCGGTCGCCACGCTGGCCAGCGGGTCGGCCCCCTGGTGCAGGCGATACAGCAGCAGGGCTTCGGAGCCGCCGGGGAGCAGGGTGGACGACAGCAGCGCCGATCCGAACAGGGTCCAGTCCATCAGCGGTCGACCGCCCTGGATTCAGGCGCGGCGGCGGATCGGACGGGGCGTGGCGGGCGATGCATGGCGGTTCCGGTGAATGGCGGGCCGGCAAGTGTGGCACAGCCGGCACGCGGAAAGGCAACAACGATTGATATCCTCAATCGTTGTTATCAGGATTATCCGTTGGATCGATTTATCGATAACCCCTAACATCGTTCCTGTCTTGATCGACAACGCAAATCAACCAAACAGGAGCGCATCATGCAGAACACGAAGTCCCCGACCATCCAGAACCTCGAAGCCGCCTTCGCCGGCGAGTCGATGGCCCACATCAAGTACCTGTGGTTCGCCCGCCAGTGCCGCAAGGCCGGCGACGAAGCGACCGCCCGGGTGTTCGAGGACACCGCGGCGCAGGAAATGCTGCACGCCTTCGGCCACGCCGAACTGCTGTTCGCCGACGAAACCATGACGCCGGCCAAGTGCCTGCAGTACGCGATCGAGGGTGAGACCCATGAGTACACCGAGATGTACCCGAAGTTCCGCCACGAGGCGATGCAGGAAGGACATGATGCCGCGGTGGCTGAGATCGACGAGCAGATCGCCGAATCGAAGGAGCACGCCGAGATGTTCAGGGCCGTGCTGGACAAGGCCGCCAAGCGCTTCGCCGCGCTGGCCAAGGTGGAAGAGAAGCACGCGAAGCACTACCAGGCGCAGAAGGACGCGATTGCGGCCTGAACGGATCAGCCGAACACCATTTAACTGAATTGAAAGGACCCATCATGAAAGCTTGGCAATGCATTGTTTGCGGTTACATCTACGACGAAGCCCAGGGCGATCCGGAGCATGGCATCGCCCCCGGCACCCGCTGGGAGGACGTGCCGGAGAGCTGGGAATGCCCGGACTGCGGCGTCTCGAAAGCGGATTTCGAGATGGCTGAAGTCACCGCCGCCTGAGCCTCGTCGCCATCCCCGGGGCCGCGCCCGCCGCGGTCCCGTCACTCCAGGAGAACCCCATGCATCCCATCGTCATCGTCGGTTCCGGCCTCGCCGGCTACACCCTGCTGAAGGAGATCCGCAAGCGCGACGCGGCCGTGCCGGTCACCCTGGTGACCGCGGACGACGGCGCCTTTTATTCCAAGCCCAACCTGTCGAGCGCGCTCGCCGCGGGCAAGTCCGCTGCGGCGCTGGCGAGCGCCAGCGCGGAGGAGATGGCGGCCGGGCAGAACGCGACGGTGCTGGCGCACACCCGCATCACCGCGATCGACCCGCAGGGCCGCCGCATTCGCAGCGACCGCGGCGAACTCGAATACGGCAAGCTGGTGCTCGCGCTCGGCGCCGACCCGTTGCCGCACGGCCTCGCCGGCAGCGGCGCGGCGGGCGTGCTGGCGGTGAACGATCTGGCCGATTACGCGGCTTTCCGCAGTGCCATCGCCGGCAAACAGCGCATCGCCGTGCTCGGCGGCGGCCTCATCGGCTGCGAATTCGCCAACGACCTGGCGCACGCCGGGTTCGCGGTCGACGTGGTGCACCTGGGCGAGTGGCCCTTGGAGCGCCTGCTGCCGGTCGAGGCCGGCCAGCGCCTGGCCGACGGCCTCGCCGCGCTGGGCGTGAGCTGGCATTTCGGGCGCAGCGCAACAAGCGTCGAGCGGACGGCGACCGGCTGCCAGGTCGTGCTCGACAACGGCGAAGTCCTCGAAGCCGACGTGGTGCTGTCGGCGATCGGCCTCAAGCCGCGCACCGGGCTGGCGCAGGCGGCGGGCATCCCGGTGGGGCGCGGCATCCGGACCGACCGCCTGCTGCAAACCGGCGCGCCGAACGTGTACGCGATGGGCGACTGCGCCGAAGTCGAGGGGCTCAACCTGCCCTATGTGCAGCCCTTGATGCTGCAGGCGCGCGCGCTCGCCGCCACGCTCGCCGGGACGCCGACGCCTGTTGTCTATCCGGCGATGCCGGTGATGGTGAAAACCCCGGCGCATCCGGTGGCGGCGCTGCCGCCCCAGGCCGGCGCGGCGGGCGGCTGGCAAGTGGAGTGCGGCGACACCGGCGTCTGCGCGCTGCATACCGACGGCAGCGGCCGGCTGCAAGGCTTTGTGCTGACAGGCGGGGAAACCGGCCGGCGCAGCGCGCTGCTGAAGGAACTGGCGGGCTGAGTTGGGAGCCTGCTTCGCTTGCTGCAAGGCGGCGCGGCCGTCGCCCGTCAGCAGCGCGGGCAGGCTTCAACCGGCAGCTTGCGTGCGATCCATCCGGGGCCGGCGCTGCCCCCCAGCATCCCTTCCTTGATGTTGTAGACTCGGGTGAAGCCGGCTTCGCGTAGCACTTCCTGGGCATTGGCGGCACGATTTCCGGCGAGGCCGAGCAGCCCGATCGGCGCATTCCTGTTGCCGCCCAGCGCGGTTTCCACCTGCTGGATGAAGCCTGCTTCACCGCCGACGTTCGCCATGTTGATTCGCAGCGCACCTTTGGCCACACCGGTTTTGCGCCAGTCGTCGGGGGTGCGCACGTCGATCAGCGTTAGCCTGCCGGCTTGCGCCTGGCCATAGGCGTCGGGCGCGCTCAAGGTGGGCCCGTCATTGCGGGAACAGGCAGGGGTCGACAGCAGCATGAGCGCGGCAATCGCCGCAACCGCCAGGCGTGGCACCAGCATGGTCGCTCCGTAACGGGACAGGACGCCATGAGTTTATCCGGGACGGCAAAGGTCGCATAGCCAGCACCGGCCGCATGCGCGAAAATGCCGCATGGACATCTTCCGCATCTTCCACCTGCAATGCGCGCGGCGGCTTCCCGCGCTGCCCGCATCGCATCCCTGTTCGCGCCTGCACGGCCATTCGTTCGAGGTCGAACTGACCGTCAGCGGCGACCTCGATCCCGTGCTTGGCTGGGTGCTCGACTTCGCCGACATCGAGGCGGCCTGGCAGCCGATCCATGCGGCGCTCGATCACCGCTGCCTCAACGATATCGCCGGGCTGGACAATCCCACCAGCGAAAATCTGGCGCAGTGGCTGTGGCGGCAGCTCGAGCCCGCGCTGCCCGGATTGTCGCGGATAAAGGTGATGGAAACGCACGATTCGGGCTGCATCTACAGCGGGCCGGCCTGAGCGCCTGCGGGGAGGGCGCGCGCTTGCGCGCGTTATCCCGGCGCCGGATGCGGTTTCATTGAGCGAGGCGGGATGGCGGAAACATCGCTTGCAATATTCTAATAATCGCGCGAATATTGTTTTCATGGATAAACGCAAAACCAAAGACCTGCTCTACGAACAGGTCGCCCGCATCGGCAAGGCGGTTTCCAGCCCCAAGCGGCTGGAACTGCTGGAAATCCTCGCGCAGGGCGAGAAGACCGTCGACGCCTTGGCCGCCGAAGCCGGCATCGACATCAAGCTGGCGAGCGCGCATCTCAAGGTGCTGAAAGAGGCGCGCCTGGTCGAGACGCAGCGCGACGGCCGTTTCATCGCCTACCGGTTGTCCGGAGCGGACGTCAGCGCGCTGTGGGTCAATCTGCGCACGGTGGCGGAAGAACACCTGGTCGAGCTGAAAGTGGCGATGGAGCGGATCTTCGCGGCGCCGGAAAAACTCGACGCCGAGACGCGGCGCTCGCTGATGGAGAAGGCGCGGCGCGGCGAGGTGGTGGTGATCGACGTGCGTCCGTCGGCCGAATACGCAACCGGCCACCTGCCGTTTGCGCGCTCGCTGCCGCTGTCCGAACTCAAACAGCGGCTGGCGGAGCTGCCCGCCGACCGCGACGTCGTCGCCTATTGCCGCGGGCCGTTCTGCATGATGTCCGCCGAAGCGGTGGCGCTGCTGAAGGAACACGGCTACCGCGCCCGGAAGATCGCCGACGGCATCCCCGAATGGCAGGCGGCCGGCTTGCCGCTGGCATGACCTTGATGTGCCCGGCCCCGAACACCCTGCCTGCCCTGAATTAATACCAAGGAGACTTCCATGTTTTTCCGTCAACTGCTGGCGAAGGACGCCACGCTTTCCTACTTCTTCGGCTGCGGCTCCTGCCATGTCGGCGTCGCCGTCGATCCGGTGCTCGGCGACGAGCAGTGGTTCATCGACGAAGCCGCCAAACAGGACGTCAAGATCAGCCATGTGATCGACACCCATGTCCACGCCGACCATTTTTCCGGCGGCCGTGCGCTCGCCGAGAAGACCGGCGCGGCCTACTGCCTGCACGAAGCCAATGCCGGCCGCGCGAACTATCCCTTCGACGCGCTCAAGGACGGCCAGCGCATCGTAGTCGGCAACGTCTTCGTCGACGTGCTGCACACCCCCGGCCATACGCCGGACTCGATCTGCCTGGTCGTCACCGACAAGCGCCGTGCCGAAACCCCGTGGTTCGTGCTCACCGGCGACACCCTGTTCGTCGGCAGCGCCGGCCGCCCCGACCTCGCCGGCCGCGAAACCGAGATGGCGGGGCAGATCCACGACACCCTGCACCAGCGCTTGCTGACGCTGCCGGCCGAGGTCGAGCTGTATCCCGGCCACACTTCGGGCAGCGCCTGCGGCGCCGGCATGTCGGGCAAGCCGATGTCGACCATCGGCTTCGAGAAACGCTGGAACCCGATGCTGGCGATGAGCCGCGACGAATTCGTCGCCGCGCTGACGCAGTCGATCCCGCCACGTCCTGCGGAAATGGACCGCATGGTCGCCTTCAACCTCGGCAACTGAACATGTCGCTCGCCCAGAACGCGGCGGACTACCGCTACGGCATCCGCCACAATTTCGCCCAGTTCTCGCACCAGCTGGTGCAGGTGTTCTTCGTCGGGCTGGCCATCGGCATGTTCCGCACCGTGGTGCCGGCGCTCGCCGAAACCGAGTTCGGCGTCGCCCGCGGCTCCTTCATGATGCTGATGGCTTTCGTCACCGCCTTCGGCTTCGTCAAGGGCACGCTCAACTTCGTCGCCGGCCGGCTGTCCGAGCGCATCGGCCGCAAGAAGGTGCTGTTCGCAGGCTGGCTGGCGGCGCTGCCGATTCCGTTCATGATCCTCTACGCGCCGAGCTGGGGCTGGATCGTGGCGGCGACCGTGCTCTTGGGGGTGAACCAGGGCCTCGCCTGGTCGATGACGCAGACCGCCAAGCTCGACCTCACCCGCGCCGACCAGCGCGGGCTGACCATCGGCCTCAACGAGTTCGCCGGCTACTTCGGCGTCGCGGTGGCGGGCATCGTCACCGGCTACCTCGCCAGCGCCTACGGGCCGCGCGAAGGACTGATGATTTTCGGCCTCACGGTGGTCGCGCTGGCCGGCCTGCTGACCCTGCTGTGGGTGAAGGACACCCTGCCGTGGGCGCACGCCGAAGGCAAGAAACACGCGGCGGGGCAGATGGCCGGCCCGCCGCCGCGCTACCCGACCCGTATTTCAGAGCGGCCCGGCACCTGGGAAGTGTTCAGCCTGATGTCGTGGCGCGATGCGCGCATGGCGTCGATCAGCCAGGCCGGCCTCACGGAAAAATTCGTCGATGCGCTGGTGTGGGTGTTCTTTCCGGTCTATCTCTACCAGCACGGCCTGAGTCTTGCCGGCATCGGCTGGGTGGTCGGCGTGTACGGCTTCGTCTGGGGCATCTCGCAGTTCTTCACCGGCCACTGGTCCGACCGCGTCGGCCGCAAGAAGCCGATCGTCGCCGGCATGTGGCTGTGCGGCGCCGGCGTCGCGCTGGTGCTGCTGGGCGAGGGCGAGCTGTGGTGGTCGTTTTCCGCCGCCGTCATGGGCTTCGGCATGGCGCTCTTGTACCCCACGCTGTCGGCCGCCGTGTCCGACATCGCCCACCCCAACTGGCGCGGCTCGGCCATCGGCATCTACCGCTTCTGGCGCGATCTCGGCTACGGCATCGGCGCACTGCTGCTGGGCGCGGTGGCGGCGCTTTTCGGCGGCATCGAGGCCGGCTTCTGGTTCACCGCCGCCGCCATGTTCGTCTCCGGCCTCATCGTCCTGCTGGCCTGCGAGGAAACCCATCCGCGCCTCAACCCGGATGCCGATTGAAGCCGAACCATCCTGGAGCGCACGCGCGAAGGGATGTAAGCTCCGACCGATCATGTGCCTGAACCGGAACCCGCCGTGGGCTTCGCCGAACCCGACGGGCGCAGCCCGATGACCGCCTCGTCCCGCGGCAACATCCTGATCCTGGCGCTGAGCCAGGCCTTGACGCTTTCCGCGGTCGTCCTCTCCATGGCGCTCGCCGCGATCCTCGGCAGCATGCTCGCGCCCGACCCGGGGCTGGCGACGCTGCCGGTGGCGGCCATGGTGATCGGTACCGCCATCGCCTCGCTGCCGGCGGCCATGCTGATGCGCCGGCATGGCCGCCGGCCGGGTTTCCTGCTGGGCGCGCTGCTGGGCGTCGGCGGCAGCCTGCTGTGCGCGCTGGCGCTCCGGCAGGGCAGTTTTGCCGCCTTCGTCGTCGGCCATTTCCTGCTCGGCAGCTACCAGGGGTTCGCCAATTACTACCGCTTCGCCGCCGTCGAGGCGGCCGGGCCGCAGCGTGCCGGCAAGGCCGTTTCCCTGGTGGTGGCCGGCGGCGTGGTGGCGGCCTTCCTCGGCCCCCAGCTCGGCCAATGGGGGCGCGACTGGATCGGCGGGCACCTCTTCGTCGGCTCCTATCTGGCGCAGGGCGTCCTGAGCCTCGCCGCACTGGCGCTGCTCTCCCGTCTGCGGCTCCCCGGGATGGCCGTCGTGGATGGCGGCTCCGTCCGCCCGCTGCGCGAAATCCTGGGCCAGCCCGTGCTGCGGGTTGCGATCTTCGGCACCGCCATCGGCTATGCGGTGATGATCATGGTGATGACGGCGACGCCGCTGGCGATATTGGGCTGCGGCCTGCCGGAAACGAGCGTGACGTCGGTGATCCAGTGGCACGTGGTGGGCATGTTCGCGCCTTCCTTCTTCACCGGCTCGCTGATCCAGCGCTACGGCGCGCCGCGCATCATGCAGGCCGGATTCATCCTGCTGCTCGGCCACGTCGCGCTGGTCCTGTCCGGCGTCGAATTCCTGCATTTTCTGTCGGCGCTGGTGCTGCTCGGCATCGGCTGGAATTTCGCCTTCATCGGCGGCACCACGCTGCTGACCCAGGCTTACCGGCCGGCCGAACAGTTGAAGGTGCAGGCGGTGAACGAGTTCGTCGTCTTCGGTCTGGTGGCGCTGGCCACCCTGTCGGCAGGCTGGCTCTACGACCGCTTCGGCTGGGTCGCGCTGAATCTCGCGGTGGCGCCGCTGCTGGTCGCCGCGCTGATCGCGGTTGTCGGCATCGAGCGCCGCTTGCGCCGGCCGGCGATGGCATGAATCCCGCCGATTACGACGCCTGGTACGCCACCCCGCGCGGACGCTGGGTCGGCGACACGGAATACGCGCTGGCGAAGCGGCTGCTCGCGCCACGGGCAGGCGACAGCCTGCTCGATGTCGGCTGCGGTACCGGCTGGTTCACGCGCCGCGCCGCGGCCGATGGTCTCATCGCGACCGGGCTCGATCCTGATTCCGCGTGGCTGGACTATGCGCGCGCCCGCAGCCCCGGGGACGTGAACTGGGTGGAGGGGGACGCGCGCACCCTGCCGTTCGCCGACGCCGGCTTCGACCATGTGCTGTCCATTGCCGCGCTCTGTTTCGTCGATGGCGAGCGGCAGGCCGTGGCCGAGGCCGTGCGGGTGGCGCGCCGCCGCTTCGCCATCGGCTGGCTCAACCGGAACAGCCTGCTGTATCGGCAAAAGGGACGGGGCGGCGGTAGCGGCGCCTATCGCGGCGCCCGCTGGCATGGCGCCGACGAGGTGCGTGCGCTGTTTTCCGGCTTGCCGGTACGCAAGCTGACATTGCGCGCGGCGATTTATCTGCCGGCGGCAACGCGCTGGGCGAGGGCGCTGGAACAGACCATCCCAGGCGCGCTGCCGTGGGGTGGCATGCTGCTGGCGGCCGGCGAGAAGGCCTGATTCGCTGCGGACGCGAGGACGCCCGGCCAGGCGTCAGGCCGGCGCGTCGGGCGGCGTGCCTTCTGCGGGCGCAATCGGCGTGGCGAGAATCTTGTCGATGCGCTTGCCGTCGAGGTCGACCACTTCCAGCCGCCAGTTTTCCCAGACCAGAATGTCGCCGGTCTGCGGCAGCCGCCCGGACAGCCACATCACCAGCCCGCTCAGCGTGTGGTAGCGGCCGCGGTCTTCCTCGGGCACGGTTTTCAGGCCCAGCCGGTCCTTGAGTTCGGGGATCGGGATCAGGCCGTCGAGGAACCAGGAGCCGTCCTCGCGCAGCACCGCCCAGGCATCTTCCTGGTTGCGCGGCTTGAATTCGCCGGTCACCGCTTCCAGCACGTCCTGCAGCGTGACCAGGCCGTTGATCTCGCCGTATTCGTCGATGATCAGCACCATCTGGGTGTCGGATGCGCGGAAGTGCTCCAGCAGGTCCATCCCGGTGAGGCTTTCCGGCACATACACCGCCGGCGTCAGCCGCGCGGTCAGGTCGTCGGCGTTGCCGCCGCGCAGCTGCTGGTTGAGCAGCTGCTTGGCCGTGACGATGCCCAGCACCTCGTCGAGCCCGCCGCGGCAGACCGGAAACCGCGAGTGTTCCGATTCGGCGACGCGGCGCAGGTTTTCTTCCGGCGGCAGGCTGGCGTCGAGATAGACGATGTCGGCGCGCGGGATCATCAGCGAGTTGATGTGCCGTTCGTCGAGGCGGAACACGTTGCGCACCATGTCGCGTTCCTGCTGCTCGATCGCGCCGCTTTCCGAGCCTTCCTCCAGCAGGGCGTGGATTTCCTCCTCGATCACGCCCTCCTGGCTGGACGGCTGCTTGCCCAGCAAGCGCAGGATCGCATCGGTCGACCCCGCCAGCAGGCGCACGAAGGGGCGCGCCAGAATCGCCAGCAGATGCATCGGGCGCGCCACCCGGCGGGCGATGCCCTCGGGATTGAACTGGCCGATGCGCTTCGGCACCAGCTCGCCGACGACGATCGAGACATAGGTGATGACGACGACCACCAGCGCGGTCGAGGCGATGCGGCTGGCTTCCGGTTCCAGCCCGAGCGACTGCAGCCACAGCGCCAGCGGCTGCGCCAGCGCCGCCTCGCCGACGATCCCGCTGAGGATGCCGATCGAGGTGATGCCGATCTGCACCGTCGACAGGAAGCGCGTCGGGTCGTCGTGCAGTTTCATCGCGACCGCTGCCGCGGCGTCGCCGTCCTCGGCCAGCCGCGCCAGGCGGGCGCGGCGCGCCGTCACCAGGGCGATTTCCGACATGGCGAACGCGCCGTTGAGCACGATCAGGGCGGTCAAGAAGAGGATTTCCATGGGTGATCCAGTAGGGTTTGACGGAAGCAGGCCGGCATTCGCCGCCCAAACCGAAGCGTAGACCGTGTTGCGCGCCCCGGCCTGGGCGCGGAGCCGCCAGGCCGGGGCGCCGGAGTCAGGCATAGGGCGGAAAGCCGCCGCCTCCGCAGCGGCCGCGCGGCTGCCGTCCGGATCGGGTCCGTTGTGTCTATGTTGAACGAACAGGATACATCGCCGGGTCTTTCCGTGCACATTCAAACCCTTACTGTCGAGCAGTCCTTCGCCAGCCTGCATACCTCGGCTGCGGGGCTGACTGCGTCCGAGGCGCGGCGCCGGCTGGCGGAATTCGGCCCCAACCGCGTCGAGGAGGTGAGGCGTGAGTCCATGCTGCTGCGCTTCGCCCGCGAATTCACCCACTTCTTCGCCGTCATCCTGTGGCTGGGCGCGGCGCTGGCGTTTTTCGCCGAGTATTTCGAACCCGGCCAGGGCATGGCCCGGCTGGGGGTCGCCATCGTCGGCGTCATCCTCGTCAACGGCGTTTTTTCCTTCTGGCAGGAATACAAGGCCGAACGCGCAGTCGACGCGCTGCGCCTGCTGCTGCCGCAGCAGGCGACGCTGTCGCGCGATGGCGAAGTGGTGCGGAAGCTTGCCGGCGAAGTGGTGCCCGGCGACATCGTGCTGCTGGAGGAGGGCGACTTCGTGCCGGCCGACTGCCGGGTGGTCGAGGCGCTCGGCCTGCGCGTCAACACCGCGACGATCACCGGCGAGTCGCTGCCCGCGGCACGCAGCGCAGCCCCCCAGACGGAGAGTTCGCCGCTCTTTGCCAGAAACATCGTGCTGGCCGGCACCGCGGTGGTGTCGGGCCAGGCGCGCGCGGTGGTCTACGCCACCGGCATGCGAACCGAATTCGGCCGCATCGCCCATCTGACGCAGACGGCAGGCGCAGCCATATCGCCGTTGCAGCGCGAGATCAAACGGCTTTCCCGCATGGTGGCCATGCTTGCCAGCGGCATCGGCGGCGCGTTCTTCCTGGTCGGCCAGGCGCTCGGCCTGCCGTTCTGGGAGAACCTGCTGTTCGCCATCGGCATCATCGTCGCCAACGTGCCGGAAGGCCTGCTGCCGACGGTGACGCTGTCGCTGGCGCTGGCGACGCAGCGCATGGCGAAGCGCAACGCGCTGGTGCGGCACCTGCCCGCGGTGGAGGCGCTCGGCTCGATCACGGTGATCCTTTCCGACAAGACCGGCACGCTGACGCAGAACCGGATGTCGGTGCGGCGCCTGTGGCTGGGCGGCAGGTTCGCCGCGGCGGACGACATCGCGGCGCAGCCGCGTCTGGCGGCGGATCACCGTGCGCTCTTCGTGAATGCCGCGCTCTGCCACAACCTGAAAGAAATGGGGAATCAGGGCAGCCGCACCTGGCAGGGCGACCCGATGGAGGTGGCGCTGGCCGCCATGGGCCGCCAGGCCGCCGGCGCGCTCGACGGCTACGTGCGCATCGACGAGATTCCCTTCGACACCGATCGCAAGCGCATGTCGGTGCTGTGCGAAACCCCGCATGGGCGCATGCTTTACTGCAAGGGGGCGCTGGAAACGGTGCTTGAGGCCTGCGATTTCGTGCAGCTCGACGCCATGGTCGCGCCGCTCGATGGCGCGGTGAAAGCCCGCCTGCTCGCGGCGCAGGACGCGTTGGCGGAGGCCGGTCTGCGCGTGCTGGCTTTCGCCCATGGCCCGGTCGACGGCGGCCTGCCCGCCGAGGAGCGCGGCCTCATCCTGTCGGGCCTGGTCGGGCTGGAAGATCCGCCGCGGCCGGAAGTGCCGGAGGCCATGGCGCGCTGCGCCGCGGCCGGCATCCGCGTCATCATGGTCACCGGCGACCATCCGCACACGGCGACCATGCCGGGATTCCGCGGTCGTCATCATCGGCGTGCCCGAGCAAAATGAATCCAGAACATGCAGCCCCACCGCTCCGGGGT